>JASGCW010000031.1 GCA_030053945.1 Limnohabitans sp.
GTCTGCTTGTATGTAATTTGGAAAGGATCTCAATGGTGTGTTTTTTATGGTCAAAAATATTAATATTTAACAAAAAGGCTATCAAAAGATAGCCCTAATCTAAATAATTTTAAGTTTAAAAACTTAAAAATTATGGGCAACCTCCTTGAGTTATTCCCCATAAAATACATCTTCCGTTGTTGTATTCACAACAAATCTTTCCAGCCCCTAAAATAGATTTAAGCTCTGAATTAGTCAATTACTTAGAATTTTTCAAATTTAAAATTGAATTTTTTATAATAATAAAGTTTATTATAATTCCCTCAACTGATAATACAATTGAGGGATTTTAAAGCTAGTTATTGTAAGTGACACGTAGTGAATATACCACAGGTTCTAAAAGCAGTTGGACAACAATAACCAGCTCCTTTAATTGTTTTTTTTTCTTCTTTTGTTAAAATTTGAACGTTTTTCATTTTTAAAATTGAATTTTTCATAATAAATTAAATTATTTAATTGATATACTCCAGCATTTTAAGTCAATGGAGGCTTTGACTATGATTGCAACAATATTTTTACCTCAAGTTTCCAAAATGATTTAGATAATTTATTCGTAGAATATTAAATGACATACTTTTTGGAACACCTTTTTTACAATATTATTTGAATACTTTATGATATACTTTAAAAATGTGGTATAAATCAAAAACCTAAAATTTTGAAGCATTAAGAATCCTTGATAAATTATGATTGTATTCAATATTAATTTACCGAGCATAAAAAATGAAAGAATAAACTTAAATGCAAAGGGCAAAAGCCCTTTGCATAACCATTGTTTTTCAAACTCTAAATGTTATATAATACAACTTTTGCACTTCAAAAAACAATTTATTTCAACCAACAATCTGGCGGGTTTTGAAGACAACGATTACCATTACCATCTCCACCTTTAATCTCCTTTTGTAATTCTTTTGAAATGATTTGAACATTCTTTAATTTTAAAATTGAATCTTTCATTTTTAATTAATTTATGATTTAAAAACCTCTCCAACATTTTAAGTCAATGGAGGCTTTGACTATCGTTGCAACAATATTTTATAAGCAAGTGTATTCGAAAAAGCAAACTAAATTGTCAAAATGAATTTTTAGAAACACTTGCAAAACTTTTCTTTATATGTTGTTAATAGTTAACAAGTATAAATTGAACAACTATTATCAATAGCGTGGAAACGACCACCTTCATTTAAACAATCTTCCTTAGTGTACCCATAATATTTTTTGTAATAGCAAAAACCTGCACCCTTTATTGCTTTTAATTCAGTTTTAGTCAATTCACTTGACATTTTTAATTTCAAGATTAATTTTTTCATAGTCTTATTTTTTTATTATTCTTAATACCATCCATCACAAATCAACCAAGCTTCACAACCAAATGGAATATCTTCATTGTTATCAATTGCTTCCTGTGTCAAGCAACATTTAAACCAATCTTTGGCAATTCCACCTTTAATTTGTTTCTGTTCTGATTGAGTTAACTCTTTAACAGTTTTCAATTTTAAAATTGACTTTTTCATAATATTAAATTTATTTGATTAATGCCTCCAACATTTAAGTCAATGGAGTTTTTGACTGTATTTCTAATTGCTTAATGCTTAATAAACTTCCTCAGGAATCAACTCGTTGATGAAATATTTCAAATCTTCTATGTCATATTCGTTTGGTAGTAGGTTTTGATTTATTAATCGGACTGGTGCATAATTGAAATTATTTTCCAGACACCAATTATATTGGTCTTCTAAATCATCTACTATGGTAGGCTCAATACTTGTTTGCCATTTATTTTTCCACTCTTTAAGATTCATTTGTTTGCCATGCCAATCGTCTAGAGCTTTTAAACTATTTTCTTTATTCTTTCTATTTAGTTGCAATAACACTAGGGCTACTTCCCTATATTGATTTAATGTGTTCTCAGGATTAACATTATACAGTATCTCTAATTTTAAATTCTTTTTAAATCTCTGTTGGAGATATATTGCTTTTGTATATGCTGTATGACAATGTGGGCAACTTGGACTTAATAATAAAGTTAGAGTTACTGATGCTTCTTGTTCTCCAATTTCCAACTTATTAAAACCAATAAGTGAATTAGTTGAAGTAACCGGAACTATTGACTTAAAGAATAAATCAGGATTTCTTTTGAACTTTCTTAATGAGTTATTCTCAGTATCAAGTTTATTTTTCTCTAGTAGTAAATTTTTAAACACTGACCAAATAACGAACAACGATAAAAATGACACTAAAAAAACATACCAATTATTCCAGTTTAACGAATATGATTTAATTAGTGTCAATAAGGAAGAAATTACTAACACAGAACTTACCAACAAACAAAGCGGACACCATTTATTAATTTTTACTTTTTGAAGCCATAATGAATAAAACACTACTGGAATTGTGAATACACTCATCAATATAATCTCTTGATAAACTGTTGGCACTAAAAGCATTGCCATTATTACACTAGAAAAATATATAATAGGTAAATCCGAAAACTCTAACCATTTATTGATTTGTGCAAACTTTGAATTCACAACATCTTCACAAGACATTGATTCACCTTGAGTACACAACTTTGAAACTATATATCCATTAACATTATAATACTTATCACTAACTATTAAAACCCCAAGAATTGCACCTATCAAACTCAAAAGAAAAACAACATTCGAAATAACATTAAAATCTGAATCTAGAAATTGTTTAATGAAAAATACCCCAAACAATAAAAAACCACTAAGAATCAAAATATTGTAAAATGACACCATAGAAACATCCTCGTTTACACCTTCTTCTACCCCTACAATTATTCCATTCCATCTGGAAACAAACTCCTCTACGCTAATTTCTGATGTTTCTTTTTTATTATCTAGTAAGACAATTTTACTATCATTCTTTTTAACTAAGAATAATTCATTTTCTACCATTGCTAAGAACTGACTTGGCAGGCTTTCCAATTCATTCTTTTCAACTCTAGCCGCAATATTCTCAACATTAACTAGATTTAATGAATCAGTTAAAGCAAATAAACTTGGAAAATTAGGATGTGAATTGTATGCATCTTCAAATTCCTTTATTTTCTCTTGATGATTATTTAGAATCAAATACTCTTTTGTAATAGTTAGCATTTTAGTTTATTTTTTATCGAATTTAACTATGAAAATTTCAATTTTTTATTTTGTATCTATCAATAGCAAATAGAAATCTACATAAAAATGTTTTTCAAATTTGTTCAGAATAAAGAAGAAAAAAAAACGAAAGAAGATAGATTTTTTAAATTAAAGGGCTATAATTTTTAAAATGTAGTAATGAAAAAATTATGCAAATAATTCATTTTCAGATTTTTACATTTTTTTCAAAAACATTTACTTGTAAAAACAAAAATCAATCATACTATTACAAATCATTTCTTAATTTTAATAACATTAAATCCTTATTACAAAATGAATAAAATTAAATCTTCAATTAACGATTTCTCAAACTTTGAACTTGACAAAAAACAAAGTATTTTAATCAAAGGCGGGAATACCAGTATTAGTGGTGGGAATAACACAGGTAATCAAGAAACTCCATCTGGAGGAAGTGGAGTAGGAGGTACACTCGGAGACGACGAACCTCTACCAGTGATAACAGGAAGTTAAAATTAAAAAAAGGGAATCTTAAGATTCCCTTTTTTTAATTTCATTTATAAATTGAAAAGGAGTTAATCCGGTTTTCTTTTTAAAAGATGTTGTAAAAGAGTCAGCATTTTTAAAACCTGCACTTTCTGCAATTGCTTGAGTAGTATATTCTCTAAACTTAGAATTATTGACAATCTCATTGATTATATAATTAATTCTCAATTCATTATAATAACCGCCAAAAGATTTCCCAAAGTGCTTATTTACAACATAAGAAAGATAGGTTGTATTTGTTTTTATTTTTTTGGCAACCTGCTGTTGTGTAAAATTTTGATTCAAATAAAATTTTTTCTCTTCTAAATCTCTTAATTTGTTAAGTATCTCACTTTCACTTTCTATACTAATAAGCTGAGATCCTACTTTATCTTTGTCAGATTCTGCTTCGGTTTCGTCTATACTAACATCGGCATTATTCATAACAACGCTATTACGTTCTATCTCATTTAAAATTATTTCCATCTTTTTTTCAATAACTTTCTTACTTCGATATTTTCTTATATATAAAACCATCAAAACAATAATGACTAATAACATAAAACCGAAAAAAGCGTTTTGATAAAAAACTCTATTCCTGTATTTGTTTTGTAACAAAATCATTTCTTTCTTTATATCCTCATTGGTCAATTTGAAATTAGCTTCCACTATGTTATTATTGGCAGTACCTTGATCTTTTTCAAAATTTTCTGTATAAATCTGGGAATGATGCAAAGCTTTTTCATAATCTTTTCTTGACTCAAATATCTTAGCTTGTTTATAGTTTGAATCAACGAATTCGCGTTTGCCTGAATTTGACAATTTATATATAGAATCTACTCTAGCAAAATAAATTAATGCCTTATCATAATTTTTTGTAATATAATTGACCAATCCCAAATTATATAAAGCGCTATAATATTCTTTTATCGAATTTGATTGCTTTGCTAAAGAAGATGATGCCATATAATTTTTTTCAGCCGCTACATACTCTCCTTTAAAAAAATGAATATTCCCTAAGTTGTTAAGTACATTCAAATTAATTGAAAGATTATCATCAGAATATAGCTGTGCTTTACTGTAAAAAAAGTAAGCAGAATCTAACAACACATTCTTATTTCTATTCTTGGCAAAAAACCTCTCATAACAAATACCAAGATTAAAATTCAAATTTGCTTTATTTTGCAAAAAATCAAATTTTGAATATAAGTTTTTGTTTTTGTCAATAATTTGGTCACTTTCTTTATAGTTGGAAATTGCTTCCTTAAAATTTCCAATATCTCTTTTTATATTCGCTATATTTAGATTTATTTTATTGATTTGAACAATATCTCCGTTTTTGATTGCAATTTTTTTTGCCATAAAAAACTTATCGAGTGCATTTGGTAGTTTTTGATTCATCCAATCAACTAAACCTGAAACATTATAGATATATGATTCTGTTTGTGATTTTATAGGAGATGCTGATGCGTTTGATATCAATTTAATCGCTGTTGAACACTTTATTTCTGCATCGGCAAATTTATTCTGCTTAGCTAAGATATAGCTATGGGTCACAAACCCAGAAGCTTTATAAATATCATTGTGAGAATTTTCAAGAATTTTGACATAAAAAAAGGCGCTATCAACATCTGAATTCAAAAATGACTTCGCTTTCTCTTGTAATTTGAGAAAATCTTTCTCTGTTATTGTTTTGAAAGTATTAACCTGTGATATACTTTGAAAACAAATGAGGAATAAAACTAAACAAGCTATAAACTTTTTCATCTATGCAAATTAATATAAAAGTTTGTATATGTAAAAACAAAAAGCGACTAACAAAATTAGTCGCTTTTTTCAAATATTAATTACAAATTTTATCGAATTAAATTTAATATTGCATTTGGAACTAGTCCGATAGCTACAGTACAAAGCATCAACAAAACTGCTATTATTTGATAAACAATAGGTGCTTTAGAAAAAGTCTCGTTAGCTTCCTTTGTGTACATTGCTAAAATTATTTTGAAATAATAACCAACACTAATAATAGATGCAATTACTGCCACAATAACTAAAACTATCCATCCAGATTGAATTATCTGATTAAATACAAATAATTTAGCAAAAAATCCTGAAAAAATTGGAATACCAGCCATAGACAATAAAGATGAAGTCACAACAGCTGCTAATAAAGGGTTAGATTTTCCAAAACCATTAAAAATATCAATTGTTTCATTTTCTTTATCTTTCATTACATATAAGACTACCGCAAAAAGTGCTAAACCTGAAATTGCATAAGAAGTAGCATAGTATAACAAAATGTTCTCAGCCTGATTCGCTATCAATAATGTCATTAACATAAAACCTGCATGAGACACTCCAGAAAAAGCTAACATACGTTTCACATTATTTTGACGTAATGCCATAATATTACCTACTAACATTGATGCGATAGAAACAACAACAATGATAACTTCAAAAGTATAGGTATGGAACGGAATTAAACTATTTGATAATTTTAGAAGAGTTGCTACTGCTATTACTTTAGCCAATGTGCTCATTGTAGCGGTTGTTAAAGAAGGAGAACCTTCATAAACATCTGGTGCCCAAAAATGAAATGGCACCGTTGCAATTTTAAACAACATACCTATAACCATCATTATAACACCTATAAAATACCATTGTGGAAAATTTACCGTATGCACAATTTGATAAATTTTAGCTAAATCGAAACTTCCCGTTGCACCATATATTAATACTATTCCAAAAAGTATTATTCCAGATGCAAAAGATCCCATTAGGAAATACTTCATCCCAGCCTCATTACTTTTCAAACTCAATCTATTACTAGCTGCTAAAACATACAATGAAATCGAAAGTACTTCAATACCAAGAAAAAACATTGCTAAATTCCCAAAAGAAATCATTGCTACACCACCCGCTAACATAAATACTTTTATTGCTACAAAATCTGAAATTTTTGATTGTCGGTCTTTATAAAATTCGCCGCTCATTGCTACAATGAAAGTAGTAATCACTATAAACAAGCTAGAAAAAGCTACTGATTTTCTATCAACAATCATCATATTATTTAGGTATGATCCTAATGGATTATTTATAGAAATATTATAGCCTAAAATTGCCAATAGACCTAAAATAGTGATTGGAACAATTCCTTTTCGGAAATTGAACATTTCTAAAAGCATACAAACTATTCCTAATCCAGATATCGCTATTAATGTATTCATTCTTCTACTAATTTTGAATTTGAAAAACTATCAAATTCTTATTCAATATTAATACTGTTTATTTTTGTAACTATTTCTTGCAAAGCAGGTGTTATCAAATCGTTTATAGGTTTTGGATAAATTCCAAAAAGGAAAATAACCGCTATGATTGCAATAAACACAATTGCCTCTTGAGTTGTAACAGATTCGAAAACCTTTACATTAGTTTCGCCCAACATTACATTTTGAAACATTTTCAACATATAAAAAGCGCCTAATATAATCGTAGTACCTGCAATAACTGCAAACCAAATATTCACATTATAAAGACTGTATAAAGCGGTAAACTCTCCAATAAAATTGAAAGTCGATGGCAACGCAACTGATGCTAACATCACTATCATAAACATAGAAGCAAATTTAGAATCCTGAATTCTAATTCCGCCCATATCTGCAATTTCTTGTGTTTTAAAACGTCTTTCGATAACTTCCGCAGCAAAAAATAAACCTACTACGACAAATCCGTGAGCAATCATTTGTAACACTGCTCCACGCAAACCATCTAATGAAAGTGTATAAGTAGATGCTGCAATTAAACCCACGTGAGCTAAAGATGAATAAGCCAAAAGTTTTTTCAAATTTCGTTGACGTAAAGCAACTATAGAACCGTAAACAACTCCAATAATACTTAATACTAACAAAATATTGATATAGGTCTTTGCAGCTATAGGTGCTAAAGGCAATTGCCAACGAATAACACTATACAATCCCATTTTCAACATTATACCCGAAAGCAACATGGTACCTACAGCTGGAGCTTTTTGATAAGTATTAGCCTGCCAAGTATGGAATGGAAAAATTGGAATCTTGATGGCATATGCTAAGAAAAATGCTAAGAAAATCCATATTTGTTCTTGCTCTGTCAAATGAATTGTGTACAAATCTCCCAACATTAAAGTACCCGCTTTATGGAATAAATAAACAAAAGCAGCCAACATAAATAAAGACCCCGCCAACGTGAATATAAAAAATTTCACTATGGCACGTTTACGTTCTTCGACATCTCCATTACCCCAAATTAATGCGATGAAATAAATTGGGATTAAAGCTAATTCCCAAAAGATATAATACAAGAATCCATCAGCAGCTAAAAATGTCCCTACCATTGCAAATGACATAAATAAAACCAAAGCATAAAAACTTTTTGAATTATTATATACATTTCCAAAAGAAGAATAGATGATAATAGTAGTTAATACCGTTGTTAATAATAACATCCCGATAGCCAACCCATCAACTTTTAATGCTAAAAAGATATTCGGATTAGCAATCCATTGATGGATAAAATCAAATTTTTCTCCATTGCTAAATTCATTATAAATATAAAATGAAACAACAGCTGAAGCTAAGCTAAAAATCAATGCTACAGTTTTAGCAAATTTATCACCTGAAAAATAGGTTGCAATTGCTCCAAATAATAATAAAATAAGTATAAATGATACGTTCATCGTGATGTATTATTAAACTAAAAATATATATGCTAATATTGATGAAAGACCTATAACAAAAGCTAATAGATACATTCCAATATTTCCGTTCTGAATTAATTTTCCTTGATTCCCAAGTAAGTTGGTGATTTTTCCTAATCCGAATAAAAATTCAGAGATAGCCACTTCTGTGTATTTTCTAAAGAAATGAGACAACTTATAAATAGGATTTACAATCAATGCTTCATAAGCTTCATCCACATAGAATTTATTATATAAAACTGAAGCAATTCCTTTAATTTCTGAATCCTGAACAGGTACTTCTTTCTTAGAAATATATTTTGAATAGGCGATATAAATTCCAATTAATGCCCCAACAGTTGCGATTCCCATAAGCATAAATGCAGTATTATCTAAATGATGTTCCCCATGCGCTTTGTGGAATAATGGAGCTAAATAATGATTTAACCAAGTACTTCCTGGTAAATTAATTGCTCCTCCTACAAGAGCTAATGCAGCTAAAATCATAAGTGGAATAGTAATCAACTTTGGACTTTCGTGTAAATGATGTTTTTGCTCTTCGGTTCCTCTAAACTCTCCAAAGAAAGTTAAATACATCAATCTAAACATATAGAAAGCTGTCATTATTGAAGCAATAGAACCAACTACCCATAAAACAACATTACCGTGGTAAGCTGACATTAAAATTTCATCTTTAGACCAGAAACCAGCGAATGGAAAAATACCTGAAATAGCTAATGTTGAAATCATCATTGTCCAATACGTAATAGGCATTACTTTTTTCAAGCCACCCATATTGCGCATATCTTGCTCTCCATGTAATGCGTGAATCACAGAACCTGAGCCTAAGAACAAACAAGCTTTAAAGAAAGCGTGAGTGATTACGTGGAAAACAGCTACTTCGTAAGCTCCTAATCCTAACGCCAAAAACATTAACCCTAATTGAGATACTGTTGAATAAGCTAATACTTTTTTAATGTCATTTTGTACTAATCCTATTGCGGCGGCAAGAACTGCAGTTATAGCCCCAATCACAGAAATCAAAACTTGTACGTTAGGTGCTAAATCAAATACAAAATTCAAACGAGTTACCATAAAAATACCAGCCGTTACCATCGTTGCAGCGTGGATTAAAGCAGACACAGGAGTAGGTCCTGCCATCGCATCAGGTAGCCAAGTATATAAAGGAACCTGCGCAGATTTACCTGTAGCTCCAATGAATAGACATAATGCCGCAATACCTATAAGAGCGGAATTAGAAATCATCCAATCATGATTTGAATCTTTTAAGCTAAATATTGCTTTAGAGATTTCAGAATATTCTAAACTACCAAAAACGTATGCTAAAATAAAGATTCCAATTAAAAGCCCTAAATCACCCACACGATTCATAATGAAAGCTTTTTTAGCCGCATCATTATAGTCTTGATTTTTATACCAGAATCCTATAAGTAAATAAGAACATAATCCAACTCCTTCCCAACCGATGAATAAAATCAATAAGTTGCTACCCATTACTAATGTAATCATAAAGAATACAAACAGATTCAAGTAAGCAAAAAACTTATGCATATTTTCATCATCGTGCATATAACTTGCAGAGTACATATGAATCAATGTACCGATACCTGTTACGAATAATAACCATAGCACCGATAACTGATCTAACAAGAATGAAAAGTTGATATTGAATTTTTCCAAAGAAATCCATTGGAATAAATCAACTTGAACTGATTTTCCAGTAGATTGAATGAGCATAAAGAAATATGTCGTTGCAAAAAACGAAATTAATATCGAAAGTGTTCCTAACAATCCTACAAAACCTTTTCCTGCTTTTTTACCAAAAAAAATATTGGCTAAGAAACCAAAAAATGGTGCTAAAACTAATACTAAAGCTAAAGCTAAATTTTTCTCCATTAGTATTTATCCTTTTAAATTCTTTAAATTATCAATATCAATGGAACCTGTGTTTCTAAAAATTGAAACCAAAATTGCCAATCCAACTGCTACTTCTGCTGCGGCTACCGCCATAGAAAAAAACACAAATACTTGTCCTTGCGCATCTTGATGAAAATTTGAAAATGCTACTAATAACAAGTTAACAGCATTCAACATAATTTCTACCGACATAAACATAATAATAGCATTACGACGGTACAACACGCCAAAAGCTCCTATACAAAACAGTATCACTGATAAGTATATATAATTTTCAATTCCTATTTGAGATAAAATATTTTCCATTTACTGAATTGATGTTTCTTTTTTAGATAATAATACAGCTCCAATCATCGCAACTAATAACAAAACAGAAGCAAATTCAAATGGAACCATATATTCGTTTAATAAGACTTTACCCAATACTTTGATAGATTGAAAATCTGCACCTGTATTTTTGTATTCCTGAATCTTAGGCATCGCTTTTACAAAAGTTGCTAATAGCACATAACATAATAACCCGAAGGCTATGACCGCTGATATAACAGACAAAAGATTTTTATTGGGTTCATTTTCTTTGTTCAGATTCATTAACATAATTGTGAACAAAATTAAAACCATAATAGCGCCTGCATAAACAATGATATGTACTAATGCTAAAAATTGAGCATTAAACAACAAATAATGACCTCCAATACTAAAGAAACATAATACTAAATAGATAGCACTATGGATTGGGTTCTTGCTAATCACTGTCATAAATCCAGTGGCAAGGGTAATACCAGCTAAAATATAGAATATAGTAAGTATCGACATTTTAGTTATTTTTTGAGTTCTTAATAGCCATTTCAAGTGGCATTACTAATTTATCTTTTCCGTAGATGAAATCTTCACGGTTAGATGCTGATTTTACAATCACTTTAGATTCTGTTAAGTAAATTGCATCTTTAGGACAAGCTTCTTCACATAGTCCGCAGAATATACAACGTAACATATTAATTTCATATGTCGATGCATATTTTTCTTCTCTATACAAATGTTCTTCACCTTTTTGACGTTCTGCTGCGGTCATTGTAATTGCTTCAGCAGGACAAGCAACTGCACACATTCCACAAGCCGTACAATTCTCACGTCCTTGCTCATCACGTTTCAACATATGTTGACCACGATACACGGGACTAAAAGGTCTAACCTGCTCAGGATATTTAACCGTTACTTTTCTTTTGAATAAATGACCAATAGTTGTAAACAAACCTTTTACAATAGCTACTAAATATAAGCTTTCCCAGAAGTTCATCTTTTTATTAGAGACTTCTTTTTTTCTTCCTGATAATGAAATATTTTCTATTGCCATTTTACTTACAATTTATCCACTATTACAACAACAATTCCAGTGATAATAACATTTGCAATAGCCAATGGAATTAACATTTTCCAACCTAAATTCATCAACTGGTCATAACGGAAACGTGGTATTGTCCAACGTACCCAGATATAGAAGAAGATGAAGAATAATATTTTAGCAAATAAAGCCAAAACACCTATTATATTCGCCGCATTTTGTCCTAATGACTCAGCCGCCATATCCATAAACGGATAATTATAACCTCCAAAATATAGAAGTGAAATAATAGCTGAAGAAACAAACATAGCAGCATATTCACCGAATAGATAGAATCCCATCTTCATAGACGAATATTCTGTGTGGTGACCACCAATAAGCTCAGCCTCACATTCCGCTAAGTCAAAAGGTGTTCTATTAGTTTCTGCAAATGAACATACTAGAAAAATCACAAATCCTAATGGTTGTTTAAATACATTCCAGCTAAACCAGCCTCCGTCCCAAAAACCGTGTTGTTGGCTAGCTATTTCTTTTAAACTTAAATTACCATTTATCATAATCACTGCAATGATTGACAATCCCATTGCAACTTCATAAGAAATCATTTGAGAAGAAGCACGTAGTGCTGACATTAATGAGTATTTATTGTTAGATGCCCATCCTCCAATCATAATACCGTAAACACTGATAGACAATACAGCAAACACATATAAGATAGATACATCTAACTCTGCCGCTTGTAATACTACTTTTCTACCAAAAATTTCTATAGTATCACCCCAAGGTAAAACAGCACTTGTAATTAATGCCATACTCATAGAGATTGCTGGTCCTAAAATGAATAAGAATTTATTAGGAGTGTCTGGCATAAACTCTTCTTTAGCAAATAATTTTAAACCATCTGCTAATGGTTGAAGAATACCTCCTTTACCTGCACGGTTTGGACCTATACGATCTTGTAACCAAGCAGCAACTTTACGCTCTGCTAAAGTAGTGTACATCGCTGCCAACATAGTGATGGCAAAAACTGCTACAATGAGAATTCCTTTTTCGATAATTAATGCTTGCTCCATTTCTTATTTATTTGAATTATCATTGCCCTCTAAAGGAACATTGGTCATACTAATTTTTTTGCGATCTTGCTCACGTCCTAACAAAATTTGTTCTTCTGTTTGAATCTCTACTTTTGGTGCATCAAGAGCGTATTTATTACGGTTAATAACCGAGAATTTTTCAAATGTGCGTGGTCCTTCGATTGTCCAATCTTTAACATCTTTTTTATCAAAACGACACGTATTACAGATAAACTCTTCAACTTCATGGAACTCATCTTTACGACCTGTCACACGTTGGATTTCATTACCAAACATCCACACAGTAGTTTTTCCACAACATTTGTCACAATCTCTATGTGCATTGTAAGGTTTACTAAACCATACACGAGATTTGAAACGGAAAGTTTTATCAGTTAAAGCACCCACAGGACAAACATCAATCATATTTCCTGACATTTCGTTGTCGATAGCTTTAGAGATACAAGTAGATATATTTGCGTGATCTCCTCTATCCATTACACCGTGTACGCGATTGTTTGTCAACTGATCTGCTACTGCTGTACAACGTTGGCATAAAATACAACGATTCATATGCAACTGAATGTATGGACCAATATTTTCTGGTTCGAAAGTACGCTTTTCTTCTATAAAACGTGTTTCTGATTTCCCGTGTTGGAAACTCAAGTTTTGCAAATCACACTCCCCTGCTTGGTCACATACTGGACAGTCTAAAGGGTGATTGATTAACAAAAATTCAGTTACCGATTTACGTGCTTCTTCAACGCGAGTAGAATTTTTACTATTCACTTCCATACCATCCATTACTCCTGTTACACAAGAAGCCACAAGTTTAGGCATAGGAGTTGGGTTTGCATCGCTACCTTTGGTTACTTCAACCAAACAGCAACGGCATTTCCCTCCAGTTTTTTCTAACTTCGAATAATAACACATCGCAGGTGGCACGCTTTCGCCTCCTATCATACGAGCCGCTTGCAGGATAGTTGTTCCTGGTTCGACTTCTATCGATTGTCCGTCTATGGTTACTTTCATTTTATTTTGGTTTAAAAGTTTAAAAGTTTAAAAATTTAAGTGATAATCACTTCTAACTTCTAACTTCTAACTTCATACTTTTAAATTATACTGTTTGCTTTGCTACTAAATGTCTTATTTTATCGAAAGGTTCAGCTACAAAGTGATCTCTATGTTTAATTTTTTCAGGGAATCGAACGTGATATTCAAACTCTTCTCTAAAATGACGGATGGCTGCGGCTACGGGCCACGATGCTGCATCTCCTAAAGGACAAATTGTATTTCCTTCAATTTTAGATTGGATACTCCACAATAATTCGATATCTTCTTCACGTCCTTGTCCGTTTTCAATTCTCCAAAGGATTTTTTCTAACCATCCTGTTCCTTCACGACAAGGGGTACATTGTCCACATGATTCATGGTGATAGAATCGAGAGAAATTCCAAGTGTTACGAACCACACAAGTCGTATCGTTATATACTATAAATCCACCCGAACCTAACATAGAACCTGTTGCAAAACCACCATCTGATAATGATTCGTAGGTCATTAAACGATCATCACCATTAGCAGTTTTATAAATTAAATGCGCTGGCAAAATAGGCACTGAAGAACCTCCAGGGACTAACGCCTTTAACGGTCGATCATCGTACATACCTCCTAAATATTCATCAGAATTCATAAATTCTTCTACCGAAAGACCTAATTCAATCTCATAAACCCCTGGATTTTTAATATGCCCAGAAGCAGAAATCAATTTAGTTCCTGTAGAACGACCAATGCCAATTTTTGCGTATTCCTCACCTTTATTCAAAACAATCCAAGGCACTGCAGCAATAGATTCTACATTGTTTACCACAGTAGGATTTGCCCATAGACCTGA
This sequence comes from Limnohabitans sp., assembly GCA_030053945.1. Taxonomy (GTDB): domain Bacteria; phylum Bacteroidota; class Bacteroidia; order Flavobacteriales; family Flavobacteriaceae; genus Flavobacterium. Next base: position 14,651 of record JASGCW010000031.1, read on the forward strand.
AATCGCTGGAAACGGTGGTTTGATACGAGGATTTCCCCTTTTACCTTCTAACGATTCGATTAATGCTGTTTCTTCACCACAAATGTAAGCACCAGCACCACAATGAACGTGTAAATCTAAATCGTATCCAGTTCCTAATATATTTTTTCCTAACCAACCCGCTGCATAAGCTTCCTTAATCGCTCTTTCAAGCGTTTTGAAAACCCACATATATTCTCCACGGATATAGATGTAGGATAAGTTTGCTCCTAAAGCATACGATGAAGTAATCATCCCCTCGATTAACAAGTGTGGAATATATTCCATTAGGAAACGATCTTTAAACGTCCCTGGTTCCGACTCATCGGCATTACAAACTAAATGACGAGGTTTTCCCGACTTCTTGTCAATGAAACTCCATTTCATTCCTACCGGGAAACCTGCTCCACCACGACCACGAATTCCAGAAGTTTTAACTTCTTCTGTTACTTCATCAGGAGTCATTTGCTTTAACGCTTTTTCCACCGAGTCATATCCGCCGTTTTGACGATATACTTCGTAGGTTTTAATACCTGGAATATTTATTTTTTCTAATAATATTTTTCTTCCCATTACTCTTGTAAATGTTCTTTTAGAAAAGAAATTAATTTTTTCAAATATTCATTTTTCTCAAAATCAAATTCCCAAAGATTATCATCAAAATAACTCCTTTTTGATTTTGAGTTTTTATATTCATCGGATTTATATTGTTCAAATAAATCAACATAAGAAAATACCATTTCTGCTGATTTTGGAAACTTCAAATTTAATTCTTTTTTGTTTCCGTCTAAACAAGCATACATATTATTCCAACACTCTTTAAAAAAAGATTTATCTTCTTTAAAACAAGACGAATAAAACAATTCTAAATCTCCATCACTTTCATTGTCTGGAAAAAGAAAAATCTCAAAACTCACATTCAATTCTTCAGCAATTTTTTCTAATTCTGCTTTTCTCTTTTTAAAACCTCCTTTATTTTCTTTACCGTCAGCATCAAAAACAATAATGTTTTTCCCATTATTTTCCAGCCTCATTGGGTCTAATAAGACTTTCTTTTGCTTAGCAATATTTGTCCAACCCCCACAATCAACAATTGCATTTTTAACCTGAATTTCTTCCAGTTTTATTCCAAACTGATTTTCAAATACAAACTGTATAAAAGCTTGATCAGTTTTTCCTTCAACAAATATTTTATGCAAATTAAAATCAATCATAATTAAAATAAATCGCCTCCTCTTAATTCAATATCTGATTCAAGTGAAGTTATAATTGATTCATAATTTAACGTATTAGCATAGATTTTAAACTTATAGTCTTTCAATTCTATCAATCTTATAATATTTCTTTCCACTTCATTTGAAGCACCTACAAAAGCTTCTATACATTCTTTAGAGTGCGTTGTTGCAAAAAGCTGCACATCCAATTCTTTACACAGCTTAAAAATAATCTCCCAATTTTTCTTAAGCTTAGTATGATGTATTCCTGTATCTATTTCATCAATACATATTCTAGTTGATTTATTCGCAAGAATTAAAAATATAAAATGTAAACATCTTATAAACCCTTCTCCGTATTCTCTAATAGAATGATACTCATTTTTATTAACAGTCTTAATCAATAGTTCACTTCTATTGAATGGACCAATATTATCAAAAATTCTTAAATCAATTACTTTTACATCTGGAAAGATTAAATTAAGAACTTCTGAAACCTTTTCACCATAATTCAGTTTGCCGTAAATTAAACTATATGTTTCTGTTAAATAATTTTCAACTTTTTCAGACAACATTACAGCTGGAACTGTTTTTTTGTCAATCAAAAAATCAGAATAATATTCGGATGTTATATCTGCCAAAAATTTAATTTCACCATTAAGTTTAAAAACTATCCAGTTGGAAGAATTAGGAAAAATTTCAGGATAATCAAATAATTTTACATTTTCAATAAAATTCTGAATATCAACTTTATTTGAATTCCTAATTTTTTCATTTACATTTTCAATAACTATATCAACATCATCCACTTTAAACTTTAAAGGATTAGATATATTCCTCTGATAAAGTGCTATCTCATTGTTTTTGAAATTTTCCTCTGTACTCAATCCATTATAATGGATAAAACTCTCAGTTTTTAAATTTCTTTTAACTAATAATTGTGAAAAATAACTTAATGTTGTTTTAAATCTTTCATTTACAGTTAAAGCCTCCAACAAGCATGTTTTTCCAACATTATTATCACCAACAATCAAATTGAATTGTCCAATGTTTTTAACCTCAAGAGAATCAAATTTCTTGAAGTTTTCCACTTTGAAGTATGTCAAATGATTGTCGCTCACTTTTTATTTATCTAACATTTGTACTTTACCAGCTTTACATTCGTCTATAAGTTGGTCTATTCTTTCTTTCGTTAAATGTTCGTGGTAAAAATCCCCTAATTGTAACATAGGAGCATAACCACAAGCACCTAAACACTCTACGCCACGTACTTCAAATAATCCGTCGGCGGTAGTTTCACCTAATTTTACACCTAATTTATCACAAGTGTAATCCATTAGATTTTCAACTCCACGTGTTGCACAACAAGAAGTTTGACAAAATTCAAACATATATTTACCAATAGGTCTTCTGTTGAACATTGTGTAGAAAGATACTACTTCATAAACCTCTACTGGTTTGATTCCAAGAATTTCGGCTACTTTGTCTTGCAACTTATAGCTCAACCAATGGTTATGTGCATCTTGTACCTCGTGCAAAACAGGAATTAATGCAGATTTTCGTTTATCATCTGGATAATGACTGATTAATTCATTAATGCGAGTCATTAGCTCAGGTGTGATATTTATTTCTTGTTTATAATGGGTATAATCGTGTTTTTCCATTTTTACTTTACGTTTACTTCTGTATATTGTATAATGTAATTTGTATCATTACTCGCATTTACATTTTACTTTATACATTTCTACATTATACATAATTATGCGTCTAATTCTCCAGCAATAACATTCAAACTTGATAAAGTAGCAATAGCATCTGATAGATTTTGCCCTTTAACCATTTCGATATAAGCTTGGTAATATATAAAACAAGGTCTTCTAAAGTGTAAACGATACGGTGTACGGCTACCATCAGTAACCAAGTAAAAACCTAACTCACCGTTTCCGCCTTCTACTGGGTGATATACTTCCGTTAAAGGAACAGGTACTTCTCCCATTACTATTTTGAAATGCCAAATTAGCGATTCCATAGTAGTATATACATCCTCTTTTGGAGGTAAGTAATATTCAGGAACATCAGCGTGGAAAGGTCCTTCAGGCATTTTAGCTAAAGCCTGTTTGATGATGCTGATACTTTCCCAAACTTCGGCATTACGAACACAAAAACGATCGTAAGTATCACCAGATTTTCCTACTGGGATATTAAATTCGAAATCCTCGTATGAAGAGTATGGTTGCGCTACACGAATATCATAATCTACTCCCGCTGCACGTAAATTTGGACCAGTAAATCCGTAACTCATTGCTTTTTCAGCAGAGATAGGCCCCACATTAATGGTCCTATCCATAAAGATACGATTACGAGTCAATAAACTTTCAAATTCTGCCCACACTGTTGGGAATTCTTCTAAAAAAGCATTGATTTTCTTCCAAGTTTCGTCAGACCATTCTCTTTCAAAACCACCTATACGTCCCATATTAGTCGTTAAACGAGCGCCACAAATTTCTTCATAGATTTCGTATATTTTTTCACGATATTCAAAAACGTAAAAGTAGCCTGTCATAGCTCCTGTATCTACACCTAAAATAGAGTTACATATAATGTGATCTGCAATACGAGCAAGCTCCATTACGATTACACGCATATATTGCACTCTTTTAGGAATATCTATCCCTAAAGCTTTTTCTACAGTCATCCACCAACCCATATTATTGATAGGCGATGAACAATAGTTCATACGGTCTGTCAATACATTAATTTGGTAAAACGGACGGTTTTCTGCAATTTTTTCAAAAGCCCTATGGATATATCCTACAGTTCCCTCACCTTCGATAATTCTTTCTCCATCCATCAATAAGATATTTTGGAAAATACCGTGGGTTGCTGGGTGTGTAGGACCTAAATTTAATATCGCTAATTCACTACCATCTTCGTTTCTTCTTTTCTCGATGATGCTAGCGTAACGCTCTTCTGGTTTTAATAATAACTCTGACATTTATTTTCAGTTTTATTAACAATTATTAGTAGTTCTTCCAAAGAAACGATCGTCTTTATCTGTACGTCCACCGTCTTCTAAAGGAAACTCTTTACGAAGAGGGAATACTGTCATTTCATCCATATTCAAAATACGTTTCAATTGAGGATGACCCTTGAAAGTAATTCCGTAAAAATCATATGTTTCACGTTCTTGCCAGTTAGCTCCTAAAAACAAAGTAGTTACAGTATCGATTTCAGGATTATCTATAGGAAGAAAACATTTGATGCGAATACGAACTCCATCAATCCAGTTGTGCATATGATACACTACGCCCAATTGACGGTTTGCCTCATATTCTGGATAATGTACACCACATATATCCGTTAAAAAGTTAAAACGCAAAGTATCGTCTTCTTTTAAAAATTTCATTACTTCTACAATAGCTTCAGAAGCTACTTCGAAAGTCAAAATATCGTGAAGTTGAACAAATTCAGAAACTTTTAATCCAAACTGGTCAATTAATTTTTGTTGAATAACAGCGTTCTCTAATGCCATATTATTTGATGTTATAAGAACCTAATAATTCTTTGTATTCGTCAGAACTACGACGGCGAACCGATTCATTTTTTACAATTTCTTGTAAACGCATAATTCCGTCTAAAATTTGTTCTGGTCTTGGTGGACAACCTGGTATATAGACATCTACAGGAATAACTTTATCGATACCTTGTAAAACAGAATAAGTATCGAAAACTCCACCTGATGATGCACAAGCACCTACAGCAATTACCCATTTAGGCTCAGACATTTGCTCATATACTTGACGCAAAATGGGAGCCATTTTTTTAGAAATAGTTCCCATTACCAAAAGCATATCTGCTTGACGAGGTGAAAAACTCATACGTTCCATACCAAAACGGGAAACGTCATATCGTGCTCCAGCGGTTGCCATAAACTCTATACCGCAACATGACGTTGCAAAAGGTAAAGGCCATAAGGAGTTAGCTCTTGCAAGACCAACTACATCGCTTAATTTTGTAGCAAAGAAACCTTCGCCAGAATATCCATCTGGTGGTGCTACTGTATTATATTTTGAAGAATCACTCATTGTTAATTTATGATTTTAGACTTTAGATTTTAGATTTATGAACTACTTCACCAATCAAAAATCGTTAATCATCATTCTTAAATCTTTTTATTCCCACTCCAATCCTTTTTTCTTAATTACGTAGTAAAAACCGATTACTAAAAGCAGCATAAATATACCCATTTTTACTAATCCGTCCATTCCCATTTCGCGAAAGTTTACTGCCCAAGGATACATAAATATAACCTCAACATCAAACAATACGAAAAGGATAGCTACTAAGAAATATTTTACAGAAAAAGGAATTCGTGCGTTACCTACGGATTCAATACCACACTCAAAGTTTTTGTCTTTGTTAGCAGAATGTCTTTTAGGGCCTAATAAGCCAGAAATAAAGATAGTCCCGCCTACAAAACCAACTGCTAATCCTATTTGCATTAGGATAGGTATTAAACCTAATTCACTTGTTTGCATAAATTATCGAATAATTTTAACCGAACTGCAAAGATAATGGGGTTAAAGGAAATATCAATTTTTGAACAAAAAAATCGACAAAAGAAATGTTATTTTTATTCATTCTAAACAAAAGAGAAAGCCGAATTAAATTCTCAATTTTAACAATTAGCAATCAAAACTGAATGAATCATTAAATATTTTATTTAAGCCAATTATTTAAAGTATCTAAAATTTTCACCTGTTCCACTGCTGAAAAATGCTTCACTCTTGTCGCATGTGTACCCGTTGGCAAAACCATTTTTAAGACATTTAGGGTTGGCTTAGGGTTTGGAGCACATGAAACCCAAGTATCTAAACCTCCATATATGAATAAAATCTTTTCGGATGAATTCTCAATTACACTTCTAGCTTTATTCATAAAAGTTGGATCATAATCAAGCGAAACATTCTTTGGTGCAAATCTTTTATTAGAAGTATTCTTTACGATTTTTAATAAATCTTTTACAGGTTCAAAATTAAAACCATAATAACCTAATTGCTTTTCATGTTCATAAAAAGAAGGAAGTAATTCTTGATAACCACTATCACTATATACACCCACTCCAACAGATCTATTCATAAAATCAAACAATTCTTTGGCACTACCTGTACTGCTTGGAATCTCCTCGCATTTTCCATCCCATTGCCAAAAAGAAAAAGGAAACTCTAAAACTGCGTACTCCAAAGCTTCAGGTATGGATACCTCATTAAACATCATCTTACTATTAGAGGCATAATTTTCAAATTCTTTTTCAAGCTCGACTCTTCTGTTCAGTAAAGCTCTTTGAAATTCAATAACTTTATCCCTACATTCTTTTGTACCAACCTGATTAACATAATGATTTACTGTTCTAACATCTTCTTGAGTGTTATTCATTGGTGCTACATATGGCATAGCAACATCAACATCATTAGGATAAGTTGCTTTGTATGCTAAGGTAGATGTTCCCCCTTTACTGATTCCTGTCGAAATCCACTTCCCCTTATATAATTTCTTAAACGCTTTTACAATATTATGATAATCTTCAACAGCTTGTTCAATACTTAAATATTCCCACGGAATATCTTTCGGACGTGATTTACCATAAAATCTATATTCTACTATTAATTGATTTGCATTCAACAATGAACTTACTTCATTTTTAACATATCTTGCCTTATACCCTTCAGTTTCGATAACCATAGGCTTATTAAAATCGAAATGTGACAAGTATAAATAATGCTTAAAAGTACCTTTCTTTGGATTTTTGTGATCTAAAAGTTGTTCGATAATTATTTGATATGAATGAGTGTAGCCCTCTAAATTTTCCAACTTGTTTAAAATTGCATTAGGATATAGTTGCTTAATGACCTTCTCAAATTCAACATTAGTATCTCTCTTAATTTCAGAAGCAGAAACTTTCTCCGTGGTTTGTGCGAAAAAATTATAACTATAAAAACTAACCAACAATAATAAATAAATTTTATACCTCATTAGAATATCTATTTTTAAGATTAACAGAGGCTAAAATAATGTCGATAAAATCGCTTACTTGATACTATATTATCTTATCATAATCCTAAATTATTCAGATAAGGATAAACATATATAATATTCAAAAATGCAGAATAAATTTATCAAAGATTTAAACTTTTTATGCAAACACCAGAAATCATATCAGAATCATTCATCGAGAAAAACACACATTTTATTTCTTTAATAGAGATTTTAAAAAAAGGGTTCGACAATCAAGATAATCAGACGCCAATGCGTCATCATCATGATTTTTACAACCCACAAGAACAAAACGATTCTACCTTACTCCTTATGCCTTCTTTTAACATCGGGAAAGATTTAGGTGTAAAAATCGTCACAGTAAGTCCAAATAATTCCAAATATGATTTACCTACCATACAAGGCAACTATATATACTTAGACGCCCCTACCGGCTCTATAAAAGCAATTATGGATGCAAAATCCTTGACTGTAAAACGCACTGCTTGCACCTCTGCACTAGCATCAATTTATTTGTCAAGACCAGATGCAGATTCATTACTAATGATAGGAACAGGGGCTTTATCTACAAACTTAATAAAAGCTCATACGGCTGTTAGACCAATAAAAAAAGTATATGTTTGGGGACGTGATTATGAAAAAGCTTCCAACGTTTGTAAAAAGTTCATGGATACAGAATTTGAATGTATTCCTGTAAAAACTATTGAAGAAAAAATTAAAGAAGTAGCCATAATATCATCGGCAACATTATCTCCTATACCATTAATACTTGGAAAACATTTACAACCTGGTCAGCATATAGACTTAGTTGGAGCTTATAAAAAAGATACAAGAGAAGCTGATAATGAAACTATTTTAAAATCTAGTGTTTTTTTAGACACTTATCAAGGCGGATTAAAAGAGAGTGGAGATATAGTTATACCATTAAAAGAAGGCATTTTAAAAGAAGAGGATATTAAAGCTGACTTATTTGAATTATGCCAAAACAAAAAACCTGGCAGAACCACAGAAACTGAAATCACATTTTTCAAATCAGTTGGTCATGCCCTCGAAGATCTCGCCGCAGCCTCATATTATTACCAAATCGCAACTAAAGAACATAAATAACAAATCACTACTATGAATAACTTACAAAACACACTAAATACCTCTAACATATCTATCCCTAAAGATTGGTTAAGTATTAAAACAATTGATATGCATACTGGAGGGGAGCCATTGCGTGTGATTATTTCGGGATTTCCTGAATTAAAAGGAAATTCTGTTTTAGAATACCGTCGTTTTATAAAAGACAACTATGACCATTTACGCACTGCATTGATGTTTGAACCACGTGGACATGCAGATATGTATGGCTGTATTATTTTACCTCCAAATGATGATGAAGCAGATTTCGGCATTTTATTTATGCACAATGAAGGCTATAGTACTATGTGCGGACACGCCATTATCGCCATTAGTACATTAGCTGCACAAATGGAATGGATTCAGATAAATGAAGGAGAGAACAAGTTAGTAATTGATGCACCCTGCGGAAGAATTTATTCCTATGTAAATATTATCAATAAAAAAGTGGAAGGAGTACGCTTTCATTGTGTCCCAAGTTTTACAGTAGCATTAGACCAAGAAGTGGAAGTACCAGAATTAGGGAAAATTATCTATGATTTAGCTTACGGCGGAGCTTTTTATGCATATGTAGATTTAACTAAAAACAATATTGATCTAAAACTTTATGCCGAGGATTACAAAAAAATCATTGATTATGGCATGCTTATAAAAAATGCTGTTATCAAAAATAAAGCTATCAATCATCCATTTGAGGAAGATTTAAGCTTTTTATACGGAACAATCTTTTCTGATAAAGCAAAAAATCCTACACACGATTTACGTAATGTTTGTGTATTTGCTGAGGGCGAAGTAGATCGTTCACCAACAGGGTCAGGCGTTTCAGGAAGAGTAGCCATAGAATATGCTCGGAAAAACTTAAAATTAGAAGAAGAAATCTTTATTGAAAGTATTACAAATTCCGTTTTTGTTTGCAAAGCCATTGAAGAGACGCAATTTGGAGATTTCGATGCTATAATTCCAGAAGTCAAAGGAACTGCACATATTACAGGCATTCACAATTTCATTATTGACCCTAATGATTCTATGAAAGACGGTTTTATTTTTAGATAAACTTGATTTTAATTCTCATAATTACAAAAAAATGAACATCCAAAAAAAATATCTACTCCTGTTGTTATTTTCTATCACTGTTTGGTCACAAACAAAATCGGCGCTAGAATTCAGCAAAAACATTCTTGATTATCGAGGATATCCAACCAACGCAACCGATAGAAAAAGCCTTGCTTTCTCTGATCAAGGCGCGTGGTTTAGTTTTGGTTTTCATGACAAAGATAATATCAATGCAGGATTTACGGGTCCATTTTTAATGACCGAACAAAATGGTGTTTGGGCAAGTGAGTGTTTAGCAAAACTTAACATAAATGACGATACAGGCAATAGTTTAATCAACTGGAATACGTCTTTAATAGCACAAAACAGCTATAATAGTCATCTAGAGCAAACATTTAAAACTGAAACTTTTCTAGTAAAACAGACGCTATTTTATGTTAATGGACATACCGCTCTTCAAAAAAACACGATTACAAATACGAGTGATAAAACAGTTGTTTTGAATCTTAAATTTAAGGGAAGTAGTTATTTAGAATCACTTTCTTTTTCTTCTCTAGGTAATACTGTCAAAATAAATTCAACAAAAAGTAATGCAGTAGGTTATATTTTACTGCCAACAGCTGTACGGGTTAGTAAAAATGATTATCAAACCTATGGATTAAATGTTACCTTAAAACCAAATGAAACTAAAAATTACCAACTAGCCTATTCATTTGTATTTCCACAGTATCATTTTAAAAGAGAAACAGTAAATAATCTGGATTTTGAACCATTATTAGAAAAGAGAAAAAAGGAAAAAGAAACTCAAATCAAAAAATTGATTGCATTAAAAAAAGAAGTATTTCAAGAAGAAAAATATTCAAAACTTATAGCAAAATGCCTCTTAACCCTGCAAAACAACTGGCGCATTGCCGCAGAAGGACTTCCTGATAGCGGTATTTTCCCTAGTTATAACTTTGAATGGTTTCATGGATTTTGGGCTTGGGATAGCTGGAAACACGCCGCAGCCATATCACTTTATGACAAAGATTTGGCTATTGCCCAAATGCGTAGTATGTTTCATTTTCAAGAACCTAACGGAATGGTTGCTGATTGCGTATATAGAGACACCACTATAGAACCAAATAATTATCTTAATACAAAACCTCCTTTATCTGCTTGGGCTATTTGGAAAATCTATAACAATACAGGAGACAAAAAAGTTTTAGAAGAATTCTATCCAAAAGTAAAGAAATATCATGAATGGTGGTACGCAGAAAGAGATCACGACAAAGATGGACTTTGCGAATTTGGTGCAACGGATAACAAACTCGAAGCGGCCAAATGGGAAAGCGGAATGGACAATGCTGTTCGTTTTGACAATTCTACCATTGTGGCTAATGACAAACCTAAAGCATATTCTTTTGAACAAGAAAGCGTGGATTTGAATTCTTATTTATATTCAGAAAAATTGTTTTTGGCCAAAATAGCTAAAGTGCTCAATAATTCAGAAGAAAAAAACTGGACACAACAAAGCAATACGCTAAAAGAAAAAATCCAAAACCAATTTTGGGATAAAACAACCAATTGGTTTTATGACACAAATTTAAAGGGAGATTCATTTTACAAAATTTTAGGTTGCGAAGGCTGGACACCATTGTGGAGCAAAATTGCTAATCAAGAACAAGCAAAATATGTAGCCGAAAAAATGATGGATGAAAAAATATTTAACACTCATATTCCATTACCAACTTTAGCTGCAAACGAGCCCAAATTTAACCCTACAGGTTACTGGCGTGGTCCAGTTTGGTTAGATCAATGTTGTTTTGGAATTGAAGCCTTAGAAAATTACAAACTTACGAAAGAAGCAAACACACTCGCTTTTAAATTACTTCAAAATGCTGAAGGGCTTCTGAAAGAGGGTATTGCAATTAGAGAAAATTACCAACCCATAACTGGAAAAGGATTAAAAGCACAAAGCTTCAGTTGGTCAGCGGCACATCTATTAATGCTATTAACAAAAAACTAATTTCATAAACAACAATGACACAAAACATTAAAAAACTACTACTGCTCTTAGTGACAAGTTTTGGGTTTTGCCAAAAAAATGCTACTTCTTTTTTTCAGAAAAAAGACCTTATGCAAATAGGTGTCTATTACTATCCTGAACAATGGCCTAAAGAGCAATGGAATAGAGATTTAGCTAATATTAAAAAACTTGGATTCGAGTTTACACATTATGCTGAATTTTCTTGGACATTTCTTGAACCCGAAGAAGGAAAATATGATTTCAAATGGTTAGACGAAGCTATTGAAATTGCAGAAAAAAATGGATTAAAAATTATTTTATGTACACCTACTCCGGCACCACCAGCTTGGATGGGCGAAAAATATCCTGAAATCTACTTAGTAGATGAAAAAGGAATAAGACGAGAACATGGAAACAGAGCAAATCAATCAGTAACCAATGAAAAATACTGGAGTTTTGTAGAAAAAATAGTAACCGAATTAGGCAAACGCTATGGTAAAAGAAACAGTATTATAGGGTGGCAAATAGATAACGAGCCAGGTGCTGCTTTAGATTTTAGTCCATCAGCAAAACAGGCTTTTCAAAAATGGTTAAAACAAAAATATACCTCTATAGATAACCTAAACAAAGAATGGATAGGAAGTTTTTGGAGTACAAAATATTCAAACTTTGAACAAATCGTACTTCCTAATACTAGTCTATATGAAGAAGATAAATTGAGTCCTCATGCCGTTTTAGATTTTAAACGCTTTACTGCCGATGCACAAGCTTCTTTCCTAAATCGTCAAGCAGATATTTTAAGAAAATATATTAACCCTGCACAATGGATTACAACCAATTATACCAATGTGGTTTATAACGCAGATCCTAGAAGAACAACCTCAGTCGATTTTCCTACTTTTACTATGTATCCTGTTAGCGGAAGAAATCCATTAGGAGGACAAACTTTCCGTATGGGTTCTGCTTATCGTATTACTGAAGCAAACGATTACTACCGCCCTATTAATGGTGTTACAGGAGTTATGGAACTTCAACCAGGACAAGTCAATTGGGCATCTATTAACCCGCAATTACTTCCAGGCACAGTTCATATGTGGCTGATGCATAATTTTGGCGGTGGTTCTTCTTTAGCATGCACTTACCGTTATAGACATCCACTAGGTAGTAGCGAAATGTATCATGATGGAATAGTAGGAACAGATGGCATTACCTTATCACAAGGAGGGAAAGAGTTTATACAAGCTATAGAAGAAATGAAAATCCTCCGAAAAGAATACGATTCAAAAAGCACGTTACCTGAAACATTAGCTAAGAAAAAAACAGCTTTTTTATGGAATCACGAAAACCTATGGGATTTAGAAAATCAAAAGCAAACCGAAGCTTGGTTTACATGGAGACATCGATCTAATTATACGGCTGCTGTAAAATCAATGATTACCCCAATGGATTTTATTAGCGAAAAAGATGATTTTTCAAAATATCCTTTTATGATTGCACCTGCTTATCAGTTAGTTGACCAAAACCTAATTAACAAATGGAGAAAATACATAGAAGATGGAGGACATTTAATATTATCAGCTAGAAGCGGTCACAAAGACAAAAATGGGCATTTTTTTGAAACCAAATGGGCAGCTCCGTTAATGCAATTAGTTGGCGCAGATTTAGAGTTTTTTGATATGCTGGTAGCCGATGTTAACGGTACAGTACAAGCAAATGGAAAAAATTACACTTGGAATTCTTGGGCAGATGTACTAACACCACATCAAGAAACCGAAGTATTAGCAACCTATAACGATCAATTTTACAAAGGTAAAGCAGCGGCTGTGACCCGTAAAATAGGCAAAGGAAGTATTACCTATATAGGGGTAGATTCTTCCGATGGAAGCTTAGAAAAAGATATCGTTAGACAAATTTACAAAAGAGCAGGTGTTACAATAGACGATTTACCTAAAGGAGTAATCATAGAATGGCGTGATGGTTTTTTTGTTGGTGTAAATTATACTAATGAAACTATTAGCCTACCTATACCTTCCACAGGTAAAATCCTTGTTGGAAAAAATCCGTTAGCTCCAGCTGAAACAGTAATTTGGAAAATAGCTAAATAAAAACATACACTATGAAAATTAAATTATGTACTTCAGTAATCATTTGGTTTTACACTATTACTATAGTGCAAGCTCAAAATATAGAAGAAAATTACAAAAAAGCTGAAGCCTTTTTACCAATTAACACTCGAAAACTGGTAAAAAATATGACTGTAATCCCAAAGTGGAAAAAAGATGGCAACTATTTTATCTATGAAAGAGACGGAGAAAATGGTAAACAGATTACAGGAATAAATCCTGAGACTAAACAACGTACTTTCAATATTGATTTGACAAAATTAATTGCGCTTGGTAATACCCAACTTGGTAGCAAATTTGACATAAATAATCATCCATTCAAAAATTTAAAAGCAGTTTCTCCTACTAGCTTCGAATGGATCTGGGAAGATGTGATTTATAATTTTAATTGCACAACTAATACAATTACAAAAAAACAAAAGACATTTGAAAACAATGTAAATATTTCACCAAATGGGAAATGGGAAATTTTCCAAAAAGACTTTAATCTATGGTTAAAAGCAACTGAAAGTTCTACTCAAAAACAACTTACATTTGATGGTTCAAAAGAAGCTCCCTATGCACTCCCATTACCTGATCCGCACGATGCATTTGATGTAGAAAATCCTGATTTACAACCAGAAATAGAAATTAAATGGTCTGCCGATTCAAAAAAAATTGCCACATATAGAAGACACAACAACAATGCAGGGACTTTAAGTTTATATCAGTCTAGTCCAAAAAAAGGAGGAAGACCACTCTTATATACCTATATATATCCACAACCAGGAGATTCTATTGTACCTCAGGCAGAATTATTATTTATAGATATAGAAAATGCCGAAGTTAACTTTCTTCCAGTCGCTAAAGCTGATTTGCTATACTATGGCGGAGCAAGTATTGACTGGATGGATGATAGCAAAAACCTTTATTTTATGGAAAACGATAGAGGATATAAAAATGTTTCCTTCAAAGTATTTAATATCGAAACAAAAAAAGTGACTACTGTACTCACTGAAAGTTCAAAAACGGTCATTGACCCTTGGGTAATTAATTACAATTTTAAAAACAGCCAAAAAGAATTGGTTTATCTTTCAGAAAAATCTGGATGGGCTCAGCTTTACTCCTATTCAATTTTCAACAAAACATCTGAACAGGCCTTGACAAAAGGTGAATTTGTCGTTCGTACTATTTTAGGTTGTGATGATAAAAATAAAGTAATATACTTTACTGCTTCTGGAAAAGAGAAAAACACCAATCTATATTTTAAACATTTTTATAAAATCAATTATGACGGCTCAAATCTTACACTTTTAACCAATGCAAATGCAGATCATCGTATAGAACTTTCTCCTGATTACAAATATTTTATAGATTCATACTCTACAACTACAATTCCACCCACAACTCTTTTATGTGATACTCAAAAAGGAGAAGCTATCTTAACGCTAGAAATTGCTGATGTTAGTGAATTAACAAAAATGGGATATAAAGGAGCAGAAGAATTTGTAGTAAAAGCTAGAGATGGAAAAACAGACATATATGGAGTTATCTACAAGCCGTCTAATTTTGATGCTCAAAAAAAATACCCTGTGATAGATAAAATTTACACTGGCCCTCATGGCTTTTTTGCCCCAAAAAACTACTTCGCCTACCAGAGTGATGCACAATCTATCGCCGAATTAGGATTTATAGTTATCCAAATAGACGGATTAGGAACTGCAAAACGTTCAAAAGCTTTTCATGACTTTTCTTATCAAAACCTGACCGATAGTGGCCTTACGGATCACGTTAAAGGATTACAACAACTTGGTACACGTTTCCCCTGGATGGACTTAAGTCGAGTGGGTGTTTATGGCTTTTCTGCTGGAGGATATGATGCTGCTAACGCTTTGTTTAGCTTTCCTGATTTTTATAAAGTGGGAGTTGCCGCGTCTGGAAACCATCATCATAAAACAGATAAAGCTGATTGGAATGAAGTATGGCTGGGTTTCGACAAAATTGATAAATTATTCCCATCACAAAGTAATTTATCAAAAGTAAAAAATCTAAAAGGAAAACTTTTTATTATTCATGGCGAACTAGACAACAATGTTAATCCTGCCAGTAGTTTACAACTTGTCAACGCACTTATTGAAGCTAATAAAGATTTTGATTTTCTAATTATGCCCAACCAAGACCATTTCTTAGACAAGTCTATGTATTATACTCGTAAACGTTTTGATTATTTCGTAAAACATTTATTAAATCAAGAACCACCATCTAAACAATAAAACATCAATGGAACAAAAAATCCATATCGAATCTCGTCCATTTGGTAAAACAAAAACCAACCAAGAAGCTTCTCTCTACTCTTTAAAAAACAGTGCGGGCATGGAAGTGAACATTACTGACTATGGTGCTACAATTACATCGTTAAAAATACCTCTTGAAAAAGAGGTAATCGATATCGTTTTAGGATTTGATTCTGTTGAAGACTATGAAGCTTCTTTTCAAGAAACTACTCCTTATTTTGGTTGTATAGTGGGCCGATATGCAGGTAGAATAAAAAACGGATTATTCACTTTAAATCATAAAATCATTCAGCTTAATCAAAATAACAATTCAAATGCTTTACATGGTGGGTTTAAAAATTTCAGCAATCAAATTTGGAAAGTTATAAATTACACAACCACTAAAAACCCTTCAATTACAATAGAATTACTAAGTCCAGATGGAAGCGAAAACTATCCCGGCAATCTAATCTGTAGAATTACTTACACATTATCAGAAAATAATGCACTAGAATTAGACTATTTTGCACAAACCGATCAAGACACAATAGTAAATCTTACCAATCATACTTACTTTAATCTTAAATCTCATAAGGAGAATTTACAAGACCATATGATAATTGTGCCTTCTGATAAAGTTTTACAAAAAGATAAAAATGGAATTCCTACGGGCAACTTCTTAAATATAGAAGACACTCCTTATAATTTTAAAACTTACAACATGTGTCCGAAGGTTATTGATCATAGTTTTGTGGTTAAAGACAATTCACAGCCTGTAGCAAAATTAATTTGCCCATTAACCCAAATTAAACTAACAGCTTATACAGATCAACCTTCGGTGCATTTGTATGTAGGAGGTGATTGTGGAAATTTAAAAGGGAAAAACAATACTACTTATACTGATTTTAGCGGTATTTGCTTAGAAATGCAAAATTTCCCTGATGCCCCTAATCATAATCATTTTCCTAACCCATTTTTAAGGAAAGATGAAACCTATAAACAAAAAACAATTTTCCAATTCGATTTTCCTAAAAAATGAAACAAATTAACACTAAAAAGGTTATCAATTCCTATTTAAAAACATTTCAAAAAGAACCCGATATATTAATCGTATCTCCTGGGCGGATTAATATTATAGGTGAACATATCGACTATAACGATGGTTATGTACTACCTGCTGCTATAGATAAAGCAATGATTTTTGCACTAGGAAAAACTACAGATAAAATCTGCACTTTAAAAGCTTTAGATTATAACCAAAGTACCACTATAGATTTAGAAAAAAACTTTGAACAAACTAATGAAAACTGGACAAATTACCTCAAAGGTGTTTTCCATCAGCTACAAGCAAACGGTTATCATATTAGTGGCGGAATTCAAGGAGTATTTTGTAGTGATATACCTATTGGTGCAGGGTTATCTTCATCAGCTGCTCTAGAATGCGGATTACTATATGGTATCAATCATCTATATCAATTAAATATCAAGCAAATAGATATTGCTCTTTTAGGGCAAAAAGCAGAACATTGGGTAGGCATAAAATGTGGAATTATGGATCAGTTTGCCTCTGTGTTAGGAAAAGAAAATTCTGTTATAAAAATTGATTGTACTTCTTTAGATTACGAGTATTACCCAGCTGATTTTAAAAATTATTCTATTGTACTTTTCAATTCAGGGGTACAACATAATTTAGGTACATCAGAATATAATATTCGTAGAAAAGAATGTGAAGAAGGTTTAGCAATTCTTCAAAATACTTTTCCTCAGGTAAAAACATTTAGAGAAGCTTCACTTGACCAATTAAACTCAGTAAAAAATCAATTGAGTGATAAAGTTTACGACCGATGCCTTTTTGTAATTGAAGAAATTGAAAGGGTGAATCAAGCCTGCGTAGCTTTACAAGAAAACAATTTAACGGTCTTAGGGGAGTTAATGTTTGCTACTCATTGGGGATTATCTAAACGTTATGATGTAAGCTGTCCTGAACTCGATTTTTTAGTTCAAAAAGCAGAAGCTTCGAAAAACATAATAGGTGCAAGAGTAATGGGAGGTGGTTTTGGTGGATGTACTATTAACATTATTGAAACAAATCAAAGAGAAACTATCATAAAAGAATTTGAAGAAAAATTTGAAGAAAAATTTAATCACAAACTAACTACTTATGAAGTAAAAATCACAAACGGCACCCACGTATCCTTAGACCAAGCATTAGTATGACAACATTTAATCCTGAACAACATCCACATAGACGTTATAACCCATTACTAGATGAATGGGTTTTAGTCTCACCACATAGAACACAAAGACCTTGGCAAGGAAAACAAGAAGACACTAATGAAGAAGAAAAAGTAGCCTTTGATGAAAATTGTTATCTATGTCCAAAAAACACTAGAGCAAACAAAACCGTAAATCCTGATTACATCAACTGTTTTGTATTTGATAACGATTTTGCAGCAGTAAAGAATGAAATCATCACTACGGATCAAACTTCATCAAATCCATTTTTCAAAATACAGCCTGAGAGAGGAATTGCTCGGGTAGTTTGTTTTTCACCATTCCACAATTTGACCATTCCAGAAATGTCTGAGAAAGAGATTGTCAAAATTATAGAAACATGGCAATCTGAATTCGACGCATTAGGATCAAAGGACTTTATTAATTATGTGCAAATTTTTGAAAATAAAGGCGACATAATGGGGTGTAGTAATCCTCATCCTCATGGACAGATTTGGGCACAATCATCTTTACCTACATTAGTAAAAAAAACACAAGACAATTTACTAAAGTACTTTGAGACCAATGGTTCTAATCTACTAACAGATTATTTAGCAGAAGAATTAAAATCACAAAATAGAATTATACTTGACAATAAGCATTTCGTAGCATTAGTTCCCTTTTGGGCTACTTGGCCATACCAAACGATGATACTCCCTAAACGACCTATTCAACAAATCACTCAATTCACAGCAGATGAAAACAAGTCCTTTGCCGAAATCATAAAAAAGTTAACTATCAAATACGATAATTTATTTAATGTTTCCTTCCCTTACTCAGCTGGAATACATCAAGCTCCAACCGATGGCAAGGATCATCCTGAGTGGCAACTCCATATGCATTTCTATCCACCGTTGTTACGCTCAGCTAGCGTTAAAAAATTTATGGTAGGGTATGAAATGTTAGGCGAATCACAAAGAGACATTACACCTGAAAAGAGTGCAGCAATTTTAAAAAAACTATCCTTATTACATTATAAAATAAAAAACTATGCAGATACTATCTAATCTTGACTACTTTGTATTTTTAATTTACTTTGTAAGTATAATTTTTTACGGAATAACTATTTATCGAAAAAAGAAAAAAGGTGAAGTTTCGAGTACAGACTATTTTCTTGCAGAAGGTTCACTTACTTGGTGGGCAATAGGTGCTTCTTTAATTGCCAGTAATATTAGTGCTGAACAATTTATAGGTATGAGTGGCAGTGGATTCAAAATGGGATTAGCAATCGCTACCTACGAATGGATGGCCGCAATTACGTTGATTATTGTTGCTATATTTTTTATGCCCGTCTATCTTAAAAATAAAATTTTTACGATGCCCCAATTTCTCCGTACCAGATACAACGACAATGTAGCATTAATTATGGCTATTTTCTGGTTAAGCTTGTATATCATTGTGAACTTGACTTCTATTCTTTATTTAGGGGCTCTTGCCATAAGTAGTATTTCAGGTTTAAATCTTACCTTATGTATGATTTTCTTAGCTGTATTTGCTGTGATGATTACACTAGGCGGAATGAAAGTAATAGGTTATACCGATGTTATTCAAGTACTTGTCCTAATAGTAGGAGGTTTAATCACTACAGGTTTAGCATTGAGTTTAGTCGCTAATCATTTTGAAGGTACAGGAATTATAGATGGTTTTACGATTATTCAAGAAAAAGCAAGTGATCACTTCCATATGATTTTTGATAAATCTAATCAAAACTATATAGATCTCCCCGGATTATCGGTATTAATTGGAGGTATGCTTATCATCAATCTCAATTACTGGGGATGTAACCAGTATATTACACAAAGAGCTCTAGGTGCCGATTTAAAAACTGCTAGAGAAGGGATACTTTTTGCTGCATTCTTGAAAATTTTAATGCCTGTAATCGTTGTACTTCCTGGAATTGCAGCTTATGTATTACATCAAAATGGTAGCTTTCAAACCGAAATGCTTCAAGGTGGCGAACTTAATCCTGACAAAGCATATCCAGTATTACTAAATTTGTTACCAGCTGGTTTAAAAGGACTTTCGTTTGCCGCTTTAACCGCATCGATAGTTGCATCATTAGCTGGAAAAGCAAATAGTATTGCTACAATATTCTCATTAGATATTTATAAAAAAATAAATTCAGGTGCAACTGAAAACCAATTAATTAAAGCTGGAAAAATAACCATTATAACAAGTATGCTTATAGCAGTTATCATTGCCCCATTTCTAGGAATAGATAAAAAAGGAGGATTTCAATATATTCAAGAGTACACTGGGTTTGTTAGCCCTGGTATTTTTGCTATGTTTATACTAGGATTCTTTTGGAAAAAAACAACTTCTAATGCTGCCATTTTTGCTACGATAGGTGGATTTATTCTTTCAGTAATATTCAAATTTTTACCAGGCCTTATAGATTTATCTTTCTTAAACAGCATTGGTTTTTCAATAGCAAACTCTCAAGGAGTTTATGAAATACCATTTATTGATCGTATGGGATTTGTCTTTGTTTTCTGCATACTAGGTATGTATATCATTAGTAACTTCGAAAATAGAAAAGAAATACTTCAAAACGGACTAGAGGTAGATTATTCATTATTCAAAATATCAAAAGGTTTTGCAATAGGAGCATCAATTGTAACAGGAATTGTTCTAGCCTTATATGCATTTTTCTGGTAATTCAATTTAAGAACAAACTCTACAAAAAAAGAAAAATTATGACACAAACTATAGGAATAGGAGGATCTACTCCAGAAATAGAACTAGCAAAAATACAAAATCGTACTGCTGGATTAGTAAATATAGACATAGA
Organism: Limnohabitans sp.; assembly: GCA_030053945.1. Lineage (GTDB taxonomy): Bacteria > Bacteroidota > Bacteroidia > Flavobacteriales > Flavobacteriaceae > Flavobacterium. Next base: position 35,563 of record JASGCW010000031.1, read on the forward strand.
TGAATTCCAAAGTCGCATTCAAAAAGCGGCAAAATTAATGAAAGAACAAGACATTCAAGCATTATACTTACACGCAGGAACTAGTCTTTATTATTTCACTGGTACAAAATGGAATCCTTCTGAAAGAATGGTAGGAGCAATTTTGTATCAAGATGAGAGTATAGATTATATTGCTCCTAAATTTGAAGAAGGCACTTTTCATAAATTCAAAATTGTAAACGGCCATTTAGACTGTTGGGAAGAACACGAATCACCATATCTACTCTTTTTAAATCAGATAGCAAACAAAGGAATCGCTAATGGCAATATAGCTTTAGATGAAAGCACTCCATTTTTTGTGGTTGACCAAATCCAAAAAGCTAATACCAATTACACATTGATAAATGGTTTATCAATTACTTCAGGATGTCGTATGCAAAAATCAGAAAATGAAATTGCTATCATCCAAAGAGCTAAAGATATCACATTAGAGGTCATTCAAGCAGCAGCAAGAATCCTTCGCCTAGGCATTACTGAAAAAGAAGTGGTCGATTTTATTCATAACGCTCATACTAAAGCTGGTGCTCCAGCAGGCTCTTATTTTTGTATAGTCCTTTTTGGTGACGATACCCAATATCCTCACGGAGTTACTGTGCCACAACCTCTACAAGAAAACAGTGCAGTAATTATCGATACAGGATGTAAAATCAATGGTTATATTTCAGATATTACTCGTTCGTTCTTCTTTGGCACACCAACTGAAGAATACAAAAAAATATGGAACCTAGAACAGCAAGCTCAAACGGCAGCTTTTCAAGCAGCACAATTAGGAGCAACTTGTGGTAGTGTTGATAGTGCTGCCCGAAAAATTATAGGGGATGGCGGATTAAGTTATGAATATGAATTACCTGGTTTGCCCCATCGTGTAGGGCATGGTACTGGATTAGACATTCACGAATATCCCTACCTTGTACGAGGAAGCCAAATTATTCTAAAAGAAGGTATGGTGGTGAGTAATGAGCCTATGCTATGTGTCCCAGGGAAATTTGGCATTAGACATGAAGATCATTTCTATATGACAGCTAATGGTCCTAAATGGTTTACACAACCTATGCATAGTGTAGAAAACCCATTTGGGATAAATATTAATTTAAAAACAGAAGTTTCATAATTTATAGTTTTTTATTAAATGGAGAATAAATTAAGTTTATAAATCCATATTATTTTTCTAACCTTATTATCAATTAACAAAGGACAAAATTAAAATGTTTACAGAGAATTTCATTACAAATATCATTCAACAAAATTATAATCTTGACGTAAGTTGCAAAATACTAAATGGTTATGATGAGTATAATTTCTTGATAACCCAAGTTTCAAATGGAACTAAATACATTTTTAAAATTGCTACCGAAGCACACGATATATACTTCATCGAAGCACAAGTAGCAATGATAGAACATTTGAACAAAAGTTCATTAAAATCACATTTCCAGCAAAATATACCAACCGTTAGCAACCAAATCATTGGTAATTTTGAACAAAACAATAAAAAATATTATTTCCGTCTGATGACCTTTCTAGAAGGGACTTTTTGGGTAGAGATACCTGAGAAAACTAAAGAGCATCAACTTCAATTAGGTACATTTTTAGGAAAAATGGATAGCGCATTAGCTACATTTAATCATCCATCAATGAATAGGTATTACGAATGGGACATTGCTAATACTCTTGATTCAAGAGATCTTCTCCATCATATCATCGACCATGAAAAAAGAAGAATTGCTGCATATTTCTTACTTCAATTTGAAACTGAAGTAATTCCACACCAGCATAAATTACGAAAAGCTTGCATACATAATGACGCTAATGATTATAATGTTATTCTAAGTAATTCAGGAATGTTCGGATTAATCGACTTTGGTGATGCTGTAAAAACTTCATTAATAAACAACCTAGCTATTGCTTGTACCTATGCAATGCTTAATACCGAAGATCCTGTTGCAACTGCAATTACTATTGTCAAAGGCTATCATTCACAAATAGCCTTAACCGAGCTAGAACTTTCTTTATTGTACTACCTCATAGCAGGAAGATTATGCATCAGTGTTTGTAAATCTGCATATAATTTTTCATTAGACAGTACTAACGAGCATCATTTTATTACTGAGAAACCAGCATGGGATTTACTTTTCAAACTTATTAAAGTGAATCCTATAATGGCTGAAAATGCATTTCGAGTAGCTTGCAACTTTTCTTCTTGTATTCAACTCGAAGATAATTACACAAATTTATTAACAGAGCGTAGTCAATATATAGGTAAAAATCTTAGTATTAGTTACAAAGAAAAAGTAAAAATAGTAAAAGGAGCTTTACAATATCTATACGACGACAAAGGAAATACCTATATAGATTGCGTAAACAATGTGAGTCACATAGGACACTGCCACCCTACTTTAGTAAAAGCAATGCAAAAACAGATAGCGACTTTAAATACAAACACCCGTTATTTGAATGATCATTTGGTCGATTTTGCAAAAGAACTACTTAAAACTTTACCGAGTAACTTGGAAGTTTGCTATTTTACTAATTCGGGAAGTGAAGCTAATGATTTAGCCATAAGAATAAGCCGTCATTTTACTAAAAACCACGATGTAATAGTATTAGATCACGCTTATCATGGCACTTCTACTGTTGCAATAGAAATGAGTCCATATAAATTTGATGGTAAAGGCGGATTTGGTCAAAAACCATACATACACAAAGCCCAAAATCCAGATCAATATCGTGGCGAATTCAAATATGATGATCCAAAAGCAGGTGAAAAATATGCAGAAAGTGTTACTTCTATTATTACTGATTTAGCTAAACAAAATAAAAAACCTGCTGCATTTATTTGCGAAACCTTATTAGGTGTGGGTGGACAAATTGCGTTACCTCCTAATTACTTGAAAACAGTTTATGAAACAGTGCGTGAAGCAGGAGGAGTTTGTATCGCAGATGAAGTACAAGTTGGTTTCGGACGAGTTGGTGATGCTTTTTGGGGATTTGAGTTGCAAGATGTGCAACCCGACATCGTTGTATTAGGCAAACCCATAGGAAACGGGCATCCGCTAGCCGCTGTAGTAGTTACTCGTGAAATTGCAGATTCATTTAACAACGGTATGGAATACTTTAACACCTTTGGTGGTAATCCTGTTTCTATGCTAACTGGAAAAACAGTTTTAGAAATTATTCAGAAGGAAGAACTTCAAAAAAATGCAAAAGAAGTAGGTGATTACTTACTTAACAAACTGAAAGTTCTAAAAGAAAAATATGCTATCATTGGTGATGTTCGTGGTAACGGCTTGTTTGTAGGTGTAGAAATGGTTCGAAATCCTGAAACTCTTGAACCCGCAGTACCCGAAATTGATATTATAGTAGAAAAACTAAAAACTAATGGCTTCTTTATTAGTACTGATGGTCCTCTCAACAATGTTCTTAAAATAAAGCCCCCCATTATTTTTAATAAAAACAATGCTGACGAAATAGTGCATTATCTTGATATTGCTTTTTCCGAACTAGCTCAAAGCATATAAATTCGTTGCAATTTATATTGAAGTGATTTAAACTTTTAAATAAAAAACAAGCAGTTCAAAATTAGTAATTTAG
>JASGCW010000141.1 GCA_030053945.1 Limnohabitans sp.
CTAAGTTTGAACGATAAAATAGTCAATTTCCATCAACAACCTTGTGAAACTTGACGTATTAAGAGAACTAAGAACGAAGCAAAATATGTTGCTGTGGCAACTTGCTTCCCAGTTGGATGTGGATACTTCTATTATTAGCAAAGTAGAACGAGGCGACTGGCAATTAAAGAAAGAGCAAATACTCAAAGCTGATGTAGAAGAATTGCAAACCCTTTGGCTTGCCGACCAACTATATAATATGGTTCAAGGCGAACCAATGGCAGACGAAGCATAGAAATCAGTATCTAAAGAAATAAAGAAAGATAAATAAATGGCATCAAACTTTTTTACAAATCAGGGCGAAAATACCCTCTATAAAAAATTTGTAGGTGTGTTTGAGCATATGCAAAACATTGAGTACTTCAAATCGGTAATAGGTTATTTCAGAGCCTCAGGCTATTTTGCTATTCGCAAACATTTCCCTGCGGATTTAAAAGTAAAAATCATTGCAGGAATTAATGTTGACCCATTTATTGCATTAGCACAAAAGCAAGGTTTATTATTCAACTCCAACGCTAAGGACACCAAACAAAGTTTTATTGAAAGCATACAAGATGATATTATAAATGCTAAGTATAGTAAGAACATTGAAGAAGGTATTTTGCAATTGATAGATGATATTGCTTCGGGCAGAATAGAAATAAGGGCACACAATTCAAAAAAAATACACTCTAAATTTTATATTTTCCTTTCTCCAAATTTCAATGAACATAACCCTAATGGTATGGTCATTATGGGTTCTTCCAATCTTTCTGCACAAGGTTTAGGTTTAGAAGATGTAGAACATAATTACGAAATGAATATTGAGTTGAGGGATTATGAGAATGTAATGTTTGCAGATACAGAGTTTGAAAAATTGTGGTTGCAAAGCACCCCAATACTTCCTGTAGATGCACCGGCATTAATTAAGAAAACATATTTAGAAGCAACCCCTACACCATTTGAGTTGTATGTAAAGTTTCTAATAGAATTTTTTGGTAAAAACATTGAATACGACCCTGATAGTATCAGCGATATTCCGCTAAAGAAATTTAAAAAATTAAGCTATCAAGTAGATGCAGTAAATCAAGGTTATGAATTATTGCTTAAATACAATGGTTTCTTTTTAGCTGATGTGGTAGGTACTGGTAAAACAGTAATGGCAGCTTTGTTGGCAAAGAAATTCATTATCAATAATGGTCCTAAAACTAAAGTGTTGGTTGTCTATCCACCTACTTTGGAAAAGAACTGGAAAAGCACTTTTAAAGATTTTAGAATTGACGAGAAATGTCATTTTATTGCCAACGGCAGTTTGAATAAAATTGTGGAGGGTGACCATAATTACAGCGATAAAGAACGCTACGATTTAATATTGGTAGATGAAGCCCATAAATTCCGTAACCACCGAAGCCAACAGTTTCAAAACTTGCAAATCATTTGTAAGAGTGGCAGAGAAAATATAGGAAACAATGAAGGTTTTGAAAAAAGAGTAGTATTAATTTCTGCAACACCATTAAACAACAAACCCGAAGATATTTATTACCTCATTTCATTATTTCAAGACATTAGGAATAGTGGTTTGAGTGAACCCAATTTGCAAAAATATTTTTACCCTCATATTGTAAGATATAAAACACTTATTCAGCAAACCCCATTAGACTTAAACGCTATACAGGAAATATTTACCGATATAAGGGACAAAGTAATAAAGGACATTACCATCCGCAGAACAAGAACAGATTTAAGGCGTAATGAACGCTATGCAAAAGACTTATTAGAGCAAGGCATTACATTTCCAAAAGTTGCTGATCCTTTTGCAAATCAATATCAATTAACCCACCAATTAGCAGAATTATTTATTGATACTGCCAACGCAATTATTGATAAAAACCGAGTTGATTTTTTCCGCTATCAAGCTATTGCCTATTTAACGGATGAAGCCAATGCAGGCACTTATCAAAATGCACAAACCATTTCAAGGTCATTAGCATTCATTATGCAAACCCAGTTAATTAAGAGGCTGGAAAGCAGTTTTTATGCCTTTAAAAAATCACTAAGCAAGATTACATCATCAACCTTGCAAATGATAGAAATGTACGAAAGGGATAATGTTTTTATTGCACCCGATTTGGATATTACCGACTTGCTGAATAAGGGTTATACAGATGAAGAAATTGAAATTGAAATATTCAAAATTGACGATGATAAACCCAAGAACAAAAAGTTCAAACAAGCCGATTTCAAAAAGGGATTTATTGAAGGACTGAAAAAAGACTATGAGCATTTGTCTATTTTAAACGAAAAATGGCAAGCCATTGAAGACCACAACGACCCTAAATGGAATGTGTTTATTGACTTGTTTAAAACAGAATATTTTGATAGCACAAAAAACGAACTGGGCAAACTGGTAATATTTACAGAAAGTGCCGATACCCTGTATTACCTTACTGATAGGCTCAAAAAAGAAACCAATTACAAAGTATTAAGCATTACATCCGAAAATAGAAACAAAGAGTTTGAAACCATCCGTGAAAACTTTGATGCCAACTATGAAGGAAATTTCAAACACGACTTTGATATAATACTCACTACCGATGTATTAGCTGAAGGTATTAACCTGCATAGGGCTAATGTAATTGTAAACTATGATACACCCTGGAACCCTACTAAATTAATTCAGCGTTTGGGGCGTATCAATCGTATTGGTTCAAAAGCACATTCTATTTACAATTATAATTTCTACCCATCAGAGCAAGGCGATGATAGAATTAATTTAAGGCAAAAATCATTAGCCAAACTGCAAAGTAGCCACAGCACTTTTGGAGAGGACAATAAGATTTATACACTGGATGAAATAATAGACCAGTTCCGAATGTTTGAGGAAAAAGAGGAGGATAAGGATATAAGGACAGAATATTTAGAATGGCTTCGTAAGTTCAAAGAACAAAACGAAGAGCATTTTACGGCCATTAAAAAAATGCCTTTAAAAATTCGCTGTATTCGTGATGGAAGCGGAAATGAACAAAGCATTGCATTTGTAAAAAATGGTGATTACAAAAACATTTACCTGCATACACAAAACAAGTCTTACCCATTACCTTTTGAAAAAGCAGTAAAAGTATTTGAAGCCAAAAAAACCGAAGAGGGCATTTTACCAATTCCCGAAATACATTACCAGCATATCAATCATATCCTTAGCCAGTTTGAAAAAGATATTACAACCCCTGAAATGGTAGGCGGTAAAGACGATACAAGCGATGTAAGAACACAAACATCAGTAGTAAGATTAAGCAATTGGTTAGCCGATACATTAGGTACAGAGGAAAGCAAGCAAGCTGCAATCAATTTATTGCCATTGCTTAAAAACGGTACTTATGCCAACCTTACAAACGAAGTATATAAACTGCGTAATGAACCCAATGCAAACAAGTTGGAATTAGAACTTATTGCATTAGCAAAAAAATACACTTCTAAAATAAAGCGTACAGTAAAACAAGATGCAACGCCTTTAGAACCAAAAATAATTATTTCAGAAACTTTAATATAAAATATGGATCGTATAGATTATAAATTATTTTTAGCCCAAGTTAAAGAGAAAATTGAAAATGCCCAGATTAAAACTGCATTAGCGGCTAATAGTCAGATGCTTTATTTATATTGGCAACTAGGAAATTTAATTTTGAAAAATCAAGCAAATAAAGGCTGGGGTGCTAAAATTGTACAATTATTAGCAAAAGACATTAATAAGGAATTTCCAAATTCAAAAGGGTTTTCTGTGAGAAACCTACAATATATGAGAAAATTTTCCGAAAATTATTATTTAGAGATTTTGGGGGCTTATTTTCAAATTGAAAACGAGTTAAATAAATCAAATCAATCTTCGCATAATTACATAACACTGCTTCAGTCTGATAATTTTCAATTTGTGCCACAGCCTGTTGCACAAATAAAATCAATTGATAATCAACAAAATACAATTGTGCAACAACCTGTTGCACAAATAGAAGAATCAATATTCTTATCATCAATTGTCGCTAAAATAAATTGGTCTCATCATATAAAATTGATGGATAAGGAACCACATTTAGGCAAAAGACTTTGGTATATGCTCAATAGTTTTGAAAACGGAATAAGTAGAAATATTCTTGCAATGCAAATAGAAAGTAACCTGTTTGAGAGACAAGTAAGTGGCAATAAAATTAACAACTTTAATAGTACACTTCCACCAGTACAATCTGATTTTGCAAACTATTTATTGAAAGACCCTTATATTTTTGATTTTGTTCAAGCCAAACAAAAGGCTGATGAAAGAGACATTGAAGAACAATTAACTACTCAAATTACTAAGTTTTTATTAGAATTAGGTCAAGGATTTGCATTTGTAGGCAGGCAGGTAAAGTTTACAATTGGTAATCAAGATTTTTATGCAGATTTGATATTTTATCATATCAAACTCAGATGTTATGTAGTAGTGGAGCTCAAAGCCAGACCTTTTGAGCCAGGTGATGCCAGCCAGCTCAATTTTTATTTAAATGTAGTGAATGAGAAAATGAAAACAGACAATGACAACGATACAATTGGATTGCTATTGTGTAAAGGCAAAAATAATTTAATAGCAGAATACTCATTAAAAGGATATAGCAATGCAATAGGAATATCTGATTATGTACTCAGTAAAGCTATACCAGATGCTTTAAAGTCATCATTACCTCAAATAGAAGATATAGAAAACGAATTAAAAGAAACTGAATAATGGATATAAAACAAATACGACAAATATTAGAAGCCCCATACAATCGCATTGTATGGAAAAACTTCATTCAAACACAGTTTACCAATGTAGAATTATTGGCTAATGAAGCCAATATAAATTTGGGAAAAAGCGAATTTTATGAAAATTGCTTAAACCTTGAAAATTATAAATTAGATGAATACAACAAAATTGGCATTTACGAAGTAATACTCAGGTCCAATGTAAATCTAAATAGAAACCGTAAAGGTTTAAGAGATTTGATGAATATATTGGTAGGACAACAACCAGCCATTATGGTAGTATTTGTACAAGGCGATAAATGGCGTTTTAGTTATATCAGCAAGCGTAAAGTAAAGAACAAGGAAACAGATACAATTGAAGATAAAGAAACAGCACCCAAGCGTTACACTTACCTTTTTGGCAAAGGCGAAAAAGCCTTAACTGCTTCTATTCGCTTTGATAGGCTTATACAAAAACAACAAGGCAATAATCTCAACCTTACTTTAAGTGATTTTGAAGAAGCATTTAGTGTTGAAAAATTAAGTAAAGAGTTCTTTGCTCAGTACAAAGAAATTTATGATGATTTTGTAGAGTTCATAATAGGTAAGCGATATATTAAAAAAGGTAGCAAATGGGTAGAAACTACAACCCACAAAGCACATTTTCAGTTACGAAATTATTTTAATAACGATGAAAAACAAGCCCGTGATTTCTTTAAACGAATGATGGGGCGTATTGTGTTTTTATACTTTATTCAAAAGAAAGGTTGGTTGTCAGTACCTAAAACAAAACAATGGGGTGAAGGCAATCCAGACTATTTATTTGAATTGTATAAAAATGCTAAATACAAAGACAGTTTTTATAGTGAATATTTAGTGCCTTTATTTTTTGATACACTGAACAATGTAGATGTACAAAAAGAAAGTAACGAGTTTCGTTTCCCATACCTTAACGGTGGCTTGTTTGATAAAGCTCAAGATTTTAAGTATGATAAAATTGCGTTGCCTGCCGAAATATTTGAAAAGCTATTTAATACATTTAACAACTACAACTTTACAATTTACGAAGATGCACCCGATGAACACACAGTAGCCGTTGACCCTGAAATGTTGGGGCATATTTTTGAAAACTTATTAGAAGATAACAAAGATAAAGGAGCATTTTACACCCCAAAAGATATAGTGCATTATATGTGCCGGGAGAGTTTGCACAATTACATTTATACTTATACAGGCAATGAAGAAAACGAAGATTTTAAATCCAAACTAAAACTTTACAACGATACTTTTGATATTAGCATTTTTGAAAAAGACGAAATTAAACTAATAGACCGAGCCTTAGAAGATGTGAAAATTTGCGACCCAGCCATTGGTTCAGGTGCTTTCCCTATGGGTTTGCTACACGAAATTTACCACCTCAAAATACCAATTGAAGACAGTAAGGGTATGAAAGCCAAAAGTCCTGCCGACCTTAAAAAACATATTATTGAAGAAAGTATTTATGGCGTAGATATTGATAGTGGTGCGGTGGACATTGCACGCCTACGGTTTTGGTTGAGCTTGGTAGTAGATGAAGTAGCCCCACAACCTTTACCCAACTTAGCTTTTAAAATTGTTTGTGCCAATACGTTGATACCTTTGGGCAAGCCTAAAAGCGACCTTAGTGGTAGCTTGGATATTGCCAAAGCAATTGAAAAATTACGCCACGATTATTTTGATGCCAGCAAAGAAGATAAAAAAGACTTAGAACGCCAATTTAAAAACCTACAAAACAAACTTTGGGCTACTGCCAAAGATTGGGTAAGCAAAGAAGATGGCGATATTTACCTAAAAATAAGTGAGTTTAACCCCTTTGAAGATAAAAGCTGTACTTGGTTTGATGCTTGGTGGATGTTTGGCGTTAAAGATGGTTTTGATATTGTAATTGGTAATCCACCGTATGTTTTTGCTAGGGGTAATAGTTTTACAAAAGAGGAAAAAAGGTTCTATTATGAAAATTATAAATTAGCCAGTTATCAAATAAATATTTACCCACTTTTTATTGAAAAAGGAGATAGCCTTTTAAAAGACGGTGGGGTTCTATCATACATTGTCCCTAATAATTGGCTTACTCTAAATACAAATAAAGATTTAAGGGAATTAATATTATCAAAATCCAATATCAATATTGTAAATTTTTATGCTAAAGTATTTGAGAATGCAAGTGTTGATAGCTCAATAATATTATACACGAAAAATAACAGCACAAACTCTAAAATTAAATTGATAGAGTTTGAAAAAGATTTTAAATTAATAAAAGAAGAACATACAAGTTACTTTTTTAATAAGCCTGACTATATAATAAATATTGAAAGTCTTAAAGATAATACGTTTGGTTTTGTATTAGAGGAGATAGAAAACAATTCAAATTTATTAAAAGATTTTGCTGATGTAAAAGCAGGTTTACAAGCCTATGAAGTTGGTACAGGAACCCCTACTATTACCAAAGAAATGAAAGATGAAAGGGTATATCATTCAAAAATAAAAATTGACGACACTTACTTCAAATATATTGACGGCAGAAATGTAAATAGATATTTTTATACTTGGTCAAATGAGTATTTAAAATACGGCAATAATTTAGCTTCGCCAAGAAAGAACTTTGATTTGTATTCAACTGAAAGAATATTGGTAAGGCAAATTCCTTCTAAACCACCATACTGTATTAATGCTTGTATAATTAATGAGGTTTTATTAAATGATAGGAATTCAATGAATGTTATTTACTTCAAAGAAAATCCAAAATACATTCTGTCATTATTAAATTCTAAATTAATTTCATTTTGGTTTGTTCATAAGTTTGGTAAAATGCAAAGAGGGTTATTCCCACAATTTAAAATTAATGAATTAGAAATATTCCCAATTAAAAAAGCGACACCTTCAATTCAAAATATTGTTTGTTACTACTCACCATAGTAATTAGCTATTGTACAGATTGCGTCAAATGGGTTTTG
>JASGCW010000032.1 GCA_030053945.1 Limnohabitans sp.
TTGAAAGATTTCATACCTTCTACTTTTTTAGTAAAGAATCCTAAGTTTGGACCTGCTAATACACCGAATTTTTCACCTACTTTATATTTAGCTAAAAGTGGAATTTGAACTTGATCCATATCTTTTACAGCAACGTATAAAACCTCTGGTTGAAAATGGAATGCGTCAGATATTTCAATATCAGCAAAACCTCCACCATAAAAACCTGTTTCACTAGCACTAGCTGAAAAACCAGAATAAGATGCAGTTAAAGTGGCAAAATCTACACCTGCTTTAACACCGAATTTTGTCTCCTGTGCATTTGCAAAACCAAATGCAAAAACTGCTGCAGCAGTCATTAATAATTTTTTCATTTCTTTAATTTTAAAATTAGTACTGTGAAAATACTTAAAAAAATGGTTTTTCATCGTTTACTGATATAAAATTATTAACATTTTTTAAAAAATTGATTTTCAGTAAATTGTGCGATTTTTTTGTGTTTTTTGCCCCTGAAATGCCTTGTTTTTCAGTTTGCTTAGAGTGTGTAACTATATTGAAATCTTCCTAAATTGCTTGTTGTGGCGCTGAAAATGTTCATTTTTTGATAAAATATGACTGAGTATAATGTGAAGTTTTTATGTGAAAAAGAGATAAAAATAATCTTTATTAATAGGTTAAATTATTGTTTGATTTATTATAGTAAATTTGAAATTTAATTCTTAGAAATGTTTTTTACTTTTACTGAAATATAAATTATGAGAATAGCAATTATAAATGGACCAAACCTTAATTTGTTAGGGAAACGTGAACCTGAAATTTATGGGAGTAATAATTTTGAGACTTATTTAGAAAAATTAAAAAATCAATATCCCAAAATTGAATTTGAATATTTTCAAAGTAATGTTGAAGGTGAAATTATAAATAAGCTTCAAGAGTTTGGTTTTGTATTTGATGGAATTGTTCTTAACGCTGGTGCTTATACGCATACATCAATAGGAATTGGTGATTGTATAAAGGCTATATCAACTCCGGTTATTGAAGTTCATATTTCTAATACATTTTCAAGAGAAACGTTTCGTCATCAGTCTTATATTTCTCCTAATGCTAAAGGAATTATTATTGGATTTGGATTGCAAAGCTATGATTTAGCCATACAATCTTTTTTATAATATTATTTCTCCAAAAGTATTTTTCCTGCTGCAAATAATAATATGAAGGCGAAAATTTTTTTCAGCATTTTTTGATCTAAGTTTACAGCTAGTTTACTACCAAAATAACTGCCTATGACAAAAAATATAGCTATAGTAGCAGCAAATTTCCAGTTTATATACCCTTCTTTATAATAGTTGTATACAGCAAGGGCTGTTACTGGAACAACAAGTACCGTTAGACTAGTACCTTGTGCTTGATGTTGACTAAATCCTAGTAAATAAATCATTAATGGTACCATTACAATACCTCCACCAACCCCAACTAAACCACTTAATAAGCCTGCCAAAATCCCTATTAGTGCTAAAAGTAATATTATATCTGTACTCATTTTCTTCATGAAATTATTTAATTGGAATTTCTATTATATATTTTTTCTTTGTCGGATTGTCTAATTTTTGATCCCTTAACCAAGGATTGTAAATTTTTAATTCTTTGTAGTTTATTCCTTGACTCTTAGCAAATTTCGTTAAATTAGTGATTGAACTGTCTATTTCTATTTTTCTAGTAGGAATACTAGTATAAAGAGTTTCTTTGGGTAAATTAAAACCATATAAAGCGGGATTTTTCATAATTTCTTTTAGAGCTAAAATTCTAAAAACATATCTGTAAGTTTCTTCCGTAAGTAATAAATCATAGTAATTATTGGTTTCTTGAAAACTTACATGTTTTTGTATTCCTGCTATGCCTCCATTATATGATGCAGCTGCTAAAGTCCAAGATCCAAATTTTTCTTTTGCTTGGATTAAAAATTTACAAGCTGCTTCTGTAGATTTTTCAAGATGGTAGCGTTCATCAACTAATTCGCTTACTTCCATTCCTTTTTCTCTTGCTGTTTGTGACATAAATTGCCAAAAGCCTTTAGCTCCTGCGCTTGATGTTGCATTAGATAGGGAACTTTCTATGACACAAAGATATTTGAAATCGTCGGGAACACCATTTTTTGCAAGAATTGGCTCTATTATAGGGAAGAATTTATTGGCTCTTTTTAAAATTAAAATTGTTGAACCATGCATATATTGGTTGACGGTTAATTCGCGATCGAATCTTTCTCGGACATCTGGAATGTGGAGAGGAGTTTCTTCGCCAGCAAAATCAATTTTATCAGGCATTGCGATGTTTGTTTTTGCGCTAATTAAAACTAGTGCTACAGTGATTGCTGTGATTAAAAGAGTTATTTTTTTCATTTATTTTAAAATAATTTCTGGTAAGTTGTTGTTAATCCATCTGAATTTATTCAAAATCATTATATGTGTACCGCCTTTTATGTTTATAAAGTTGCTAATGTTTTTTGTTGGGAAAACTTCATCAGCATCTCCGTGAATATGAATTACATCTGGATCTATTTCTGCTCTTTCCCAAGAAACAACTTGCTCAATCGCCCAGTCTAAATATTCTTTAGAATTCATTGTCAGAAATATTTTGTATAATTCTATTCTTTGTCTTAAAAGTTTTGTAAATGCATATTTTGATAATTTATCTACATTTTTTGCTAAACCTGTGGGTAGTATTTTATACATTTTTGTTGATTTAGCAATTTTCATTCGCATTGGTAATTCAGTTCTGCTTTTTACACTCGATATAATAATAACTTTTTTCGGATTTAAATATTGTTTCATTTCTTGAACTAAAATACCTCCGAAGGAAACTCCTAATAATACCGCGTCTTTATGTGCAACTAGAGCTGCCATTCTTTCTGCATAATGTGTTAGGGTTTCTTTTTGCTCGGGTAGAAACCATTCTAATAAATGAATTTCAAAGGTTTCTTCGGGTAATTTAATTCTTTCAAAAATGGAAGAACTTGCAGCCAAACCTGGCATAAAGTAAACATGAATTTTAGACATTCTATATTTAAATAGCTGTTAATTAGATAAAAATTACGAAATTTGTATAAAAATATGTATTTCTGAATTTATAAAATTGAATTTAAGACAAAATTATCAATTTTTTAAGAGTACCAAAGGTGATTTCAATCACACAATTTAATTTTTATGGAAATAAAGGATAATACTTTTTCACGTCAATTTGAGGTAGTTGTTGATAATAATTTAATTACAGTTGAATATTCTTTTCAAGAGAAAAAGATATTTCTAACGCGTTTGAATACTCCAGATGATTTTGAGAATGAAGAAGCTATTTCTGAATTTTTGAAGGAAATTCTCGCCAGAGCTGAGGAAAATAAATTAAAAGTTGTTCCAATTTTTCCAAAAATTACTGCTTTTTTTAGAAAGAATCCAGTTTATAAAAATCTTCTTCCTCCAGGAATAAGAATTTAACTTTCTACTATTTGATGTTGAATCAAGAGGCTAATCAGAACATAATTTTATTTTTTGAAACTATTTCAAAATATTATTCCTGTAAAACTGAAATTTCTTCTGGAATTACTTCGCATATTGGAGAAGATACCGCAAAAGACAGTACTTGGAGTCTGTTTGAATTTGCATTAATTCAATCTGCTTATCGTACGGATGGCAATAAATTTATGCTTGAGGGTGAAGGTGTGTATTATGAAATGAGTGCGTTAAATTTAATTGCCTTTGAGCAAAAAGGGCGAAATAAGTTTGAATTTGTTGAGCAGTATGGAGATAATATCTTTAGAATTACTAGCATTAGATTTCATTATAAGTATTAATTTTTTGCAGATTATAGCTAATAAATTTTAGGTTTAAAATAAAAATCTCAAATTCAAATGAACTTGAGATTTTTATATGAGTCGACTTAGTGTTAAGCAAATTCTTTTATGAATTCTATTCGCACACTTCCTTCTTCGTCAATTTTGGTAAGATTTACATTGTGTAATGTGTTTACTAATTCAGGATTCCAAGGGGTTTTAACTTTTACATAGTTTTCTGTAAACCCGTGAATATAGCCTTCTTTATTTTCACCTTCAAAAAGGACAGTTCTATTAGTACTTATTTGGCTTTCATAAAATGCACGGCGTTTTTTTACCGATAAGCCACGTAACATTTTGCTTCTTTTTGCTCTTACATTTCCAGGAACAACATCATTCATCAAAGCAGCTTCAGTATTGTCTCTCTCAGAATAGGTAAAAACGTGTAGATAGGAAATGTCTAATTCGTTCAAAAAGTTATAAGTTTCTAAAAATAATTCATCGGTTTCGCCTGGAAATCCTACAATGACATCTACACCAATGCAAGCATCTGGCATAACTTCACGAATTTTAGCTACTCTATCTGAATATAATTCGCGTAAGTAACGACGTTTCATTTTCTTTAGGATAGTATTTGAGCCTGATTGTAGCGGAATATGAAAATGAGGTACAAAAGTTCGACTTTTTGACACAAAATCAATGGTCTCATTTTTTAATAGATTAGGCTCTATAGATGAAATACGTAGTCGCTCGATTCCATTTACTTCATCCAGTGCTTTTACTAAATCTAAAAATGTATGTTCGTGTTTTTTGTTTCCAAATTCACCTTTTCCATAATCACCAATATTTACTCCAGTGAGTACAATTTCTTTGATTCCTTTTTCTGAAATTTCTTTGGCATTTTTTAATACATTTTCCATTGTGTCGCTACGAGAAATACCTCTTGCTAATGGAATGGTACAATACGTACATTTGTAATCGCAACCATCTTGTACTTTTAAGAAAGCACGTGTTCTATCTCCTATGGAGTAGGAACCCACATAAAAATCGGCTTCTTGTATTTCGCAAGAATGAACTTCGCCCATATCGTTTTTGGACAAATCATTCAAATAATCAGTTATTTTGAATTTTTCTGTAGCTCCTAGTACTAAGTCAACACCATCTACCGCTGCTAATTCTTCTGGTTTTAGTTGCGCATAACAGCCTACCGCTGCTACAAAAGCTTTGTCATTAAGCTTCATTGCTTTTTTTACAATTTGCTTAAATTGTTTGTCTGCATTTTCAGTAACTGAGCAGGTGTTGATGACATATATATCTGCTACTTCTTCAAAATCTACACGGTCAAAACCTTCCTCTTGAAAATTTCTGGCAATAGTGGATGTTTCAGAGAAGTTGAGTTTACATCCAAGCGTATAAAACGCAACTTTTTTTTTGTCTTCCATAAATAACTCTCAATCAGTGAAATCGTTGTCAAAAATTGAGGACTGCAAATTTAATTATAATTTTTGATTTGGAAAAGCAATCATTAAGCTTCAATATCTGATTGTCCAATATTGTCGATAGTTTCAGTTGTTTGAACTTCTTTATTCCATTTCTTTTCAAGAAAAATGTATAAAATGTAACAACCTCCAATACCGAAAGGAATTGCGATAAAATTTAATGCTGTGTTGTTGTCCCAATTGATATTTAATTCCAGTAATACATCTAGTAAACTAATAAGTATAACAAATGTAAATCCCCCACCAAAGTAAGCTAAAATGCCAAGCCAGCCGTTTTTTCTTCTCGATTTTTTAAACCGTTTAGCTAAATCAGCGAAACGTTTCCATACAAAATATAATAATAGTAGTCCTAACATAATTATTCTTTCCTATATTTTTTTGTTTCTTCAAAAACGTGTTGTAATATTTTAGCATCTTCTTCTGTGAACTCAATATTTCTTCTAGCCATTACAATTTTTGCTGTTTGAAAAGCTTTCGAAGTTAAGTATGTTGTAAAGCCTGAAGCACCACCCCAAGAATAACTTGGTACAAAATTACGAGGAAATCCTGAGCCAAAAATATTTGCTGAAACACCTATCACAGTTCCAGTATTAAACATTGTATTAATACCACATTTACTGTGATCGCCCATCATTAATCCGCAAAATTGTAAACCAGTTCTAGCAAAATTCTCAGTTTCGTAACTCCATAGTTTTACTTCTTCATAATTATTTTTAAGATTAGAATTGTTACTATCAGCACCAATGTTACACCATTCGCCTAAAACAGAATTGCCTAAATAGCCATCGTGACCTTTATTTGAATATCCAAATAATACAGAGTTGTTAACTTCTCCGCCAATTACCGAATAAGGACCTACAGTTGTAGCACCATATATTTTTGCAGCTAATTTTACCCTTCCATTGTCACACAACGCAAAAGGACCTCGAATTACCGAGCCTTCCATAATTTCTGCATTTTTACCAATGTATATAGGACCAGTTGAAGCATTTAAGGTTACGAACTCAAGTTTTGCACCCTCTTCAATAAAAATATTTTCAGGCGATAATACATTTACTGATTTTGGAATAGGTTCCGAATGTCTTCCCTCAGTAATTAATTCAAAATCTTCTCTAAGGGCAATGTCATTTTTTGCAAAAATGTCCCACGTGTGTTCAACTCTTATGCAATCTTCAGAAAATTCAATAATTTCAAATTCGTCAAAATCTACTTCTTGATTTTCTTTGCTATAAAAAGCCATTACTTCATCATTATAAAATATGGCTTGATTTTGCTCTAATGACTTAATCATTTCAACTAGAATGTCATTTGGTAGAAATGAAGCATTAATCATTACATTTTCTTCCATTTCAACCATAGGATATTTTTCAGACAAATATTCTTCTGTTACTGTTGTCGTAGTATATCCTAAATGTTTTTCCCATTTTTCACGAATAGTTAAAATACCAATTCTAATATCAGCTACTGGACGTGTAAAAGTGAACGGAAGCAAAGCATTACGGACGGTTCCGTCGAATAAAATATAGTTCATTGTTCAAGTTTATGTTTTGTGATGTTTTTGTGTGTGCGAAATTAACTAAAATTATAACGCTTTTCAAAGTTATAAAGTTTTGCGACAGATTTAAAATAAAAAAGCTCTGCAATGGCAGAGCTTCTAGATATTGTATAATTCAGATTATTTGCTGAATTTAGCGTATTTGTTTTTGAATTTATCAATACGACCTGCTGTATCGATAAGTTTAGATTTACCTGTGTAAAAAGGGTGAGATGTTCTAGAGATCTCCATTTTGTAAACTGGGTACTCTACACCGTCAACAGTGATAGTTTCTTTTGTTTCAACAGTAGATTTAGTGATAAAAACATCGTCATTTGACATATCTTTGAAAGCAACTAATCTGTAATTTTCTGGGTGAATTCCTTTTTTCATAATAAATCTTTTTATGTTTTGTTACTTTGGGTCTTGATGCTTTTACTGATAAAAGGTATTAACTTACAGTAACTTTTGTTTTTAATTTCTTTTTAAATCAGGGTGCAAATTTACAACTATTTTTTAATAAACAAATTTTTGTGTAACATTTTTACATTTTAGATACTAATTTGTTGACTTTGTAAATTAATATATTTGTGCAATAAATTTAAACTGAAAACAAAACTATGAATGAAATCATTAAAAAAAACGGAATTAATTTTGGTGTTATTTTAGGTCTTTTATCTGTGTTAATTACAGCTTATATGTATGTAGTGGATATAAAACTTTTTACATCAGGCTGGGTAACTTTTGTTAAAGTATTGCTGTTTGGAGGAATATCAATTTATTTGTTTTCTAAAGTTAAAATGGAAATGAATGGAATGATGACTTTTAAAGAAGGTTTTACATCATATTTTATTGCTATTTTGATAGGTTTAGGTATAGCAACTATTTTTGAAATCATCCTTTTTAATTATATAGACCCTTCACTTAAAGACACAATAAAAGAAATGACTTTAAAATATAGTGTTGAGATATTAAAAAAATTAGGAATGCCTAGGGCTGAATTAAGCAAAGCCATTAAAGCAATTCAAGAGACTGATCAATTTTCTATAGGTCAATTTATTAAAGGTTTTTTTATATATATTTCCATAGCTTCAATTTTTGGCTTAATTTTGTCAGCTATTTTTAAAACAAAATCGTCAAATCAGTTATAGTGAATATATCAGTTATAATTCCATTATTAAACGAACAAGAATCATTACCCGAATTAACTTCTTGGATCGAAAAAGTGATGAGTGCTCATCACTTTTCTTACGAAGTAATCTTTGTAGATGACGGAAGTAGTGACAATTCTTGGGATACAATTCAAAAGCTTTCTAAAGAAAATAACAATCTTAAAGGGATTCGGTTTTTACGTAATTACGGTAAAAGTCAGGCTTTACACGCAGGTTTTGCTAAGGCTCAGGGTGATGTAATCATAACAATGGATGCCGATTTACAAGATAGCCCAGATGAAATTCCTGAATTGTATAAAATGATAACAGAAGGGAATTATGACTTAGTCTCTGGATGGAAGAAGAAGAGATACGATAATACTTTAACTAAAAATCTACCTTCAAAATTGTTTAATGCAGCAGCTAGAAAGACTTCAGGTGTGCAATTAAATGATTTTAATTGTGGTTTAAAAGCCTACAAGAATATTGTAATCAAAAATATTGAAGTTTTTGGTGAGATGCACCGTTATATTCCAGTTTTGGCTAAAAATGCAGGGTTTAAAAAAATTGGTGAGAAAGTAGTTCAGCATCAAGCTAGAAAATATGGGGAGTCAAAATTTGGGATGAGCCGATTTGTCAACGGATTTCTTGATTTAATTACAATTTGGTTTCTAGGAAAATTCGGGAAACGACCTATGCATCTTTTTGGGCTGTTGGGAACTATAATGTTTTTTATAGGTTTCTTATTTGCTTTTTATTTAGGAGTAGATAAGCTTTTTATTAACACTAATGGTAGATTAATTACAGAAAGACCTCAATTCTACATTGCTTTAACTACTATGATAATAGGAACCCAATTGTTTTTAGCTGGGTTTTTAGGTGAAATTATTCTTCGTACAAAAAGTAACGAAGAACGATACAAGATACAAGAAACTATTTAAGAAACTATAAATTCTAAAGTATAAGAAATGCATATTGAACAAGCTGTTTTAGATAAAGTAAACGTTTGGTTAACTCCGACATTTGATGAAGAGACACAAAAGACAATAATTAAAATGATGACATCTTCCCCAAAAGAGTTAGAAGATAGTTTTTATAAAAATCTTGAATTTGGTACTGGTGGAATGCGAGGAGTTATGGGAGTAGGAACCAACCGCATCAATAAATATACATTAGGAAAAAATACACAAGGATTATCAAATTACTTAAAGAAATGTTTCCCTAATGAAGAATTAAAAGTTGCTATTGCTTACGATTGTCGGAATAATAGTAATACTTTAGCGAAGGTGGTAGCTGATGTTTTTTCGGCTAATGGAATAAAAGTGTATTTGTTTTCAGATATGCGTCCTACGCCAGAATTGTCTTTTGCGGTTAGGTATTTGAATTGTCACACAGGTATTGTGTTGACAGCTTCACATAATCCACCCGAATATAATGGATATAAAGTATATTGGCAAGATGGGGGACAAATAGTTCCTCCACAAGACGCTGAAGTAATCGAAGCAATTGAGAGTTTAGAATATTCAGATATAAGCTTCAATGCAAATGAAAACCTAATAGAATATATAGATACACTTGTTGATGAGGCTTTTAGAGATTCAACAATCAAAAATGCTAGTTTTAATATTTCGGCAGAAGCAAAAAAGAATTTAAAGATTGTCTATACATCACTTCATGGTACTTCTATAAAAGCTGTTCCTGGAGTTTTAGAAAAAGCAGGCTATACTGATGTGAATATTGTTGAGGCACAGGCAGAACCTAATGGGAATTTCCCAACAGTAATTTCTCCTAATCCAGAAGAGCCAGAAGCACTGACTATGGCTATGGAACTCGCAGAGAAAATACAAGGAGATATTGTTGTAGGGACAGACCCAGATTCGGATAGGTTAGGGGTTGCCGTTAGAAATACCGAAGGTAAAATGGTTTTGCTTAATGGAAACCAAACTATGGTAATAATGACTGCTTTTTTACTGGAACAATGGAAAAAAGAAGGTAAATTGACGGGTAATGAATTTATAGGTTCTACGATAGTTTCTACTCCTATGATGCTTGATTTAGCTGAGTTTTATGGGGTGGAATGTAAAGTTGGATTAACTGGATTTAAATGGATTGCTAAATTTATTAAAGATTTTCCTAACCAAACTTATATTGCAGGTGGAGAGGAAAGTTTTGGTTATATGGTAGGAGATGCTGTCCGTGATAAAGATGCTGTAGCTGCTATTTTGTTAGTTTGTGAAATTGCTGCTCAAGCAAAAGAAAAAGGAAGTACATTATATGAAGAATTACTTCAGTTGTATGTCGATTTTGGTGTTTATAAAGAACATTTGATTTCAATTACTAAAAAAGGCATTGAAGGAGCTAAAGAGATACAACAAATGATGATTGAGTTACGTCAGAACCCTCTTAAAGAAATAAATGGTCAAAGAGTAGTATGCGTAGAAGATTATCAGTCTTCAAAGGGATTTGATTTTATGAATAATTCAGCATTTGAAATCGCAATACCAAAATCTGATGTGTTGATTTATTATTTAGAAGACGGTAGTAAAATATGTGCTCGCCCTAGTGGTACAGAACCTAAAATCAAATTTTATTTTAGCGTAAATTGTCAAATTGATGCTGTTGAAGATATAATGGAAGCCGAAAATCAATTAGATTTAAAAATTAAAAATATTATTGCTGGGATGCAGCTGAATTAATAATTAGAGTATGAAAAGAATTTTCAAGCAAATGTTTCCATTTATTATTCCTTATAAATCACACGTTTTAAGGAATATTGTATATAGTCTTTTATATGCGCTATTTGGAACTTTGTCTTTTGTGACGCTCATTCCTATGTTGAGTGTTTTGTTTGATAAAACGCAACAAGTTTTTGTAGAACCAAAATATACTGGGATAACTGGCATAAAAAAATATCTTTCAGATTTATTGTCTTATCATTTAACACAATATACTACAAATGATCAACCTGAAAAAGCTCTGTTACTTACGATTGTATTGATTATCACGGTTTTTCTTTTAAAAAATTTAGTAGGTTATTTGTCTTCATTTCATATGATGCATTTGCGAAATGGAGTGAGTAATGATGTACGTAAAATGATGTTTGATAAAATTATTTCATTGCCCATTCCTTTTTTTTCAGATAGAAAAAAAGGAGACGTAATGACTAGAATGTTAGGAGATATTGGAGAAGTTCAAAATTCATTTTTTGCTGTTTTAGATTTAGTGGTAAAAGAACCAATGACAATTATTTTCTCTATAATGGCAATGTTTTTTATTAGTGTAAAACTTACGTTGTTTGTATTCATTTTTTTACCTATTGCTGGATTAATAATATCAAGGATTGGAAAAAGTTTAAAGTCAAAGTCTGCTCAAGTACAAAATGAAAGTGGTAATATGATTTCTATTCTGGAAGAGACTTTAACCGGATTAAAAGTTGTTAAAGCCTATAATGCTGAAGGTTTATTTAAAGCGAAGTTTGGTGCTATTCTTGATAGAATTTTAAAGTTGTCTAATAGTATTGGAACAAAAAACAATTTAGCTTCTCCAATGAGTGAGTTTATGGGGATTGTGACCATTGCAGTATTGCTTTGGTTTGGAGGTAGTTTAGTTCTAGTTGATAAAACTTTAGACGGTTCATTATTTATTGCTTTTATGGGACTAGCTTATAATATTTTGACTCCTGCTAAAGCCATCACAAAAGCAAGTTACGCCTTGAAAAATGGTTTAGCAGCAGCAGATAGGGTATTTGAAATTTTAGATGAGCCAAATGCTATCGATAATAAGCCGGATGCCATTGTTAAGAAAGATTTTAATGATAAAATTTCTATTGAGAATATCAATTTTGCTTATCAAGAAGATAATGTTTTGAAGAATTTTACTATCGAAGTTCCTAAAGGTAAAACCATAGCTTTAGTAGGGCAGTCTGGATCAGGAAAAAGTACCATTGCCAATTTATTGACACGTTTTTATGATGTTCAATCTGGTGAGATTAAAGTGGATGGTGTTAATATTAAGGATATGACCATAGAATCATTACGTAATTTATTAGGTGTTGTGACCCAAGACTCAATTTTGTTTAATGATAGTATTAGAAATAACATTACCATAGGGAAACCTGACGCAACTGAATATGAAATTATAGAGGCTCTTAAAATAGCTAATGCATATGAATTTGTGAAAGATTTGAAAGGTGGTATAGAGACAAACATAGGAGACGCAGGAACTAAACTTTCTGGAGGTCAAAAACAACGTTTGTCAATCGCTAGAGCAGTACTAAAAAATCCGCCAATAATGATTCTTGATGAGGCAACATCTGCTCTTGATACAGAAAGCGAAAAGTTTGTACAAGTAGCTTTAGAGAATATGATGCAAAATCGTACTTCTATTGTTATTGCTCATAGACTCTCTACAATTCAAAAAGCAGATAATATTATCGTGATGCAAAAAGGTGAAATTGTAGAACAAGGAACTCACGAAGAACTTATTGCAAAAAATGGTACATACAATAAGTTAGTAATGATGCAATCTTTCGAGTAAAATTGAAATATATTCTAAATGAAAAAGGTGCTTTAAAATTTTTTAAGCACCTTTTTTATTTTAAAGATTGTATTAAAACATCTGATTATTTTGTGTAATAGATTGGATTTTTATTTCACAGGAAAATATTCCTCAGCTTTCCATTCTTTTGTTAGATTAATATTGAAGTAATGGATGTTATCGTTTTTGTCAAAAGCTCCATTTTTGTTACGATCGTCTATGGTTCTAAAAAATATTTTATTAGATGAAGGGATATAATTCCAGTCAATGATTTCTTGAATTTCGGGAGATATTTTTGTGAAATTTTGACCAAATTCATTGCTTAAGTACAACGATTTGATATCATCTCCATCTACTACATTATCTTGATTGGTATCAGCGTCAGCAAGAAGGTAGATAAAAGCTTTTTTATCTTTTAGATAAGTTATTCTTTCAATAAGAACTACTTTATCTGTTAAAACATAAAGTGAATCAAGTTCCTTTTTTTGAAATTTTACGTTTCTAATATAACCTGAAATTTCATTATCTAATGAATTAGAAAATCTAAATCCGCTTTTTTCATCATATCGTGATGATTCATAAGCTGTTTTTTGGACATCACTTACTCGTAAATCTCCAATAGGGTAAATTAGTACAGATGAATTCTCTAATTGAATAGGTAAATCTGCTACTTGAACTGTTGAGGTATCTTGTTTTATTTCAGTTTTTGGTGTTTGCTTATCGTATTTAACCTTCGGCTTTTGTTCTTTTTTGCAACTTACCAATAATGCAAAAAGTGAAATTATATAGATGGATGCATTTTTCATTTTCTGTGAATTTATATCAAATATACCAAAAACTCTTACAATTTAGCAGTTATTTTTAGACTAAATACACGTGAGGTAAGGTAGTTTGGAATTGCAATTTGAGTCATAGTTGAAACATTTCTTACCCAAGTGTTTGTTATTGAGTTTTGATTGTTGAATAAGTTAAAAATTTCTAAACCAACTGCTAATTCTTTAAACTTAGTAACCCAATTGTTTTTTTCTTTTGCTCTAGCTCTATCTGTTAAAACATATGAGAAACCTAAATCAGCGCGACGATAATCTCTTAAACGGAATTGGTATAAATAAGGGTCAGAATAAGATGGAGCACCACCTGGTAAACCTGTATTGTACACTAAATTTAAGTACATTTTTAGAGCAGGGATCACAGGCATATAATCTTGAAATAATAAGCCAAATTTTAATCTTTGATCTGTAGGACGAGATATATATCCTTTATTTTCAATGTTTTCTTCGGTTTTTAGATAACCAAAGCTTAACCAAGAATCGGTTCCAGGAACAAACTCTCCGTTTAATCTTACGTCTATCCCCTCTGTATAGGCAACAGCGTTATTTTTTGCTTCATAACGAATACGAACGTTGTCAATCGTATACGGATTTACATCTGTTTGTGTTTTATAATATACTTCCGAAACTAATTTGAAAGGTCTCTTCCAAAGTTTGAAGCTATAATCATTTCCTACTACAAAATGTATAGATTGTTGTGCTTTTACGTTTGGAATTACTTCTCCACTTTCATCTCTAAGTTCTCTGTAAAAAGGTGGTTGATGATACCATCCAGCAGATAATCTAAATAACATATCTGTTTTCCAGTCAGGTTTAATGGCAAATTGAGCTCTAGGGCTAAAAGTAATTTGATTTTTTCCATTAGTGTTTTGAGAACTTGCTTGCCAATTTTGAGACCTAATACCCAAATTAGTAAAAATATCGTGATTGCCTAATTTAGTACGATAATTATATTGCGCAAACCCAGATAATCTATTAATGGTAGCGTAGTTTGTTGCTCTTGCACTGGTAAATGGTGCTAAAGGTCCTGTGAAAGAAACATAAGGTTGCTCGTTAATAGGAGTCAAACCTGTTGGATTTATTGAGAACCCATTGTAATTTAATACCTCCCATTCACTCAATCTGTCTCTGATATCTTCATGAGTGTATTTTAGTCCCCATTCTATTTCTCCATTCTCTTTTTTATGCTGTCCTTTGATTTCTGTATTTAGTATTAAGGCGTCTAAATCATTTCTTGCGTGAGATAATTGGGAGCCGATGTTTTGTAAAAATTTTGGATTACCAAAACTTTCTGAACCAAGACTAGAATCTACTTGTCCAATATTGTAATCAGCAAAAATGTCAAAATATTCTTGTTCTGTAGTGTGATAAATAGAGGTTATAAATTTATAGGTATTTTGTTCGTTTGCTGTAAAAGTTGTTTTTAATGCCCCGAAAAAGGTGTTGTATTTATCTTTTTCTAAACCTTCATAATTTACCACTATTGCTATTGGTTCGTCAAAAGTTCCAAAATTTGTTTGACGAGTAATAGGTTGATAATCATATTTGTTTTGAGATATATTACCTAAAAAGCCAAATTGCCATTTGGTATTAGGGGTAAATGTAACATAAGATTGAATATCAGCAAATCGAGGATGAAAATTGCTTTGAGTTTGTTGACTGTTTACTAATAAAGCATTGTCTCGATATCTTATACCTGTAATTGCTGTCCACTTTTGGTTTTTTGAAACATTATCCATTGATAAGCTTCCTCCTAAAAAACTTGCTTCTAGTGTAGCTCCAAATTTTACAGGATTACGATAAGTAATGTCTAGCACAGAAGATAATTTATCTCCAAATTTAGCTTGAAAACCTCCAGCAGAAAAATCTATATTTTGTACTAAATCTGAGTTAGTAAAACTCAGTCCTTCTTGTTGGCCAGAGCGAATTAAGAATGGTCTATAGACTTCAATTTCGTTGACATAAACTAGATTTTCATCATAGTTTCCACCCCGAACTGCATATTGAGTACTCAATTCGTTGTTTGAATATACTCCAGGTAACGTTTTTAAAATGTTTTCTACGCCAGCGTTAGCACCAGGAATTAATCTTACAGATTTTGGGGATAAAGTAATAACTCCTTCAACTCTTTTGTTTTTTTTGTTAGAAACAACAACCTCTCCTAATTGTTCTGAATTACTTTTTAGAATTAAGTTTAATTCATAATCTTCATTAGGCTTAAGTTGCAATGAAATAACCACAGGTTTTAGTGAAACGTGCGTGAATTTTAAGTTTGATTTTACATTAGAAGGAATAGTAAGTAAATAGAAACCGTTTTTATTTGTAATAGTACTATTATTCTGAAAAGTAATATTTACATTTTCTATAGGGTTGTTGTTTTCATCAAAAACAATTCCTTTTACTCTTGCTGTTTGAGCAAAAGAAAAAAATGAAATCAAAATTGAAAGTAAGAAAAAATTTGTCTTCAAAATATTTATTTAGTTTTTATAAAGCTGGATTCAAATGTAGTAGTATTTCCCATATTATCCGAAACAATAAGTTTAAAATCGTTTTTTCCATCTGTAAATATATTGTCTGAAAAATTATGTGTCAATCTGTTTGTTTTGTTTTCATATTCCAACAAAATCCATTTTCCGTTTAAATATGCATTATATTCTTTGATACCTGATAAATTGTCAGATATAGATATTGTAATAGTGTCATCGCAATCTAAATTTGCACCATCTATAAATGATGGATTGTAAATTTTAGGAGCTATCTCGTCTTTCTTAAGAACGAATTTTCCTAGGTATTTAGTCTTTACCGAAAAAATATTTTCTTTTTTAAATGTTGGGATATAATGTGATTTCCCATTATCAATATTGGCAATATACATTTTTTCTCTTTCTGCGGGAGAAATATTTGTTACATCAAACGTAATTGAAAATGCTTCGTTTACCGCGGTATTTTCATCGTGAAGAAAAAGCTCATTGTTTAGTACATCAAATTTTAAATAGAAATCTTCATAAAAAGTATTTTCAGGAAAGAATACAGAAATATTGTCTTTAGAGTAACTATTTTCATTTTTGGATTTTAAAAAATAGGGTGTTTTTATTTCTGTTTTCGTTGTTTTGATAGGAAGTGTTTCGTATAAAATAGGAATGTTTATAATTGTTTTGTTTTCGTGAAAATCTTGTACTACAATTTTGTAATTTGTGGTAAAATTTGAAGTAATAGGAATCAAGCCTTTGTTTTTTACCGATTTTATTATGCTCTCTGGATAAAAATTATTTATAAATAATTTTTGAAATCTTTGATGCAAGGTTTTATATCTGAAAAAATCTATATAAGTATTAATGTATTTTGTTTCATCAAATGAAAAACTGTCAAATTCACACCCAAAATTAGGAAGCCCATTTAAAGAGGTTTCTATTTTATACACTCCTTTTTTACTGTAATTGGACTCAGAAACATCGTAAGTGTTTAAACTAAATCCAATAGTGCCACTTGCAGCTAGTTTTGAGCTTATATATGTTCCGTCTTTTTGTAAAGTTAGACTAAGATATACAGGGGATGTGGAACCATTTATTTGAGAAGAATCAAGCAAAGGATAGGCTAAGATTCCATTTATGATGGGAGGTTTAGAGTCTTTTACATCATCTCCAAACCCAAATAACAATGGATTGATTATTTTTTCAGTTTTGGTGTCTCTAAATTCAAAATGTAAATGAGGACCTCCTGAATTTCCAGTATTTCCAGAATATGCAATTAACTCTCCTTTTTTTACAGGTATTTCATTGGGGTTAGGTCTAATTTCTATCTCGTAATTTTTTTTGTTATAGTGTTCTGAATTAAGAATTTCTTGAATTTTAGGAGCACATTTACTCAAATGACCATATAATGTTGTGTAGCCATTAGGATGATCAATATAAATAGCCTTGCCATAACCGCTAGTACCTATTTTTATTCTAGAAATATACCCGTCCGCAGTTGCGTAGATGGGGATTCCTTCTCTTTTTTCAGTTCTAAAATCAACTCCAGAATGGAAGTGATTTGGTCTTAGTTCCCCAAAATATCCAACTACAGAAAGTGGTATGTCCATAGGTGAACGAAAGTAATCTTTAGGGTATTTATTTTGGGCATTAAGTGATGTTAAGGCTAATAAAAAAAAAGCTAAAATTCTCATAAATTACATTTGTGCTAAGATAACGAATTTCGATAATAAAAAAATTATAGGTTTTAAAAAATGAGTATATTTTTGATTTTAAAGCTGTTGAATTATTTTTTTTGAATAAAACAATTTTTTTATGAAACTTGTTGTGATAATTCGCAAGAAAAATTAACTTTGTGAAATTATGTAATGAATTTTATTGGAATGAGTGAATTAAGAGAAATAGTTGACTCTCTTGAATATAGGTTGTCTAGACTTTTAACAAAGATGGAAAGTTTACAAGCAGAAAATCAAGATTTGAGAGAAAAACTAAATGAAAAGGAAGGTTTTCTACTCAGTCAAGCTCAAGAAATCAAGCGATTGAAGAATGATTTTGATTCCATAAAAATTACAAATTCATTATTAGGTAGTGACGAATATAAAAGAGATACAAAACTTAAAATAAATTCATTAATTAGAGAAATTGATTATTGTATAGCGCAACTTTCTGATTAGAAAGCATAATGAGTGAAAAACTGAAAATAAAAATTTCAATAGCAGACAGAATCTATCCTTTATCGGTAGATGAAAGTCAGGAGGAAAGTTTAAGAAAAGCATCAAAAAAAATTGATGCTATGATTAAACAATTTGAACAAAATTATGCGGTGCGTGATAAGCAAGATGTTTTGGCTATGTGTGCTTTGCAATTTGCAACCCAAATTGAACAAAAGCAAATCGATAAGGGAACTCTTGACGATTCTACAGCTCAGAAACTCAAAAAAATGAATGAAATTTTAGGGATTTTTCTTGAAAAATAGCGTTCTTTAAATAGATTAAAATACTACCTACATTAGTAATAATTTGATAAACTCAACACTAACAAATTAAAATGGGTGAATCATCGATACTATAGCAAGCCTTTAAGTGGGAAGCTTGAACACCGAGATAACTCAAAACTTGTCAATACGAGTTTATACATTTCTTCTGATGTAGGTTTTTTTATATATAAACACAAACAATTATGAACATTTTATTAATAATTATCGTTGGTATTATTGGAATAGCGGGCGGTTTTGGAATCGCAAAATATTTAGAAAAGATTAATGTATCCAATCTTATTAAAAATGCCAAAAAAGAAGCTGCTTCCATCTTAAAAGATGCAAATACAGAGGCTGAAAACATTAAGAAAGATAAAATTTTACAAGCTAAAGAGAAATTTATCGAACTAAAAGCTGAACACGAACAAGTTATTTTGTCTCGCGATAGAAAGGTAGCAGAAGTTGAGAAGAGAGTTAGAGATAAAGAGTCTCAAGTTTCAAATGAGCTTTCAAAAGCAAAGAAAGTAAACGAAGAATATGAAGCAAAAACAGCAGAATATAACTCAAAAATAGAGAATTTAGATAAAAAGACTGCAGAAGTAGAGAAAATGCATAAAGCTCAAGTTGAACAGCTTGAAGTAATTTCAGGTTTGTCTGCAGAAGAGGCTAAAGAACAGTTGGTTGAAAGTCTTAAATCTGAAGCAAAAACAAGTGCTATGGCTCACATTCAAGAAACGATTGAAGAAGCTAAAATGACAGCACAACAAGAGGCTAAAAAAATCATCATAAATACAATCCAACGAGTAGGAACAGAAGAAGCGGTAGAGAACTGTGTTTCTGTTTTTAATATTGAATCAGATGATGTAAAAGGTAGGATTATCGGACGTGAAGGACGTAATATTCGTGCAATTGAAGCTGCTACTGGTGTAGAAATTATTGTTGACGATACTCCTGAAGCTATTATTCTTTCTTGTTTTGATCCTGTTAGAAGAGAAATTGCTCGTTTGTCTTTACATAAATTAGTTACAGATGGACGAATTCACCCAGCTCGTATTGAGGAAGTAGTGGCTAAGACTACAAAGCAAATTGAAGAAGAAATTATAGAAGTAGGTAAACGTACGGTTATAGATTTAGGAATACATGGTTTGCATCCTGAATTGATAAAGATAGTTGGACGAATGAAATATCGTTCTTCTTACGGGCAAAACTTGTTACAACACTCTCGTGAAGTAGCTAAGTTATGTGGTATTATGGCTGCTGAATTAGGTTTGAATGTTAAATTAGCAAAAAGAGCAGGATTATTGCATGATATAGGAAAAGTTCCTGAAACAGAAAGTGATTTGCCACACGCGCTTTTAGGTATGCAATGGGCTGAAAAATATGGTGAGAAAGAAGAGGTGTGTAATGCAATAGGGGCACACCACGATGAGATTGAAATGAAATCATTAATATCTCCAATAATTCAAGTTTGTGATGCTATATCGGGAGCAAGACCTGGTGCAAGACGTCAAGTTTTAGATTCTTATATTCAACGTTTAAAAGATTTAGAAGATGTGGCATATGGTTTCGGAGGTGTAAAAAGTGCTTATGCTATCCAAGCTGGACGTGAATTGCGTGTGATTGTGGAAAGTGAAAAAGTGACAGATGATATGGCTGCAAAATTATCATTTGATATTTCGCATAAGATTCAAACGGAAATGACTTATCCAGGACAGGTTAAAATTACTGTTATTAGAGAAACTAGAGCTGTTAATATAGCTAAATAAAATTTAAAATATTTCTTGTAAAACCACGCTTATGGCGTGGTTTTTTTATGGATTTTTTTTATTTAATTTTAATTTTGATTAAAATTTGCGTTAAAATTTTGATGATAATTAATTTTTTGTAAATTTGGATTCAACAAACCTAAAAAACCAAATTATGAAAACAAATTTAAAAGTGCTTACCTTAGCACTAATCTCAGCTATGTTTATGGCTAGCTGTGAAACAGAAAAAGCAAACATCACACCTGAGCAAGAGCCAAAAGCAACAGATTGGGAAACAAATGATGCTAAATTGATTAGCGAAATCAACAGTGAAATTCAATCTAAAGTGTCTCAATCTAAAGCTACAATTAGTGTTTATCGTAATTTTAAACTTTATGTAGATGCTAGTACGCCTTCAGATATTATTTCTTTGGCTAAAGGAGAAATTGATCAAATGTATGTTTCTGGATTAAAATCAACTACTTTAACAAAGATGAGTTATGTAAATGGAATTTATTTAGCACCGACAACTAGTCGTGGTATGTATTATACTGGTGGTTGGGTGGTAATTAATGATTATACTACTTATAGAACTGTTAAACAATCTACAAGTAGTGTTGTAGAACATGAGCTAACTCATTATTACCACGATAAACATTTGCCAAGTGGATTTAACAATACAACTGTTGCTAGTCTATTTACAAGTGCAAGAAATAATGCAATTTATCCTTTGTCTTCATATGTGCTATCCAATAGAAATGAGTACTTAGCGACAAGTTCTGAAGCTTATTTTTCAGGAACTAGCAGACAGCCATACAATAGGACTAATGTAACGACAAAAGATCCTAATTTAAAAACATTCTTAGTCAATAATTTTTAGTTGAGATAAAATTAAAAGAATGCTGTTAGGCCCCATATAGTATAAACTATTGGGGCTTTTTTTATTGTGGGTGTTTATTATAAAGGATATTTCTTTAATTTCAATTTACTAAACCTATTTTGTAATTAGGGTCTGCTGAAAAACTAAAAATCCTTTTACAGTAAGGGATAAGATAACAATTTATAGTCTTAGCGCAAGAAGAATTGGAAAAAGGCCTGAAAAACCTTAGATATCTTTAAAAAATAAACCATTAAAGAATTAAGATAATTAAGTTTACATAATGGCTAATCACAATGTGATTCTTGATTTTCCTTAATATCTAAATGGTAATAAAAAGAATACAGTAATAAATTAATTGTTACTTTATCTTTAAATATCTTTAAGTTAGTTTCTTGTGTTAATCAGCAATCCTAATTAGGGTCTGCTGAAAAACTCAAAACCTCATAAAAAGCAGTAGTTTAAAAGTTGAATTTTATTATTAGGTGCAAGGTTTTTGCACAATCATCCTCAAAAACCTTGCACCTATATATTCAATTTTTGCAATTTATATTTTTAAAACTCCATTTTAAAGACTATAAATGAATTAAAACCTTTCGAAAACTACTAAAATTCAGGATTTTGGGTAAAAATTAATACTAATTTGCGTTAAATTAGTTTTTCAGCAGACCCTAATTAGAATAACTTAAAATGGCATAAACATCAAAATTACAATTTCCAAAAAGCAAATAAATTCAAAAGAATAAATCAAAAAATTCAAAAAATATTACAATTTGGGGTTTCAGAATTTTGAATCATTTAAAAATTGAGATTTATTTAGCTTCGCTCAGTTCGGCTTTGCCTTGAGTGTGCTTTTGTTATTTGTATTTTGTCATTTTTATAACTTGCTCTGAATAGTTTTTCATCTAACTAACTGAATATTTACAAGTTTCTTTGGGAGTTTTCTTAATGAAAAAGTTTATTGAATCTAATTTCAATAAACTTTGGTCAAACTTTATTTTGTTTTGGTTTACAGTAATTTGTCGACTATATTTAACAGTTAAACTTTATATTATTTAGATTTCTTTTGGATCAAAGCATCATCTGCAAATTTTTTAACTTCTATTTTAGAATCACCATAGATAAATGTTTCGCTCTTTCCAGCTGCTACTACGCTTATTGTTCCATTAGAAAGTACTGAACAATTTGAATTGCCTTCTGTTGTTAAGTTTATTAATTTTACATTCAAGTTTTTGGCTAAATATTTTGTGTTGTTGTCTAAACGAATTTTCATTTCATTTGATGTGCCTTCTAATTCAGCTTCTGCTTTTTGATACATATCAATTTTAGTTTTATTACAAGTTAAAATGCCTTTTAATTCTGAATTTTTACTCATTTCTATAGAAGCATCTTCACTTTTAACTCTTAAATCAATTTTTGATTTATCGTTTGTAATTAAAGTAAAGCTAGGAACATTCGCATTTAAGTTTGATTTTGAGTAATCAAATGTTTTGATAGTTATATTTTTTACTTGTAGTTCTGTGATAGCATTTAGTTTTGCTTCGTGTTTTACACTAACAAGTTTTAGGCTATCTGTATAAGTTACTCTTATATCTAATTTTTTGAACGATGAAATTTCTTTATTAGTATTTAGGCGTAGTGTTTTCCCGTATGTTTTATAATCTATAGCTGAGTGTAAATTATCATCGGTTTCAATTTCAATGCTGTTTTTATCACCTTTAACTAGATATACCTCTAAATTATCTTCAATTTCAATTTCCTGAAATGAATCTACATCGTGTCTTTCCGTTTTAAGAATTTTAGTTCCTTTTACTTTTTCTTTTTTTTGAGAAAAACCAACTAAAGGGATAAGTACTGCAATAAGTAGGAATATAATTTTTTTCATTGGGTATTCTTTTTATATAAACAAATATAGAAAAATCATTCACCTAAGTGAATGATTTTTTGCTTTAAATGAATAAAAAATTTACTCTTGCGATATACTGCCTCCTGAAGAAGTTTGTTTTGAAATTGATTTTGGTTTTCTGATATAACTAATACCTGAACCGCTTGAAGCTTTGGCATTAAGTTGTAAAATTGGATTTACACTCGTGCTGCTTCCGCTAGTGCTTTCTGCATCAATATTATTAGCTAATAATTGCGTAGCTTTAATATCACTACCACTTGATGAGTGAGTAGTTAAATTGATAGCTTTACCATCTACAGTTAAATCACTACCGCTACTAGCTTCTAAATATATTTTTTCAGATTCAATTGTAGCATTTAAATCGGCGGCACTACTTGATTTAAGTTTCATTAAATTACTTTTAATCACTCCTTTTGTTGATAAATTTGAGGCGGAATTAGCTTCAAGTCCTTCAACTATAGGAAGATAAACTTGAATGAGTTTTGATTTTACATTTCTGTAATTTCCATAGTCGCTAGTAATTTTTAGTGTTCCATTTTTTACAGTTGTATGAATGTGATTTTGAAGATTATCGTCGGCAATGATAATGACTTTATATTTATCAGATTGAAATACTTCACAGTCTAAAGCTTTACTAACTTCAACTTTTGTGAAATCTTTTATTTCTCTAGTTTTTGAAACTACATTTCCACTTCCTTTAATAGAATTGTGGTTAAATTGGCAAGCACCAAATAATAGAGCAACAATTGCAGTAACTACTATTTTAACTAAGCTTATTAAGAATTTTATCATTTGATTTCTTTGTTTGATTGATGATTATTTTCAGGCTAGTTTTTACTAGCCTGAATTTTTATTTAGTTTTTATGATAATACCATCCTCATTTATTTTAAGTTCTTTAATTTCTTTAGATTTTGTAACGGTAGTATCTTTTTTAATTTTTATGCCATCCTCGTTGATAATTACAGAAGTGTTTTTGTCATTATAATCATTTTCATCATCCCAGTCTTCATCTTCATCTTCGTCTTCAATATTTGATGGGCAGTTTTGACATTTAATTTTATGTTCGCCTACCTTGTAAACATAATCATTAGATTCTGGGTAGAAAGTAAAGTAATCTCCATCTGTATCGTCAAAATATCTTAAAGAAGAGTCAGGTTTAATAAGAGTTCCTTTAGGTAGGTATAAATAAATATTCACTTCTTGGTCTCTAAATTTATCTTTTGCATCCATTAGTAAATAATTGTCAAAGATTAAAGTATTTCCTTCTCTTCTAAATTTATATTCAATAGTACTTGCTCTTTTTCTTGCGTCTGATAATGAACTTCCATTTGCACTTTTCTCAATTTGAACATAAGCTTCTTTCGAATCGGTAGGCATAATTTCAAAGTTCACTTCGTTTGAATACATAAAAGTGTGTCCTGTTGAATCCTGAACTAATCTAAAGTTTTCGCGATCATTTACATCTTTTGAATACAATTCGTTGTTAACAAATTTCAATGTTAGTGTATCTGATGGACTTAATGCTAAAGTAGTTTTTTTCATTACATTGTTGTCAAATGCCACTTCAGCCGATGTTTTTACTCCTATGGTAATTAATCCAATTATTGACATTAGCCAAACTGCTAAAAGCGTATATTTTGCTATAGCTCCAATGGATTGAATATTGCTGAACAAAATTTTTAATCCTAATAACAATAAGAAAAAGAACGGAATACTGATAGCAAAGAAAAATAATAAACTAATCATCCAAAGTGAAACACCTGTATAATTGAATGTGTTATAATAATCTAGCCAAGGCACATGTACATATTTTGTTGAACCCATAGTGAATAATGTAATTAGCATTCCAATGATTACTATTGAGCCAATGAATAGCATAAAAGCACCAATTAATTTAGCAAAAGCTTTAGCTATAGCTACAATAGCGTCACCTAATCCACCGCTTGTTTTTTGAGCTGTTGAACGAAATGATTCATTGAACTTATTCATATTCTCCTTTACACTCTCATTGATTTTTCCAAAATCTTGATTTTTGAATTTTTCAGAAACATATTCAAACTCTTCACGTACTTTTTTTTCTATGTTAGAAATATTAATAGGCTCTCCTTTCATCTCTAATTTTTCAGAAGTTGTAAGAGCCTCAGGAGTTACTGCCCAAAGAATGATATAAGCTAAAATTCCTGTTCCAAAACCTGCAAAAACTAATAAAACCAAGGCTACTCGAATCCATACAGCATCTACACCAAAATAGTGCCCTAATCCAGAACAAACACCAGCAACGATTTTACTATCACTATCTCTATATAGTTTTTTAGTGCGAATTGTTTCGGAATAATTAAAGTTTGAACCTGATTTGTTTTCGTCTTCAATTTTATAATCTTCAGGTTGCCCCATAACAGCTATTACGTCATCTATGTCTTTTATGCTAAGAACTTGTTGGCTATTTGTGATTTTTTCAGAAAAAAGTTCAGCTACACGACTCTCAATGTCGTTCATAATCTCTTCACGACCTTCTGGTGATAGAGAGGCTTTTATCGCTTCAAAATAACGATTTAATTTTTGATAAGCGTCTTCGTCAATATGAAAGAAAAATCCGCCTAAATTCATACTTACTGTCTTGTTCATAGCTCTTAGTTTTGTGATGTTATAGTGTTTACTGCTCCTGCAAGTTCGTTCCAGGTAATGTTTAATTCTTTTAAAAATTCTCTACCAATATCGGTTAATCCATAATATTTTCTTGGTGGACCTGAGGTTGATTCTTCCCAGCGATAAGTGAGATATCCATCATTTTTTAATCTTGTTAATAAAGGATAAACTGTGCCCTCTACTACTAATAGTTTTGCGTTTTTTAATGTGTCTAAGATTTCTGATGTGTAAGCATCTTTTTCCTTAAGTACAGATAGAATACAGAATTCTAATACACCTTTACGCATTTGAGCTTTTGTGTTCTCAATGTTCATAGGATTTCTTTTTTTGTTGTTAAACTGTTCATTTTTTGATTTAATCTGAATTTAGTTCAGATTTTTGATTGATGATTGATGATGATTGTGATTGATGATTGTGATTGATGATGATTGAAACTTTTTATTTATTGTGCTGGTTTATGATCATAACTTAAAATTCTTGTCATTTTCCATTGTTTGTCTTTTAATATCCATAGGTGAGTGAATTTTGCTCTTCCATCTAAGGATTCTTTTTGACCGTTTTTTGTGATATAAAAATAATGCTCTCCTGAAAGTATTACACCATAAATTATGTTATCTTTTTTTAAAGTATGGAACTCCGTTGTGTTAGGAATAAGTTCTCTTCTGATTTTAAAATTATTATTAGAACACAAGTTGTTTTTGATACTTTCAGCTAGTTTTATACTTCCTAAAGTAATTCCTCCTTTATCGTGGTAAAATTCAATGTTTTCATCGATAAATGGAATCATTTTTTCTACATCACAAGTATTATAACCAGACCAGAATTGTTTGTCAGCTGTTATTATTTGTTGTTTTGTTTCTTCATCAGCTTGACTAAATCCAACCGACGTAAAACAAATACATAATACTATATAAATTATTTTCTTCATTATTTAATAAATTTAATAGTCATAGGATATTCATAATATTCTCCATTATTGCTTTTTACAGCTGCATAAATAACAATGAAAAACTCAATAAATTTTAATATACAGAATAAAAACACCGTTATTATTGCAAAAATTGCAAATCCAGATATGTTAGAAGTGCTTAAATGTTCTAAAATAAATTCACCTCTTTCGATTTCATTTATTGTGAAATTATTAAACAATGTTACTAACAAAGTAGGGATAGAGATGATTAGCATTGTAACAGAGTATAAAAGCATACTTAATTGGAAATTAAGAGCTTGTTTTCCGTTGTGATCAATAAAATCAGATTGATTTTTTTTGCTTCCCCATAAAATCATTGGAATGATATAGTTTCCAAAAGGAATAAAATACTTAGTTAATAAACTTAAATGAATAAGTGATGAATAATTTTTTTCGTTGTTTGATGTTGTAATTGCTTTCATAATGATTTGATATTTGATGATTGATTAAATAATACTTTTTTTAAACTATTAATTTCTTATACAAAGATAAGTCCAAAAGAAGGTATTATGCAAAACAAAGTACTGATTTTTAACAAATTTTTAACAAATTAAAATATTAGGCGCGCATAGTATTTTTTTGTAACTTAGCGAAAAATCTAGTACTTATGGGAATTTCACCATCAAAATTGAATACCTTTTTATTTTTTAAATTACCCTCAGCTTTTTGGACAGGAGTTCGAGTTAGGGAAATTAAGGATACAAAATGTGTAGCAACGGTTAAACATCGTTGGATAAATCAAAATCCTTTTAATTCTATGTATTTTGCTGTTCAGGCAATGGCAGCTGAACTTACTACGGGTGCTTTAGTAATGTTACATATTAGAAAGAGTCAAAAGAAAATTTCTATGCTCGTGGCTAATAATAAATCTACTTTTACAAAAAAAGCTACCGGTAGAATTATTTTTACTTGTGTTGATGGGCATATAATTGAAGAAGCTATTCAAAAAGCAATTCAAACTGGTGAAGGACAAACTTTCTGGATGAAATCTATAGGAGTTAATGAAAAAGGAGAGCAAGTATCTGAGTTAGATTTTGAATGGAGTATAAAAGTTAAGGATTAAACTATAGTTAAACTCGTGATAAAATCTTTCATTTGTTAATAATACAGTTGTAAATTTGAAAGAAAAACAAAATGAGAGTCTTAATAACAGGAGCTACGGGTTTAGTAGGTGAGGAGCTTACAAAGTTACTATTACAAAATGGGATTAAGATAAATTATCTTACCACTAGTAAGTCTAAGATAGAAAATCAACCCAATTTTCATGGCTATTTTTGGAATCCTAAAGCTGGTATTATCGATGAAAATGCTTTGATTGGTGTATCTGCTATCATTCATCTAGCCGGAGCGTCTGTTGCAAAACGATGGACTAAAAAGTACAAGCAAGAAATTGTAGAGAGTCGTGTTTTTTCTACTAATTTATTGTACAATACTTTAAAGAATAATCCTCATCAAGTGAGACAAATCATTTCTGCTTCTGCGGTAGGGGTATATCCAGATAGTAAGACAGCAATGTATAAAGAAGAATTTAATGAATTTAAAGATACTTTTTTGTCAAATGTTGTTATGAAGTGGGAGGAATCTGTTAATCAGTTGGAGAGATTAAATATTAAGGTGTGTAAATTAAGGATTGGGTTAGTGCTTTCAGATAAAGGAGGCGCCTTACCTCAAATGCTCGGACCTATTAAAAAATACGTAGGGACGGTTTTTGGTTCTGGGAAACAATTTCAGTCTTGGATTCATATAGATGATTTGACAAATATCTTTCTTTTTGCGTTAAAAAATAAGTTGAATGGGGTTTATAATGCTGTAGCTCCTAATCCTGTTACAAATGCACAGCTTGTTCATACAATTGCTGAAATTATTGAAAAACCAATTATATTACCGCCAACACCTAAGTTTGTTTTAAAAATGATTTTAGGAGAGATGCATACATTATTGTTTGAAAGTCAGCAGGTATCATCATTAAAGTTAGTAAAAGAAGGATTTGACTTTAGATATAAAACTATTTTCTCTGCTTTAGATCAATTAATTCAAAAATAATTGTGACAATTTGGCATTTTTCAGAATTTGGCAATACTTTTGCAATCTCAATTGAAAATTGAAGTGATTATGAATACTGAAAATACTGAAAAAGAAATAGAATTGAATAATACAGAAGAAACACAAGAGCAACAAACAGAAACTGTTCCTGCTAATGAACTTACAATTGAAGAGAAACTACAAGAAGATTTAGCAGCTGAAAAAGATAAGTTTTTACGTCTTTTTGCAGAATTTGAAAATTATAAGAAAAGAACTTCAAAAGAGCGTATCGAATTATTTAAAACAGCTGGACAAGAAGTGTTACAAGCTATGTTGCCAGTATTAGATGATTTTGATAGAGCTTGGGTACAAATTTCTAAATCTGAAGATGAAGCCTTAGTTAAAGGGGTAGAATTAATTCACGAAAAATTAAAATCTACATTGATATCTAAAGGATTAGAAGAAGTTGAAGTGAAGCAAGGAGATGCTTTTGATGCTGATTTTGCTGAAGCTATCACACAAATTCCTGCGGGCGATGATCTAAAAGGAAAAGTAGTAGATGTTGTGGAAAAAGGATACAAATTAGGAGATAAAATTATTCGTTTCCCTAAAGTAGTTATTGGAAATTAAGTATTAAGACTTTGAGTATTAAGTATCAGGACAGATTGGAGTGAAATCTTAATTCTTGATACTTCGTACTTAATACTATAAAAATTATGAGCAAAAAAGATTATTACGAAATACTAGGTGTTAGCAAAGGAGCATCGGAGGCAGAAATAAAAAAAGCTTACCGCAAAAAAGCAATTGAGTTTCATCCTGATAAAAATCCAGGTGATAAAGCTGCTGAAGAAAAGTTTAAAGAGGCAGCCGAAGCTTATGAAATTTTAAGTGATGCTGACAAAAGGGCAAAATATGATCAGTTTGGTCACGCCGCTTTCGATGGTGCTGGTGGTTTTGGAGGAGGTCACCATATGAATATGGATGATATTTTTAGCCAATTTGGAGATATTTTTGGAAGTGCTTTTGGTGGCGGATTTGGTGGATTTGGAGGTGGCGGAGGTCAACGTCGTGCTAAAGGAAGTAATCTACGTATCAAAGTCAAATTAACGCTGGAAGAAATTGCTACAGGAGTAGAGAAAAAGATAAAAGTAAAACGTAAAGTTCAAGCGGAGGGGGTAAGTTATAAAACATGTTCAACTTGTAATGGTACAGGACAAGTTGTGCGTATGACAAGAACTATTCTTGGAAATATGCAAACAGCTTCTCCATGTCCTAGTTGTGGTGGTTTGGGACAAGTGATAGACAAAAAGCCATCAAATGCAGATGCTCAAGGAATGATTGCTGAAGAAGATACAGTGTCAATCAAAATTCCAGCGGGAGTTGTAGATGGTATGCAACTTAAAGTGTCTGGTAAAGGGAATGATGCACCAGGAAATGGAATTGCAGGTGACTTGATTGTAGCTATTGAAGAAATAGAGCATCAAACTTTAAAACGTGAAGGAGAAAATCTACATTACGATTTATATATAAGTTATCCAGAAGCTGTGTTAGGAGGATCTAAAGAAATAGATACTGTTTCAGGTAAAGTGCGTATTAAACTAGAAGAAGGAATTCAATCAGGAAAAATTCTTCGTCTTAAAGGAAAAGGAATTCCAAGTTTGAATAGCTATGGCAGTGGTGATATGTTAGTGCATATTAACGTTTGGACACCTAAAAATCTTTCTAAGGAACAAAAGAAATTTTTTGAAGAAAATATGGACAGTCCAAATTTTTCACCGAAACCTGAAAAATCAGATAAATCTTTCTTCGAAAAAGTAAAAGATATGTTTTCATAAATATGATTTTACTCAATAATCTGATTGAAAATCAAAATCAATCCCAACTTTTTTAAATAAATTGTTGGGATTTTTTGTAACAAAAGATAAGTTCTTTTATCTAACTTAATAAATTAGTACATTTACAAAAATCAAATTCAAAGAATGAGTAACATACTTGAAGTAAACAATGTAGTAAAGCAATATGGGGACTACACTGCTTTAAATTCAGTTTCATTACACGTTCCGAAAGGAACAATTTACGGGCTTTTAGGTCCTAATGGAGCTGGCAAAACCTCACTAATTAGAATTATTAACCAAATTACAATGCCTGACAGTGGCGAAGTTTTTCTTGATGGTGAAAAATTGGCTCCTCATCACGTTTCGGTTATTGGCTATATGCCAGAAGAACGTGGATTGTATAAAACGATGAAAGTAGGTGAGCAAGCTTTATATTTGGCTCAATTAAAAGGGATGCCTTATGCCGAAGCTAAGAAACAATTAAAATACTGGTTCGAAAAATTTGAGATTGAAGGATGGTGGAATAAAAAGATTCAAGAACTTTCTAAAGGAATGGCGCAAAAAATTCAGTTTATAGTAACAATTTTGCACCAACCTAAATTGTTAATCCTAGATGAACCGTTTTCTGGTTTCGATCCTGTAAATGCTAATTTGATAAAGGATGAAATTATTGAATTGAACAAACAAGGGACTTCTATAATTTTCTCTACTCACCGTATGGAAAGTGTAGAAGAAATGTGTGATTATATTGCACTAATTCACAAATCAAATAAGCTCATAGAAGGAAAAGTTAGTGATGTAAAAAGAGAATACCGTACCAACAAATTCCAAGTAGGAATTATATCGCCTAATGTAGAAGGGTTAATGTATGATTTGACTCAAAAATTTACTGTAGGGCAAACAACGTTTAAATCTTTAAATGATGATTTGAAATTAGAAATCGACCTAGGAGGTAGAACACAAAATGAGTTGTTAGAGGTTTTGCTAAAAAACGGACAAGTAACACACTTTGCAGAAAATATTCCTTCGATAAACGATATTTTTATTCAAACAGTAACCAATCAATAGAGAAAATACAAACCACAAAAATCAAAATACAAATAAATTCAAAACACAATAATAATTTTCAAGCAGTTTTAAATTTTTAGTTTTAAAATTGAAGTTTATTTGTTTTTTGAAAATTGGAATTTAAAAAATATGAACATACTAAGTTTAATTATAAAAAGAGAATTTATTGCAAAAGTCCGTAATAAATCGTTTATCGTAATGACATTTTTAAGTCCATTGTTATTTCTAGGGATGGCATTTTTAATAGGCTTCCTATCAAATATGAATAAGGGGGAAATTAAAAAAATAGCAATACACGATGAGGCTGGAATTTTAAAGAAAGATTTCAAAGATTCTAAAGAAATAAAATATACAGACTTGTCTGCAATGCCATTTCAATTGGCTAAAACAACAGCTTCAAAAGATTATGAAGGAATAATTTATGTGCCTAAGGTTGCCGATACAAAAGAGTTAGTAAAAAAAGTAGAGTATATTTCTGATGAAAGTCCTAATCTTGAATTTGTTGCCAATATTGAAAAAGTGGTTGATAACCAACTAACAAGGGATAATCTAAAAGCATTAGGTTTTGATTCTGATAAAATCGAAAAAGCAAAAGTAGAGTCGGAGTTGCACATAACTAAATTTTCTGGCGAAGAAGGATTAAAGTATTTGAATGAAATCAAAGTTTTCTTTGGAGGTGCTTTTGGTTATCTGATTATGATGTTCATTATTATTTACGGAAATTTTGTAATGCGAAGTGTCATTGAAGAAAAAACGTCAAGAATTATTGAAGTAATTATTTCTTCCGTAAAACCTTATCAATTAATGATGGGTAAAATAATAGGGAATTCATTAGCTGGGATTTTGCAGTTTGCTATTTGGGTAGCAATAGGAGGAATTTTGATTTTAGGTTCAAGCTTGGTTTTTTCATCATATTTAGGAGCAAATGATGTTAATATGGCAACCGGAAAAATTCAAAATATGCCAGCAACATTTAAATTAATCTTTGAAGCCTTTCAGAAATTTAATTTATACTATAACGAAATTCCAGTGCTAACTACGGTTATTTTCTTTTTGATTTATTTCATAGGAGGTTACTTTTTATACAGCTCGTTATATGCTGCTATTGGGGCTGCTGTCGATTCTGAAACAGATTCACAACAGTTTTTATTACCAATTATAATGCCGCTAATGTTGGGTATTTATGTAGGTTTCTTTACAGTTGTCAATGATCCACACGGCACAGTAGCGACAGTTTTCTCGTTA
The DNA here is from genome assembly GCA_030053945.1 of Limnohabitans sp. Classification (GTDB taxonomy): domain Bacteria; phylum Bacteroidota; class Bacteroidia; order Flavobacteriales; family Flavobacteriaceae; genus Flavobacterium. The sequence continues at coordinate 32,612 of JASGCW010000032.1, forward strand.
ATTCCGTTTACATCTCCCATAGTTATGCTAATGCGAATCCCGTTTGGAGTGCCTATATGGCAATTGGCATTATCTTTGGTATTACTATTTGGAACATTTTTAGGAGTGGTTTGGTTTGCTGGTAAAATTTACCGCGTAGGTATTTTAATGTATGGTAAAAAACCTACTTGGAAAGAGTTGTATAAATGGTTGAAGTATTAAATAAAAATAGATTTTAAGATTTAAGGATAGAAAGACAATAAGATTTGTCTTTTATCCTTTTGTCTTTTTATCTTTATATCCAAAATTGAAATAAATGTCAAAAATATTAATCATAGAAGACGAAGCTGCAATCCGTAGGGTTTTAGCAAAAATCCTTTCAGAAGAAAATGATTCGTACAAAGTTGAAGAGGCCGAAGATGGTGTTCAAGGTCTTGAAAAAGTAAAGAACGAAGATTATGATTTGATTCTTTGCGATATCAAAATGCCTAAGATGGATGGAGTTGAGGTGTTAGAAGCGGTTAAAAAAATTAAACCCGAAATCCCTATGGTAATGATTTCAGGACACGGCGATTTAGAAACAGCTGTCAATACAATGCGTCTTGGTGCTTTTGATTACATTTCGAAACCACCTGATTTAAATAGATTGTTAAACACGGTTCGTAATGCCTTAGATAAAAAGAAACTTGTAGTTGAAAATAAAATATTAAAGAAAAAAGTTTCCAAGAATTACGAAATGATAGGAGGCAGCGAAGCTATTAATCATATAAAAGATATGATTGAAAAAGTCGCACCTACAGAAGCTCGAGTTTTAATAACTGGACCCAACGGAACTGGTAAAGAATTAGTAGCACACCAAATTCACGAAAAAAGCGAGCGTTCTAATTCACCAATTATTGAAGTGAACTGTGCTGCGATTCCGTCAGAGTTGATAGAAAGTGAATTATTCGGGCATATGAAAGGTGCTTTTACATCGGCGGTAAAAGATAGAGCGGGAAAATTTGAAGCGGCTGATGGTGGAACAATTTTTTTAGATGAAATAGGCGATATGAGCCTTCCTGCCCAAGCAAAAGTATTACGTGCTTTACAAGAAGGTTTAGTACAACGTGTTGGAGCCGATAAAGATATTAAAGTAAATGTTCGTGTAGTTGCGGCAACCAACAAAGATTTGAAAAACGAAATTGCAGAAGGTAGATTCCGTGAGGACTTATACCATCGTTTAGCGGTTATACTAATTAAAGTACCAGCCTTAAATGATAGGAGAGATGATATTCCAGCATTGGTTGAGCATTTTACAGCAAAAATAGCCGATGAACAAGGAAGTGCAGCGAAATCCTTCTCAAAAGGAGCCATCAAATTATTACAGGAATACGATTGGACAGGTAATATTCGTGAACTTAGAAATGTAGTAGAACGACTTATCATTCTGGGCGGAAACGAAATATCTGAGAATGACGTGAAGTTGTTTGCATCAAAATAGTAAATAGTCAAAAGCCATAAGGCAATAGTTTTTTGTCTAATGACTATTGCCTTTTAACTAATGCCTTTAAAAAAAATGAATTTTAAAAAAATAAACCCCAACCTTCAAAAAGCATTAGAAGAAAATGCTATTACAGAACCTACAGAAGTACAAGCAGATTGCTGGAGTACGCTGAAAAGTGGTGCTGATGCTGTCGTTGTGATGCCTGAAGGCGAAGGGAAATCAGCTACTATAGCCTATACAGTTATCCAGAAGTTAGAAAAAGCTATTGGTGAATCTACACGTGCTTTAATAATAGTAAAAGATAAAGAAGCAGTATTGCAAATGCTGGAGTATTTCGAAAAATTAGGGAAGTACACAAATTTGAGAGTTATTGGCTGTAACGACAGAACAGATATTGACGATGAAAAAAACATTATCTCTGCTGGAATGGATGTATTGATAGGTACACCTAATAAAATAAATGCGATGTTTTCTGGAGCAGGATTCAATATGAATACCATAAAGATTTTTGTCGTGGATGATGCAGATGAACTTTTCAAACTTAGATACGACAGTATTGTTCAGCGATTGTCTATGAGTATTGAGAAGACACAAAGATTATTTTTTGCTTCTCAATTAACAGAAAGAATTGAAATTCTTGCAGATAAGATTATGATAGAGCCTTTCTTATTTGGAGTAGAAGATTACGAAGAAGAAGATTATGATTAAAATTTTTTCAGGAACTGAGATTTCAGCTTTTGCATTGGAAAGGCTACTGATAGAAGAAGGTATAATTCCAATGGTTAAAAACAACATACAGTCTGGTTTACTGGCAGGTTTTGGCACTGCCGATTCTACTGTAGATGTTTTTATCAAGAAATTTGATTTGGTCAAAGCCAATCCGATTCTTCAGAAGTTTAATTCAACATTTTAGTTCTATAAATATTAGATAATTAGTAACTATTCAGCCTATCAATTTTTGATTATTCAGATATTTCTTTATTGACTTGAATAACTTAAAATGACATAAACATCAAATAACAATATCCAAAAAGCAAATAAATTCAAAAGAATAAATCAAAAAATTCAAAAAATATTGCAATTTGGAGTTTCAGAATTTTGAATCATTTAAATATTGAGATTTAATTGTGCTTTGTTATTTATTTAACTTGCTCTGAATAGTTACGATAATTAAAAGACTGCTAAAGTGGTCTTTTCTTTTTTTATTTTATTATTTTTGAGTAAACATATCATTTATGGATATAGCATTAAAAAAATTAGAATTGCTTGATTGGTTACTTCATATTAATGATGAAACCAAACTAAAAAAAGTTATGGCATTAAAGTCTATTTTAGATCAAGAAGTTGTTTCTTATGTAGTTAGTAGTTATCCTGTTGATAAAGAGGAATATATTCAGATGGTTAAAGAAGCTGATGAACGTATTTCTTCGGGAAAATATACTACAATGGAAGATTTAGAAAAAGAAATGGAAAGCTGGTAGTATGTCCAAAAAAATCAGAATTCTTTGGGATAATAATGCAAAATCCGATTTAAAATTAATTTTTGAGTTTTTAAAAATAAAATCTCTACAAGGAGCAAAAAATGTAATTGCTGATATACTACTTCAATCTAAGAGTATTCAATTTGCTCAACAATATCAAGTTGATGAAATTTTGGGAGAACCTTACAGAAGAATGATTGTCCGAAATTATAAAATTGTTTAAAAGATTCATTCTCAAACAGAAATTAGAATTCTAATGATTTTTGATACTCGTCAAAACCTTGGGAAGACGAAAAAATAATTAAAAAACAGATGGAGCAACTAAAATTTCTAGCATTAACATTTTTGGATTATTTAGTTTGATTTATCTATTGTACGTAAGTTATATTTATTTCAATTAAACTGAAATGGTTTCCCGATCGCTCCGATTTACTCAACGCATTTCTCAACGCAACCGTTCGGTCATAATTTTGCCTCCAGCTTCCTTCAGATTGTATCTCACGATAGATACCTTTGCTCTTGGTTAACGATTCCTATTGGCTGGCTCGTTCGGGATTTACACCCTATAGATATATGGTATGCGTAGCACACAAAAACAAGCCAATTCATTTTTAGAATTGACTTGTGATGAAAAGAATAAATTTATCAAAATAGATTCAAATTAAGGTTTTCTTAAAAAATGATAATGATGAGGGTGTGCTCTACGATCTGCTATTGCTAATTTATACATCTCTTGAATATCTTCTTTGCTTATATTAGGATTAAATTTTACATACTTATCTGTAAGGAGAAAAACTTCATTTAACTCTGGCAAATGATGAAATAACAATTCAAATTCTTTATGGACAACTGCAAATCTTTCATCATCCATTATTTCTTCATCATAAATATGATATTTTTCTAAATCAGTATCTTTTAAATGACTTATTGGATCAATTAATGTTATAATATCTGATAACCTATAAAAAACAATGTCTCTCCCTAATTTATCGTAAGCTTTCTTAATACAATCTTTATCTCCCTTAAACTTTCTGGTTGACAGAAAAGATAATACATCCTCAATTAGTTTTTTTGCTTTTGTATTCATATAATATATTTTAAATTTAATATCTTAAATTAATAAAAGAAATCATTTCGGGAACTGATGAAAAATCAGGTTTCACTTTTGCTGCTTTTTGAAATATGTAAACTTATTTTAGGACGAGACAGATTGAGTAAATCCGAGCAATCGGGTTCAAATTAAGGTTTTCTTAAAAAATGAACATGTCGTGGGTTTACTCTGTGAAATGCTCTAATCATTTCATACATTTCTTTAATATCTTTTTTGCTTATGTTAGGATTAAATTTTACATACCTATCTGTAAGGTGGAAAACCTCATTTAACTCTGGCAAATGCTGAAATAACAATTCAAATTCTTTATGAACAAGAGCAAAAGTTTCATCACTCATTATCTCTTCATCGTAAATATGATATTTCTCTAAATCAGTATCATTAAAATGACATAGTGGATCAATAAAAGATTTTAAATTCAACAATCTTGAAACAGTAATGTCATTGCCTAATTCATCATAAGCTCTCTTAATATAATCCTCATCTCCTTTAAATTTCCTTGTGTAAAGAAAAAATAATATATCTTCAATTAGTTTTTTTGCTTTTGTATTCATTGTATAATATATTTTAAATTTAATATCTTAAATTAATAAAAGAAATCATTTCGGCAACTGATGAAAAATCAGGTTTCACTTTTGCTGCTTTTTGAAATATGTAAACTTATTTTAGGACGAGACAGTGAGAGGCTTGGGCTGAAATACCTTTGCCTACTCGACCTCATAAATCAAAAATAATACTTTACAAATCAAAAAGTTAAGACACTGTTAAATCTTTGTTTATAACAATGTCTTTTATCAATGCTTTATATCTTAAACACAAAACTATTATTCTTTGTATTTGTTTTACAATAAAAAAGCTGCCCGAAGACAGCTTTATTTTATTTTAAAAAGTTCTATATTTAAATTCGTAATTATCCAAATCTAATCCTTCTCCTTTAGAAGTATACCAAACACCAGAGGTGGAATCTTGAGGATCTAATTGTACAGACGACCACTGATCTATACGAATAATGCTTTCTAGACCTTGATAAATATTTTTACCTAAACAATAACAATCTTGACCTAAAAAATAAACAGCACCATTACCATCTACAGCAATATCAAAATTTTCTGGAGAATATAACCCTATAACATATAATTTTCGTCCTATATCATTTGACCAATCTTCTGCTACCGAATCAGGCTCCATACCATCTGAATCTAAAGGATTCATAGAAATCCTGAACATCTCCTTCAAAATACTATCATTTTGAAGTTTGTTAAGTGTTTTTATTTTTAATCCTCCATATTCTCTAATAAACTCTCTAATAAATTCTGGATAATTATACTTTTCCATAAATTCATCATATGTAGAAATCTTTCTATTTAGAAACCAACCCATAGTCTTTAGATGACTTTCCATTTCTTTTGTAAAACTCATTTTTTATTTTTTTAATTCTGTTAAATCTTCAATTATCTTAAAATGCTTTAACATAGGATTGCAACTATCACACGCTTTCTTAAACCCTCCGTGTATGTTAACATCTTTATTAACGTCAAAAGCTTTAGAAATTGTATTTCCTTCAAGGAGTTGTTTTACCTTGTCAATATTAAGTTTTCCATATTTTTTTTCTAGACTGTATAGAAGTTGATTTAAAGCATCAACTTCTGCACACTTTCCATGCCAACCAACTTCCATAACAATACCTTTTTCCATCTCCATCCACATACTTTTTACCCACTTTTCAAGTATGGGATGTAGATCAGGAAATTGTCCTTTAGCTAGCCCTTTATAACTTTTAACCCGATCGCTCCGATTTACTCAACGCATTTCTTAACGCAACAGTTAGCGCGGAAATGCTTTCCGTGCCCACTCCTATTGGCTTTCAAAACAAAGATAAAAGTATTACTTCTAGA
>JASGCW010000033.1 GCA_030053945.1 Limnohabitans sp.
TAATATAATCTATATTTTGCTGATATACAAGGTTTTATTTAATTATGAATGAGCCAATATAAAAAAATGAAAAAAGGTTCAAGAATTTCTTGAACCTTTTTTGTTGAAAGTATTATTTGAAATTTTTAATTCCTTCATCTAACCAAGCTTTATATTCTTCTACCGAAGTATAAGCGATAGGTTTGCTTAAATCATTTCCTTTATTGTCTAATATAACATACAATGGTTGTGAATTACTCTTATATCTTGTGATTTGCATATCACTCCATTTGTTTCCTATTGTAATGATTTCTTTACCAGTTGTTTTAGAAACATATTGTTGGTTTTTAGGCAATTCAATTTTACGATCACAAACTAATGAAATAACCACTAATTTCTCTTTTAAAATTTTTAATACTTCTGGATTAGACCAAACGTTATCTTCCATTTTTCTACAATTTGCACAAGCATCTCCAGTAAAATCTAATAAAACTGGTTTGTTAACTTTTTTAGCGTAGGCTAAACCTAAATCATAATCATCAAAAGTAACGATACCATGTGGACCTTTGTGTGAATGTTCTGGCAATTCACTTTCATTAGAAGAGGCAACTGTATTACCACCTAAACCATTAGGGATTTCACTATAAGTCATAGGAGGTGTTAATCCGCTTAATATTTTAAGTGGAGCACCCCATAAACCTGGAACTAAGTAAAAAGTAAATGTAGTAACTAATATTGCCATTATTAATCTACCAACACCTATTTTGTCTGCTTTTTCATAATCGTGAGGTAACATATATTTACCAAATAAGTATAATGCCCAAGCAGCAAATACAGCTATCCATATCGCAATAAAAAGCTCTCTTTCTAACCAGTGTTTTTGTAAAACCAAATCGGCATTTGATAAAAATTTAAAAGCAAATGCTAATTCTAAAAATCCTAAAGATACTTTTACTGTATTTAGCCAACCTCCAGATTTAGGTAATGAATTCATCCAACCAGGGAACATTGCAAATAACATAAATGGTAAAGCAATGGCTAGGGAGAATCCGAACATACCTACAACAGGTGCTAATCCTCCTTTTGAAGCTGATTCTACTAATAAAGTACCTACAATAGGACCTGTACAAGAAAAAGATACTACGGCAAGTGCAAGTGCCATAAATATTATCCCTAAAATCCCTCCTCTGTCTGCTTGAGAATCAATTTTTGTTGCCCAAGAACTAGGTAGTACAATTTCAAAAGCACCTAAAAATGAAAGAGCAAAAACTACTAGAAGAATAAAGAATACTAAGTTAAAGGTAACACTAGTCGATAATTCATTGAGTTTGTCAGCACCATAAATACCAGTAATTAAAGAACCTAATAATACATAAATTACAATAATCGATATTCCATATATGACAGCGTTTTTAATTCCTTCAGCTTTATTTTTACTTTGTTTTGTAAAAAAGCTAACAGTCATAGGAATCATTGGAAATATACAAGGCATTAACAAAGCTGCAAATCCTCCAAGAAATGATAGAACAAAAATAGACCATAAACTTTTAGACTCAGTTTCTGTTTTTACTACTTCTTTTGTCTCTGATTTTACTTCATCCGCTTGCTCTATATCCTTAGGTCTATTTTCCTCAGTTATAAGTGGAACTGCAATAACTTTGCTAGTGTCTTCTTTAACTTCTTCAACAGCTTTTGTCGTTTCCTCTTTAGAAGTGGTATTCTCAGTGATTGGTAATTTTAAATCAAAAGTTTTGTCTAATTGAATACAAGATTCTTTACAAGCTTGATATTCAACCATAACTTTAGCCGAAGTAGTTTTCGGATTTGTAAGCTTTATAGTTTGACGAAACTCAGCTTTATTTTCAAACAAATATTCATCTACTTGAAAAACTTCACTGAATACTTTTTTGTAAGGACTCTCTTTTGTTTTTCCAACTAATTGATAGTTTCCTTTTGTATTTTTGTATGTAAAAACTGCGGGTAAAGCACCACCATCAGGCGTAAATTGCGAATACATATGCCATTCAGGTTCAATAGTAGCTTTTAGTACTAAAACAAATTCTGTATCAGACTTTTTTTCTACAGAAGTTTTCCATTTTACAGGGTCTAGCATTTGTGCATACCCTCCAAGACTCATTAAAAATAGAAGAGATAATAAAATTTTTTTCATTTTTAAGTTTATAGTTGTTTTGGGTTAATTAGTTAAATATAATTATTTTAATGTAATATTTAAAATGTTTTTACTCTTTGAGTTGGCAATAAATCTTTCATCTGCTCTGTGATTTACTATCCAAATAATAGCATCTTGAGAGCATAAAATCCAAGTATTTTCCTTATCAACTAAAGAAAATTTTTCATCTTTGAAATATTTGCTAACTTTCTTTTTTCCCTTCATTCCTGAAGGATAAAAATAATCTCCTTCTTTCCATTTTCTGAGAATTAAAGGAAATTTCAATTTATCATAATCCACAAATATAGATGTATTTGTTGGTGTAGAAATGTAACTTAAGTTACAAAAGGATAAATTTAGTGGAAAATTTATGCTTGTGTCTGTTTCTTGAATTATAAACTCCTCATTGTTATTTATTTCTTTGGAAATTAAAATTAGTTTGTCTCTGTCTTTGATTAAACGATAGTTATCTGATAAAATTTGTTTACCTGATTGCGCGTTTAACAAATCAGAAATATCTTTCCAAGCCGTAAAACCATACGGTTGTAACCAAGAATATAAATAGGCATCGCAATTTTTTAAAGCTTTTATTTTTTCTATAGAAAACATTGTAGAATCTTCTGAAACAGTAGCTATTTCTTTCCATTTAGCTTCAATAGTTTCTTGAGCTAATTCTTTGGTTTGTTTTAGGTTAATTGTAGTTTGCTGAAAAGATTCTAATAAAGATGGATTTAGTTCTTTGAGAACAGGTATCACATGATGTCTTATTTTATTTCTAAAATATTTATCAGATGAATTACTTGCATCTTCTCGCCATAAAATGCTATTGTCTGTCGCATATTTTTCAATTTCATCTCTTGAAAAAATCAATAACGGACGCACAATTTTGCCATTTACAACTGGAATTCCAGTTAAACCTTCAATCCCTGTACCCCGTGTGAAATTGATTAAAAATGTTTCTAAAGAATCGTCTAAATGATGCGCTGTAAGCAAATAATCAAATCCTTCAATTGTTTGTATTTCTTCAAACCAATCGTATCGTAAAACTCTAGCCGATTGTTGAATGGAAAGTTTGTTGATTTCAGAATAGGTATTAGTATCAAATTTTTTAATAAAACTTTTTACTTTTAACTTTTCACTTATCACTTTAACAAAATCCTCATCGCCATCGCTTTCTGAACCTCGCAATTGAAAATTACAATGTGCTAAGGCAATTTCAAAATCCAATTTAGAAAATAAATCAACCAATACCATACTGTCAATGCCTCCACTAACTGCCAAAAGGAGTTTTTTTCCGTTTAGAAAAGAAAGATTGTCTTGAATATGGGTTTTAAGTTTTTGAAGCATTATGCGAAAATAATAATTTACTTTTAGATTCAGGCTTTCTTACATAGCACGAGCATATCCAATGGTTTCCCGATACATTTGTGGAGAAACATCAGCATTATTTTTGAAAAACCGACTAAAATAATGCTCGTCATCATATCCTAAATCGTATGCAATTTCTTTTACAGCTTTGTTGGTAAGGTATAATTCTCTTTTCGCTTCGATAATAATACGTTCTGAAATTAAATCGGTTAAAGTTTTATTGAAATGTGCTTTAGTGATTTTTCCTAATGCTTTAGGTGTGATGTTTAGCAAATCGGCATAATCGCTAGGTGAATGTTTGGTTTTGAAATATATTTCGATAAAATTTTTCAAATTCTGAAGAATGAAAGGTTCTTTGCCTTTGGCATTTTCTTGTTCTAAAGCAGATAATTGTTCGGTTTTTAACCTTGATGCTGTGATTAAAAAAATCTTCAAATAAGAAACCAGCAATTCATATTGTGCCAAAGCAGGATTTTGCATTTCGGTTTTAATTTGTTCCAAGACCATACCAAAAGTATTTTCTGCTTTTTCATCAATCGTCACAAAAGGCGGTTGATATATATTATTGTACAAAACTCCATTACAAGCTACTTCTTGTTGATGCTTGTGAATGCAAAAAAAATCGGGATGAAACTGAATAGCTACTCCTTCAATATTCGGGTTATCAAAAAACATATAAGGTTGGTAGGGTGCAAATGCAAATAGTGAATTGGCTTCAAAATCATATTCAGAAAAATCAGCTTTTATTTTTCCAAAACCTTCTTTTACCCAAATTAAACTGTAATAATTATTTCTTTGAATATGGTCAAAACAGTTATTAGAAGTAAATCCAAAAACTTTGAATGCCAAATTACCATTTTGTGGGTTGATTAATGTATGTGTTTCTAGAGTCATCATTTGTAATTAATTATCGAACATTCTTCGGTGATAGTTTATTTGTCCTAGATGGTAACCTAAATGCACACTCAAATGAATCAAATAATGATAGGTTGATGTTTTGCCATAACTTACATCTGTCGCGGGATAATCTTCGGATAATTGTTCTTCTGTTAACTGATTTATTACAGTTATTACAATTTGTTTTGCTTCATCAATACCATCTATAATTTCGTCACGCTTTATGTTTTTAGCCGAAAATTCTAAAGGTCTATTTCGTATATATCCTGTATTGCCTAAAATGGTTCCAAAATAGGTTTTTAGATTACCAATAAGATGCAAGGCTAAGTTACCTCCAGAATTGGTAATGTTTTTATCAACTAACCAAAGGTTATTTTCATTTTGATAAGCATTTATTTCTGTTTTTAATTTTTCTAAATCCCTTTCAAAAAGAAGTTGTAAAGATTGTGTTAGCATTATTTTTAATTTTCTATAAAAATAAACATTGATTCTTTATGGTTTACAATTTTCGCTCATTTTCATTAATACACAAATCGTTAATGCTGGCAAATCGTTTTTGCATTAATCCATTTTCGTTAAATTCCCAGTTTTCATTGCCATACGCACGAAACCATTGTCCGTTTTCGTTCTGATATTCGTATTCAAATCGAACGGCTATGCGGTTGTCTTGAAACGCCCACAATTCTTTTTTCAATTTATAATCAATTTCTTTTTCCCATTTGCCTTTTAAAAAAGCGATTACTTCATCTCTACCATTTATAAATTTGTCTCTGTTACGCCACTCCGTATCTGTAGTATATGCTAGAGCATTTCGTTCAGGGTTTTTACTATTCCAAGCATCTTCTGCCATTTGAACTTTTTGTAATGCGGTTTCCAGCGTAAAAGGTGGAAAGGGCGGTTTTTGTTCTATTGTTTCCATTATAAATTTTTTTGGGATTGAATTATTCCACCTCTAGCAAAGGAAAAGTATCACTTCACTTTTCCTTTGTTTAGATGGACGTAAAGTATTGGAAAATTAAGTTTATGATTTCGAAATAGCTAGGTCAAAAGCCTTTTTAATGTCATCGTTTGATTTAGCCACACTAATTTTTGAAATTACTTTTTTAGTTGTCGTATTGATAAAAGTTAATTCACCAGTAGTATTGTTATTTTTCATAGCCTTCGCAATACCTTCCTGTTCTAAATTTTGTTTGCTGCTTGCTTTGGTTTTATTATCTGTAAGGTCGTTGATCATAATTTTTACTTCAGGTGCTTTGTACAATGGAAGTACTTCGGTCACCACACGTGTGCCGTGCGTTTTACAAGTGGAACACCAATCTGCCTTGGTTACTACGGCAATTACTTTTGTTTGTGTTTGAGCGAACGCACCAGCTGATAGTAATAAAAGAACAAGTGCTAAAAATGATTTTATTTTTTTCATTTTTATAGATTAATATGTTAATTCTAATTTTGGTGCCACAGGAAAATCTATAGAGATTTTAGTAAGGTTATGTAAATAATTCATAGCTGTTTTGTCGCTTACTTGTAAGATTAAATCCACTAAGTTTTCATTAGTATAGCCTTGATTAAAGAAAGTTTCGACTAATTCGCTGTTAGCATAACCACGATTTTTAGTAATATCTGCTGCTAATTGTACTAAAGCATTCAATTTGGTATCGGTAGCGCGACCATTTCTAATCTCGATTAATTGCTCGTCTGAAAAACCATTCATTTTACCTAAAACCAAGTGTGCGCTTTGGCAATATTCACAATTGTTTACTTGGCTCACAATTAGATTAACAGCTTCTTTTTCTTTGTTTGATAAAGAAGTTTTAGCATTTTGATAGGCTAAAAAACGTTCTAATCCATTTGTTGAATGAGCAATGGTTGCATACAAGTTTGGTACAAAGCCTAACGCTTTTTGTAGGTTATCAAAAATTTCTTGGTTTTTAGGAGCTACTAAGTCTCTTGTTGGTACTGTAAAAGTTCTCATTTTAAATTGATTTAAATTGTTTGTCATTATTGACAGTACAAAGATGCGACGGTTGTAGATGGATTAAAATGGATAAAAAACGTCAAGGGATGGACGATTTTCCCTTTTTGTATATTTCGGTATAAAAAGATAACCTTTAGAGGCTTTTTTGAAGTTTTGTTTTTGAGTATTTTTTTTATTCTCCCAATACTTTACGCATCGCTCTTGCTTTTAAATGACATTCCTCATATTCATTTTCTGGAACAGAAAGCGCTGTAATAGCACTTCCTACAGAGAAAGAAAGATATTGATTTTTTGAATTATATAGAATACTTCTAATAACCACATTAAAATCAAAATCACCAGTAGGAGAGAAGTAACCTACAGCACCACTATACAAACCTCGTTTAGTTACTTCTAACTCTTCAATGATTTGCATTGCCGAAATTTTTGGAGCACCAGTCATACTTCCCATTGGGAATGTGGTTTTTATAACTTCAATAGGAGAGGTGCTTGGTGCTATTTCAGATATAATGGTCGAAATCATTTGGTGCACTTGCTTAAACGTATAAATACCACATAATTCCTCTACATGTACCGAACCTTTTTGTGCGGTATGCGCTAAATCATTTCGTACCAAATCGACTATCATTATGTTTTCAGATTGTTCTTTTGGATTTTTTCTTAAATCATCTTTCGATTGATTGTCTAAAGTTGTATCTTCAAATCGTTTTGATGTTCCTTTTATGGGTTGTGAAATGATTTTAGTACCTATTTTTTTTAAATAACGTTCAGGAGAAGCAGACAATAAATAGTGTTGATGATTTTTTAAAAATACTGCAAACGGTGGGTTGGAAATTTTATTTAATTCTTGAAAAACATCTAATGGGTTTATTTGAGCATTTTCTGCGTAAAATTCCATACAAAAATTAGCTTCATATATATCGCCTCGATGAATGTATCCCAACATTTTCTTCACTTTTTCAATATATTCCTCTTTAGAAATACGTTGTTTAATTTCAATTTCTGTTGACTGAATACTGAACACTGAACACTCTCTAATTTCTTCAAAATCAGTTTCAATTTCATCATCACAAAAATGTAAATATTGAATTTCTATGGTATTCTCTTTAATTAAAAATAATTTTTTGGGTTGAAAAAAGTATAAATCTGGAAATTCTAGTCCGTCATAATTAGCTGACTTTAGATTTTCAACATCATTTTTTAAATCATAGGATAGATAACCAAATAACCAATCTTTAGTTAGTTGCTGATATTGTTTTAAATCTTCAAAGGCATTATGATAATCAGTTTTTACAGAAGTAAACGCATCTATAGCTATAACAGCATCGTAAGTAGCGTATTTTTCAGGGTAATAATTACTATCTAAATAAACAACTTCTCTAAACTGTTGCGACCATTGTAAGAGTTGATTTTTAAATTCAGATGGGTTTGAAATATGTTTAATAATAGTCGTTCTCAAGAAAAATGAAAGTTTTAACAAAAATACAACATTTTTGAAGTTGATTGCAATGAAAATTGGCACACTTTTTCGTGTATGATTTGAAGTAAATCATAGATGTATTGAGTGAAAACTACCTAACTTTATTTTTAAAAATTAATCTTTAAAACTTTCATCTATGAAAAAAATTTCCCGTACAGGTTTGTCGTTGTTATTAGTAGCAACAATTGTGTTTTCTTGCAAAGAAAAATCAGCAGAAATTGATGAAGCAGCTGACGCTGTTATGACTGAAGCTGTCGATACAGCTGCAACTGATTCTGAAGCGGCAAGTGTTGATAAAATCATTTCTTCTTCAGCTGCTAAGGAAGATCCAAATTCTAAAAGGAAATTTATTCGAACTGCGGATATTAAATGTAAGGTTAGAGATGTTGCAAAATCGACTTACGTGATTGAAGATGTTACTTCAAACTTTGGTGGTTTTGTTGCTTCTACCGATTTAAAGAGTAATATTATTGAGGAAGATAAAACAAAAGTAAGTCAAGATAGTACTTTGATTACCACAAAATATGCGGTGACTAACGATATCACAATACGAGTTCCTAATAAACAACTGGATACGGTTTTAAAATCTATTGCAAAGCAGATTAGTTTTTTAGATTATAGAGTTATTAAAGCAGATGATGTTTCATTAAAGTTATTAGCTAATGAGATGAGTCAGAAGAGAGGTCAAAATTCTGCTAATAGAATAGAAAGAGCGATAGACTCCAAAGGAAAGAAATTAGATAACGTGATTGATGCAGAAGAAAGTTTAGCAACAAAAAGAGAAAGTCAAGACAATTCAAAGATTGAAAATTTAAGTTTAAAAGACCAAGTAAATTTTAGTACAGTTACTCTAGCGTTATACCAAAATGATTCGGTAAAACAAGAATTAGTTGCTAATGAAAAACCTATTAATGCATATAGACCTAATATAGGTCTTCAAATTTGGGATAGTCTTAAAACAGGTTGGTTTATCTTAGAATCAGTTATAGCATTTGTTGTGCAATTGTGGGGAATTGGTTTGCTTTTATTTTTGGCGTGGTTTGGCTATAAAAAATTGAAAACTAAATCGAGTTAATATAAACCATAAAAAAACGGTTCCATTTCGGAACCGTTTTTAGTTTTATGTAGTTTAATACTATTAAACGTGTAAAGCTCTTTTACCAGTTGCATCAAGAGCAGCTTCTTTGATAGCTTCTGCAAATGTAGGGTGAGCGTGAGACATTCTTGAAATATCTTCAGCACTTGCACGGAATTCCATAGCTGTAACAGCTTCTGCAATCAAATCGGCACTGCGAGCACCTATCATATGCACACCTAGAACTTCATCTGTAGTAGCATCTGCTAAAATTTTAATGAATCCATCAGTATCTGCACTAGCACGAGCTCGTCCTAAAGCTTTGAAAGGGAAGTTACCTACTTTGTAATTTTTACCTTCAGCTTTTAACTGTTCTTCTGTTTTACCTACAGCAGCTACCTCAGGCCAAGTATAAACTACTCCTGGAATCAAGTTGTAATCAATATGAGGTTTCTGACCAGCTAAATATTCAGCTACTAAAACCCCTTCTTCTTCAGCTTTATGCGCTAACATTGCTCCACGAACCACGTCACCTATAGCATAAATATTTGAAGCCGAAGTTTGTAAATGATCGTTAACTTCAACTTGACCTCTTTCAGTTAATTTAACACCGGCTTTATCTGCATTCAGACCATCAGTATAAGGACGACGACCTACAGCCACTAAAGCATAATCACCGTTAAGAACCACTTCGTTACCTTTTGCATCATCTGCTTTTACGATAACTTCATTTCCGTTACGAGTTACTTCTTTAACTTTATGTGAAGTGTAGAATTTCATTCCTTGTTTTTTCAATACTTTAGTCAATTCTTTTGACAAAGCACCGTCCATACCAGGTATAATTCTGTCCATAAATTCTACAACAGATACTTGAGCACCTAATCGTAAATACACTTGTCCTAATTCTAGACCAATTACTCCACCACCAATGATAATTAAATGCTTAGGTACTTCAGGTAGTTTTAATGCTTCAGTAGAAGTAATTACTCTTTCTTTATCAATTGTGATAAATGGTAGGGTAGAAGGTTTTGATCCTGTAGCGATAATAGTGTTTTTAGCTTCTATTTTTTCAATAGTACCATCAGTTTTAGTAATTGCTATTGAAGTAGCACTTTCAAATGAGCCAATACCATTATAAACAGTAATATTGTTTTTGTCCATTAAATATTTTACACCACCAGAAGTTTGATCTACAACAGCTTGCTTGCGGTCAATCATTTTTTGAAGATTAATTTTTACATCGCCCGAAACTTCAATTCCGTGGTCTGCAAAATGTTGTAACTCTTCATAATGATGAGAAGATGCTAATAAAGCTTTTGAAGGAATACATCCTACATTCAAACACGTACCTCCAAGGGTAGTATATTTTTCTATAATAGCTGTTTTCATCCCTAGTTGTGCACAACGAATAGCCGCTACATAACCACCAGGTCCAGAACCTATTATTGCTACGTCATATGAACTCATATTGTATATTTTATAAGAAATTATAAGATTTTGGTGCAAAAATAATTAAAACTTTGCAGGTAAAGAATTCATTTTAAATTAAATTTCATATACCGTAGTGTTTTTTACTTCACCTATCATAAAAGATGAATGTGTACTACCAATATGTTTGATAGATGTTAATTTTTTTACCATAAACTCTCGATATTCTTCCATATCGGCAACACAAATTTTTAAAATGTAATCATAATCTCCACTTACGTGAAAACATTCTAATACTTCATGAAGTTTAAGAATTGCCTTTTCAAAATCGGCTATAAATTCATGATTGTGCTGTATCAATTTCACATGGCAAAAAACGACATAGTTTTTATTGACCTTTTTTCGATCAATAATTGCTACATATTTTTGAATCGTGCCATCTTTTTCCAGTTTTTTGATACGTTCATATACCGCAGTTACAGATAAGTTTAACTTGTTTGATAACTCTTTGGTGGTTTGTTTACTATCTAGTTGTAATAGCTTTAAAAGTTTTTTGTCAGTTGCATCCATTTAGTTTTTTTTTTTGTTGTTGTTTTTTTTTTTTTTTTTTTTTTTTTTGAATTTGATGTTAAATAAATCTAATTTATAATTAATTTTTAAAATAAAAAACTTTAAAATGTTACTCTTTTGGATTTTTTTTTAATATTTGTTTTGAAAATATTGAAAAAATAACATTTAGCAAAAGATTTCGATTCTAAATTAATTTAACTGAGACAAAAATATGGAAAAAATCAATCCAGCTGACAAAATTCAAGATTTACAATATTTTGGGGAGTTTTGAAGGGGAATCCTTCAATTTCTGATAGTTCGACTTATACTTTTTTATCTGCAAAAACTATGCTTGATACATTTGAAGGTAATGATGCAGGTTGTTAATTGTATTCAAGGCATTCGTTACTAATGAATTTGTATTTGGTCGAGCATTAACCGATATGGAAGGAACAGAAGCTGCAAATGTATCTGTATTATGAATGGGAACAATTACTCCTGTCTTGCTTCAACTTTATGGCTCAGGCGATCGATAAACCGAAAATACAGTTTTAGAGGTATGATGACAATTGATGCTGAACTTTAGATAAAGCGAAAGAATTTATGGAGCTGATGTAAAATACAAACTGGGGTTATTTGGCAGTAAGTTAGGGTTTTATAAAACATTATTTAGTACTCCAGGCACATCAACTTCTTCAGGAATACCTTTGGAGGAACAAAAAGAGATGGGATTAACAGATGGTTTAATTCGTTTTTCTATTGGATTAGATAGCGATACTGAGCAAATCTATCAAATAATGAAAGCATGTATGATAGAAGTAGGGGTTTTGTGAAATGAATATTTTAGAATTGATAGTTAAATTTTATTTTTGTTTAAATGAAAAGGGGTGATTTTTAAAAAAATCACCCCTTTTTTTACTATAACCTTAAATATTAAAACTCGTATCTAACAGTAAAATTCCAAGTTCTTCCAAAACCAAATAGCACATTATTAGTTGTAGGTATTCCTTTATATAAGAAGTTGTTATCTTGATAAGTACCATTGCTATTAGCCGTGTCTGAAGGTAAAATACTTGAATTAGATTCTGAAATAAATAAGCGGTCTAATACATTGTCTATATTTAATCTCAGAAATACCGCTTGTTTTGTTGAGTGAACGAAAAATTTATAATCTGCAAAACTATCTAGTACGCCAAATCCAGGTAATTCAATAGGAGCTTTATAGTCTCCATATTCTTTTGAATATCTCCATAAAGGGGTATTAGAATACATTCTGTCACTGTATTTGAAAAGACCACCTATATTGAAATTTTTAAAAGCTCTGTATGAAGCTCCAAAATTTGCTATTCTTTGTGGAGCACCACCTATATTTAAATCTTTAATATTTAAATTTTGAATTTCATTCTCATTACCATTGTATTTATAATATCCTCTATATATAGCATTATCATCATATTTTGAAATATTATAAGAAAGTGCAGTACTTAAAGTAAGTCTAGGTATATAAGTGGTTAATATTTCAAATTCGATTCCAGTATGTCTTTTGTTGATTTCAGCTACTCCTCCTATGGCACCTTGATCTTGTCTGTAATAAGGCTCTTCTGATCCTTTGTCGGTAGCAATATAACCATTGATATTTGCTGTAAAATTAGTAGATTTAAATCCGTATCCAGCTTCGATTGATTCGAAAACTTGATTTTTAAAATTTTCATTTATCGTATTATTTCTTGATGGATAAACCGTTACAAAGACAGGAGCTCTAGAGATACGTCCTGCATTAACCCAAAGATTATGATTTTTTGTAATGTTGTAATTAATACCAGTTTTTAAATTAAAACCTTCTAGATTTTTTTTGCCTGTAGAATTTTCAGATTGAGGATCTATTGGCATATTGTCCACTCTTTCTACAAATTGTTTGTTGTAACCACCTTGTAACAAAAAGTCAAAATTTCCTATATGCTCTTCAATTTGACCGTATGCACCTATATAGTCAATGTTTGCATTGTAATCATAATCAATAGATTCACCTTTAGATTTTATATTAAAAAATTGACTTTGTGGTGAGTGTTGATCATAAATTAAATTCATTTGAGAGTTAGTAAATGCACCCGTATAGTCTTGATAAGGTGGATTGTATGGTTCTGAAACTAAAACATTAGACCAATACGCATCCGCTCCAAATAAATCGGCTACGATTTTACGTTTGTTGTATTTGGTTTTTCTACCATCAACACCTATGTTTAGTGTTAATCCTTTTAAAACCTCTTTTTTAAAGTTTATAATTCCACCATAAATTTTTTGATCTGATACTTGTGAAATTAGTGACATCCCAGTAGATAAAGAGTTATCATAATCATAATATGCATCTTTAGTGTAGTAAATTTGTGCAGGTCTGCTAGAATTATAAAATTTTCCATTGTAACTTCTTCGTTTAAAAAAATCGTAGATATAAGCCCCTCCAAATGGATCCCATACTCTTCCAGGGAAATAATTGTAATTTCCTGTATTGTAATTTCTAATTCTATCAAAATCAATTTGATTGTTAGTGTAAAGATAATCACTAAGACCTGCTAAATTCATTGACACTTCATTAGAGTTGTCGTTAGCATAAAAATTATTCTCGTGATTCCAGTTGAAACCAGCTAGTAATGTTCCAGAATTAGGTATGATGTTTCCATTAGAATCAACCCCATCATTATAACCTACATAATTTCCAAATCCATTAATAGCACCATCTAAACCAGTTTTACCGCTTGAACCCATAGAGCCATATAGTTTTACTGATAATTGTGATTTATTAGTAATATCCCAATCCCACTGAAGTATTCCAAGAGGTTTATGGCCATAGTTGGTGTTAGTATTGTAGGCTTCACCATTGTAATATCCCCAATCTTTATTGTATTTAGGTTTGATGTCATTAAAATACTGAGGGTCATATGAACCTAGATAATCCCATAACGATATGGCAGTTTTTCTTTGATTATGCCATTGTGGTGATCCAAAGAATTTAATAGAAAAATCATGTTTGTTTTTTGTAAAACCAAGCCCTAAATAATACGAATATGCTCTGAATTTAGTTTGGTCCACATAACCATCTCCATTTACATTAGATAACATTAAGTTTGCAGAAAAACCACTGTTTAGTTTTCCAGTACCAAATGAAAATACTGTTCTATTATATCCGTCATTTCCTGTACTGTTTGAAATATATGCACCTTTGTTAGATGAAGGGTCTCTCAAAATCATATTAACAGTACCAGCAACAGATGAATTGACTAATTTAGAAGCCCCAAGTCCTTTTTGTATTTCAACAGAACTTAATGCATCTGTTATAGAAGTCATTCCAGTCCAGTCAACACTACCATTTTCTAAGTCATAAAGAGGAATACCATCAATCATTGGAGCAATGTCATTTTGTTTGAATCCTCTTATACTCATTCTAGATTCTCCATAACTTCCTGAGAATTTAGATACGTAAATACTAGAAACTCTGTTAAACGGTTGTATAATGTCATTGTTACCTGTTTTTTCTTTTAATTCATTGTCAAAGAAAGTTGAGGAAGCAATGGGTGTTTTTCTGTTTTTTGCAACGTCAATGGTTGAAGATGTTACTTCAACTTCTTTAATGATGTTTTCTTTTAACATTATTACTCCAAAATCAAGTGTTGATTTTTCGCTGTTAGAAAATGGAATAATTTTAGTGATAAAACCTGGATATGAAATTAAGATTTCACCTTCGTTGATTGATGATTTAAATTTAAAAGTACCATCAAAACTTGAATAACTTGTAGTAATTAAAGAACTTTTTTGTGGTGTTTTTGTTGGGTAACTTTTTATGGTAACTCCCACCATTGAATTTCCATCTAAGTCATTTATAATCTTTCCTTTAAGAATGACTTGAGCTGAACTTATATTTATAAAAAACAAATATAAACATAATGTTAAAAAAAAATTGTTTTTGGATAACATAGTAAAAAAAAATTAAGTTGCAAATTTACAACCTTTAAAGCTTTAAAATCAACCGTTTTTGATAAATATGCATTAAATTGATTTTTTTTTGATTTTTTTTTTAACAAATTGTATTTTTAATAAGTTTTATTTGTTGATTTTTTAAATAATTTATTTTTTTATTTTATAGAATAAAATTTGTAAAAATGTTAAATACAGCGAAAAATATACAATTTGTAAATTTTAGTATGAATATTGTCGTTGATAAGAAGTTAAATGTGATTAATTTTGAAATAAATTTTCTAAAACAGAAGTTGAAGTATGATAAAAAGATATTTATTTAGTTTCCTGTTAGTAAGTGGTGTTTCTTTAGCACAAAAATTAACAATAGAAGAAACGGTTACAGGTGGAAAAAAATATGCTCCTACCACGCAAATAATGCAACAATGGCGTAAAAATTCAAAATCAATAACTTATTTAAGTTCAGATTTTAGCAATTTATTAGAAAAAAGCGCATCAAATGGTTGGAAAGAAACCATTTTAGCTACCAAGGCTGATTTTGAAAATGCCTTAAAATCTAAAATTTCAACCGATGAGTTTGCATTAAAAACTTTTCCTTTTTCTATAGAATGGAAATCAGAGACAAGATTTGAAGCCGTTGTTGCTGGTAAGCAAAAAAATTACAGAATAGATTATGATGTAATTTCTAAACAAATTACAAATGTAATAGGATATGCTACAGAAGCGGATCAAGCTCGTTTTTCAAGTACAGGAAATGTAGCTTGGTTAAAAGAAAATAATATTAAAATTACTACTACATCAGGAACTGTAATTGATGTTACAAATGATACCGATAAAGGTATTGTAAATGGTTCAGATTATGTACACCGTCAAGAATTTGGTATTGATCGCGGAATGTGGTGGAATGAAGCTGGAACACAATTAGCTTATTATCGTAAAGACGAAACAATGGTAGCTAATTATCCTTTGACTAATTGGAATGAACGTGAAGCTGTAAATAAAGATATTAAATACCCAATGACAGGTATGACAAGTGAAAATGTAACACTTGTGGTTTTTGATTTAGCATCGGGTAAAAAAGTTACAATAAATACAGGTGAACCAAAAGAACAATACTTAACTATGGTTTCTTGGGAACCAACAGGGAAATTTATTTTTATAGGAGTTTTAAACCGTGAACAAAATCATTTGAAATTTAATAAATATGATGCTCAAACTGGAGATTTTGTGAAAACATTGTTTGAAGAAAAAACATCTACTTGGGTAGAACCGCAATATCCTATAACTTTTTTGCCAAATAACCCGACTCAATTTATTTATCAAACTGATTTTTATGGTTATAACCAAATGTATTTATATACAATTGATGGTAAATTATTGAAAAATTTAGGTTTTAATGATGTTGTTGTTAAACAAGTAGTAGGTTTTGATACGAAAGCAACTAAAATAAATTATATAGGTACTGCAAATAATGGATTAGACCGTCAGTTATATCAAGTTGATTTAAAATCAGGTAAAACTATACAATTAACATCGGTTTCTGGCACACACAATGCTTCCGTTTCATCAGATGGGACAATGGTTTTAGATCAATATAGTAATACTACTGTTCCAAATGAGATTGCAATTATTGATGTAAAATCAAAAAAAACAACCTCGACTTTTAAGGCTAATAATCCTCTTGTTGGTAAAATTGATATGCCTAAAATGGAACTGGTTACTTTAACTTCTGCGGATGGAAAAACACCTTTGAACGGAAGAATTATTTACCCAGCTAATTTTGATGCTTCAAAGAAATATCCAGTAATGGTGTATGTGTATGGTGGTTCACATGCACAATTAGTTTTAAATAAATGGTTAGGTGGAGCTAATTACTTTGATTATTATATGGCGCAAAATGGTTATGTGGTATTTACTGTAGATAATAGAGGAAGTGATTCGAGAGGAAAAAAATTCTGTGATGTTACCCATCGAAATTTAGGTACAAATGAAATGGCTGACCAAATGAAAGGTGTCGAATTCTTAAAGTCTAAATCTTTTGTAGATCAAAATAGAATAGGAGTTTTTGGTTGGAGTTTTGGAGGGTTTATGACAACTACTTTGATGACTAGCCAGACAGATACTTTTAAAGTAGGGGTTGCAGGAGGACCAGTTATAGACTGGAAATATTACGAAATTATGTATGGTGAGCGTTATATGGATACACCTCAAGAAAATCCTGAAGGATATGCTAAAGCATCTTTATTAGATAAAGCAAAAAATCTTAAAGGAAGATTGTTGGTTATTCACGGAGCGCAAGATCCAGTTGTGGTGCAGCAAAATAGTATGAATTTTATTGAAGCGTGTATTAAGGCGGGAAAACAAGTTGATTATTTCTTGTACCCTAATCATGAGCATAATGTCTCTGGTAGAGATAGAATTCATATGTACGCTAAAATAGCTGATTATTTTGATATACATTTAAAGAAATAAATTTATAAATAGAACAAAAGACAAAGCGGTTTCAATTTCTGAAACCGCTTTGTCTTTTAGTGTATAGTCTATTGATAATTAAATTTTTGGAAAAAAATATTTTCTCTAGACAAATATGTCTGATTTTAGAGAGGTGTCCTCTTGGTTTATATTGTGATTATTCCTAGTAAACACATAGTTTTTTTGGTTATTTGTAAAAATTTGTTAAAAAAATTATTGTATATGCATTTTTTTTTATTAATTGCATTGATTTTTTGAGAAAAAGAAATTTTGAATTAAAGCTATGGATGAAAATTTATGTATTTGCATTCATAGCAGGAAAGCTTAAAAATTATTACAAACAAATAAACCAATAAAAACCACTATGAAATTTTTAAATTTATTTTTCCTATTGTCTTTTTATCTTTCATTTTCACAAGAGAATTATCAAAAGGTAAGAATTTATTACAAGACAGACACCGAGCTGCAAAAAATTGTTAAGATTGGTCAGTTAGATCATTTTAAAAGAGAAAAGAATGTCTTTATCGAATGTGATGTCCCAGAAAGATTAGTGAAAGGGATAAAACTAGAAGGATTTAAAGTAATTGTTTTAGAGAAAAACTTGAATGAGTATTATAAAAGAAAAAGTCAATCAGAATTGTCTCCCAAAAGCAGGAATAAAAATTTTAGTACCTATTGTAATCAAGCATTAGGTTCAGATCCTGTGAATTATAATACAGGAAGTATGGGTGGGTATCTAACTTATTCAGAATGTCTGGCCGAGTTAGATCAAATGCGAACACTTTACCCTAATTTGATTACTGCTAAGGCAGGTATAAGTACGTTTCAAACTTCACAAAATAGACCTATACATTTTGTAAAAATATCAGATAATCCAGATACTGACGAAAATGAAAAAAGAGTTTTATATACTTCTTTGCATCATGCTCGTGAACCTGGTTCAATGCAACAACTAATTTATTTTATGTGGTATATCTTAGAGAATTACGATAAAGATCCTGAGATTAGAGATTTAGTTAATAATTCTGAAATATACTGTGTGCCTGTGGTAAATCCTGACGGATATGTATATAATCAAACTACTAATCCTACTGGTGGTGGAATGTGGAGAAAAAACAGAAGAGGTGGATATGGTGTAGATAACAATAGAAATTATGGTTATCAATGGGGAACTTCGGGGACTTCAACGACAAATACAGCTGATGATACTTATTGTGGAACTTCTGCTTTTTCTGAACCAGAGAATCAGGCAATTAAATGGTTGACTCAGCAAAAAAACTTTATAGCAGCATTTAATAATCATTCGTATGCTAACGATTTACTTTTTCCTTATGGTTGGGCTACAAATACACCCACACCTGACAATAGTAAATATCTAGCAATTTCTGGTGAAATGGTAAAATATAGTGGTTTCCAAAATTATATTTCAGCCGATATGTACCCAGCTTCTGGAGATTCAGATGATTGGATGTATGGAGGGGATATAGCTACTAAACCTAAAATTTTTGCATTTACTCCTGAAATAGGAACTGATTTCTGGGAAACTCCAGCTCAAACAGCAATCAGTAATTACAATATGTTGTATAGTAATTTGATGTTATTAAGATACATTCATAATTATGCTCTTTTTAAAGATACCTCTTCAAATTTTATTTCTAATACCACCTATAATTTTACGTATTCATTGAGAAGATTAGGAAATGTAGATAATCAAAATTTTACTGTAAAAGTAGTTCCAGTTAGTTCTAATATTTTAAGTGTTGCTAATTTAAATACACATTCTTCTGTGGGCTTTAATGGGGTTGTAAATGGTACCTACCAATTAAATCTAGCAACAGGTATTACAAATGGAACTCCAATAACTTTTACTGTCGAAATTAATAATGGTACTTATACCCAAACGGAAACTATTACCAAATATTTCGGACCTACAGAAGATCGATTTACAGAAAGTGCTGGAAATTTAACACAATGGACAAATAGTACAGGCTGGGGAACGAGTACAACTACTTATTATTCTGCACCTTCATCAATAACTGATTCTTCTACTGGAAATTATGCTAATAATGCAAACAAGAATATTAAAACGACTACTGCTATTAGTTTATTAAATGCGGTTCAAGCGGAAATTACTTTTTATGCAAAATGGGATTTAGAGAAAGGGAAAGATTTTGTGCAACTTGAAATTTCAAAAGATAACGGAACTACTTGGATTGCACAATGTGGTAAATACACAAGTGAGGGTACAAGTATTCAAGATGTAAATAGACCAGTATATGACGGAATACAATCTACTTGGGTGCAGGAAAGTATCAATTTAAGTGATTATTTAGGACAAAATATTTTGGTTCGTTTCAGATTAAAATCTAATGCTTCTAATGTAAAAGATGGGTTTTATTTAGATGATTTAAAAGTAACTATTATTCCTACAGCGCCTTTAAGTACTAGTGATGTAGCCTTTAATAATTTGACTATTTCACCTAATCCAGCTAGTGATTCTATTGAAATTAGTTCAATCACTGATATTAAAAACTACAGAATTATAGATATGAATGGAAAAATTATTAGAGAAGATGAATTGAATTCAAAATCTATAAATGTATCTACTATTTCAGAAGGAATTTATTTGTTTGAGGTTTCTAAAGAAAAAGAGAAAAAACAAATAAAGTTTATTATCAAGCGATAATTTTATAATACAGTAAAAAAGGGTGTTCAAAAATTACTTTGGCACCCTTTTTTTATTAGATTTCTTTAGTTTTTATTCAAGAGGTTTATCTTTGCCAAATGTTAGAAAATCTTTTTCAGTCTTTTAAAATAAATGTTTCGGGTATAGTTCTTCCTGAAAAATTTACTTTTCCATTTTATTATGAGCCACATTCTTTGGCAATAATTGCTTCAGAAGATTTGCAGAATTATTTAGAGCATCAAACAGATTTTGAGCATAATTTTGGATTAAAAGAAGGTCAAGCTGGACTAGTTATAGGTAAAATGTTTGGTGTTTTGGTTGTTCAAAATCAGAAAGGAGAATTAGGTTATTTATGGGCTTTTTCGGGTAAATTAGCTGAACAAAATCAATTGCCTTATTTTGTTCCAACAGTTTATGATATGCTCGATGCGAATAGTTTTTACAAGAAGGAAGAAGCTAAAATTAATGAGCTTAATCGAGAAATAGAAAGCGCTGAGATTAGCGAAGATTATTTGATTGTTAAAGAGAATTTAAAAAACACGCTAGTTGAAGCAGAAATTGATATTCTTCGTCAAAAAAATCATATAAGAGAACAGAAAACCCTTAGAGATCAACTTCGTTTAGAAGCACAAAATAAATTTTCGGAAGCAGAAAAAGAAAAATATAATATAGAACTTAGTGAGCAAAGTAAACAAGAAGCTATTCTGTTAAAGAAAATGACCAAGTTTTGGAATTTTAAAAAAGCGGAAGCTCAACAACAATTTGATTTTGAAGTTCAAAAAATACGTCAGCTCAAAGAAACACGTCGTACGATGTCGGCGAAGTTGCAACAACGTTTATTTGCAGAATATTCTTTTTTGAATCAATTTAATAAACGCAAAAGTATAGGGGAGATTTTTGACGATAATCCGCCTGCTGGGGCAGGAGAATGTGCCGCACCGAAGTTATTGCATTATGCTTTTCAACATCATTTAAAACCTATTTGTATGGCTGAGTTTTGGTGGGGGCAATCTCCAAAAAGCGAAGTACGTAAACATAAACAGTTTTATCCAGCCTGTAAAAGTAAATGTGAACCCATTTTATTAGGTCATATGCTTGAAGGTTTAAATATGGATAAAAACCCATTTGAAGAGAATCCAGCCGATGGTAAAGAATTAGAAATTATTTATGAAGACGATGCGATTGTAGTTGTCAACAAACCAGCTGAATTTTTATCAGTGCCAGGAAAACAAATTTTCGATTCTGTTTATGCTCGAATGAAGGAAAAATTCCCTGATGCTTCAGGACCATTAATAGTGCATAGGTTGGATATGTCAACTTCAGGAATTATGTTAATTGCTAAAACTGAGGCAGCGTATTTGAATTTGCAAAGTCAATTTATAAAAAGAACTGTTTCTAAATGTTACGAGGCTTTATTAGATGGAATTTTAGTTGAAACAAGTGGTTTTATAGATTTACCTCTACGTGTAGATTTAGACGATCGTCCACGTCAATTAGTTTGTTATGAATATGGAAAATCTGCACAAACAAAATGGGAAGTCATTGCAATTGAAAATGGTAAAACAAGAGTACATTTTTATCCTATAACAGGTCGTACACATCAATTGCGAGTACATGCTTCGCACGAATTAGGATTAAAAACTCCTATTGTAGGAGATGATTTATACGGAAAAAAAATGAATAGATTGCACTTACATGCAAAATCAATTGTTTTTAATCATCCTTCGACAGGTCAAGAAATAAAAATGGAAGTAAAAGCAGAGTTCTAAAAACAAAGGATTTTATTTGCTTTTAGAACTCGATTTTAATAAGGGTATTGTAAAAGTGATTTACTTTACAGCAATCATAGAAATTTCGATATTTACATTTTTTGGAAGTGTTGCCACCTGAACTGTTTCTCTAGCTGGTGCCGTTGGTTCGTCAAAATATTTGCCATATACAGCATTAATTTTTGAGAAATCACCCATATTCATAATGAAAATACTTGTTTTAACAACGTTTTCAAATGTCATACCAGCAGCTTCTAAAACAGCTTTAAGATTTTGCATTACTTGTTCAGTTTCGGCTTCTATACTTTCTGTTATCAATTCGTTAGTAGCAGGGTCAATTGGAATTTGACCTGATGTGTATAATGTATTTCCAATTAATACTGCTTGACTGTAAGGTCCAATAGGAGCTGGTGCTTTGTCTGTAAAAATTATTTGTTTCATTTTAATATTTGTTATTTGAAAATTTAATTAAGTCTTTTATCTGGTAAACTACGTTTGTCCCATTTAATATCTTTTAATACAGAAGAACTCACTCCAATGAAGAAATACCATGAGGCTCTATCTCCAAATGGATTCCAGTTGAAATTCATACGCCAGCTTAATAAATCTCTATCAAAAGTCAATTGGGTATAAGTTACTCCTTTTTGTACAAAATCATATCCTGTAGAAACTCCCATATTCCATTTAGGAGTGATGTCAAATTTTCCAGAAACCATTAAAGAATTCTGACTAATTTGATTTTCTCTATTGTTATTAGAATAGGTGAGGGAGTAAGCTAAACGTAAATCCCAAGGTAATTTTGCATTATAGAAACCATCAAAACGGTCTTCTTTTTCATCATTAATATTCCTTCGTTGATCACTTAAATCGTTTGAGGTGCCAAAAAGACCATCTTCCCGACCGCCATTTCGTAATCCAGGATTGTTAAAAGAGTCTTGTTCTTTTGATTTTTTAGGATCTCTATTACTCAACGAGTAGTTTATCGTAATATTTGCGCTTGTCATTCTGAACAGACTACCTCCGTTATCAATATTAAATTTTTCAATCATTTGTCCTTTAGAGTTGATGGCATAAGGATTTAATGTCATTCCAAAATTAACATTCATTTTGTCCTTAAAAAGATTAGTACCCCCACTAACTCTCAAAGGTGTCCATCGTAAAGAATCGGCAGCAATATTATAACCCGTAGATAAATTAAAGTTGTTAATAAGCATAATCTTTTTTGGTTCTGTTTTAGTACTATCCCTGTCTTTTACTTTAGCTTCAAAGACATTACTCACAGAAAAACTCAAATTATTACTATAATTTTTTCCTGGAGAACCAAAAATTCCTGATTCAAAACGTGTGTAAGTCTCCATTTTTCCACTACCATCTACAGCATAAGTATCGTAATATTTTTCAAAACTTGGAGTGTATGAATAACCCGCAGACGGCCTTACTGTGTGTCTAATAGATTGAATTTTTCCATCCTTTTTAAAATTGAAAGTTCCATATATTGTAGTTCCTACAGAAGAACTGAAATCGTAGGTTCTAAAAGAGTCAAAACCATTTTTTTCAGTTGTTTCTACTTTGTTAGTACTTCCATTATATTGTTTTTGTATTGTTTTTAGATACCATGTTTCACTATAATTTGTAGAAGCAGTTAAACTAAAATATTTAAAAACTTTAAAATTCGTACTTAATGGTATAGAATGCTGTAATCCGTTTTTAGCATTTTTAAACATTTGGGGTTTAAAAAACAATGAATCTACAGTTTCAATTCTATTTTCTCCTCTAAGATTGTATTGTAAATTTAAATTTTTGATAATTCCCTTTTTATTTTCTCCATTTTTTGCAAATGGGTATATTCTGTCCATACTTGCTTGGAGTGTGGGTAAGGTCATATTTATAGTACCGGAGCGAGTATTTTGGGAATGTGTTGCTGTTAGTGAAAGGTTTACTTGTGGGGTAGAAGTAAGTGTTTTTGAATAGGATACAGACGAACTTAAAGTGTTATTTAGGAAATTACCAGTATTCAATTGATTAAAAGATGTTTGGTAATATTTTGAACTTCCCATATTCACCGAGGCAGAAAATCGAGAATTAGGAGTTGCTTTTGCATCTGGTGAGTGTGACCACTGTATATTATAAATATTTGTCTTACCATAGCCAGGTAAACCTCTTTCGCCTGTAATTTGGTTTTCGTATCTAAAATTAAAATTACCTCTAAATTTATATCGCTTCGCATAACTTGTTTCAGCTCTAAAAGCATAACTACCATTCGTATAATAGTCACCTAGCAATGTTAAATCATATTTATCACTAAGCGCAAAATAATACCCTCCATTTTGCAAGAAATAGCCTTGCTGATTTGTTTGACCAAACGTTGGAAAAATAATACCAGAGGTAGATTCTTCTGTCATTGGAAAAAAGGCAAAAGGGACTCCAATGGGAGTTGGAACATCGGCAATGACCATGTTTGTTAGTCCAGTAACCACTTTTTTCTTTGGTACTAATTTGATTTTTCGTGCAAGAAAATAATATTCAGGGTCTTCAAGATTTTTTGAAGTGGTAAAACGTGCATTTTTTATGAAATATACAGAGTCGTTTTCTCTTTTTGTAATTTCTCCTTTAAGTTTAAATTCCCCTTGGTCTGTTCTGGAATTCCAAATCAGGGCTTTTTTTGTTTTAAAATTGAATCTTATAGAATCAGGTTCAACTACATTCGAACCTTGTTTAAAAACAGGGTATTGCGTGTATTTTCCTGTAGTATCTTTTAACCTTCCAGCATAAACTTCGTCCTTATCATAGTCAATTACAATAATTCCAGACTTGAGCTCAATGTCTTTATAATATACTTCGGCTTTATCATATAAAGTTATTTGTTTCTTTTTTTGAGCAATGCGAGCGTATTTTTCCGCTTTATATTTTATTTTTCCATCTAATAAAGATTTTTTTTTCTTGACGGTGTCTTTTTTTATAGTGTCATTTTTTACGAGGTTTCTAGCTTTTAGATTTAAGCTATCTTTCTGATTTTTAAGGGGTATGCTGTTACTTTTTTTAATTACATCTTGAGAGTAAACAGTGTGACTCAGAAAAGTTAATAAAAAAGTTATAAAACCGATATGAAATATGTTTGTACGCAAAGCTATAAATGCTATTTTTGTAAAATTATGGCTTAATTTTTGAAGTCACAAACTTACATCTATTTTTAAAAAAATAAATAAGCATTTAATAAAATTATAACCTTTTGTGGTTAATTTAAGAAGTATGAAGAGAACGGTTAATTTTAAATTTATTATGCTAGCAACTTTGTTTGCTATTTCTTCAGTTGTTTCAGCTCAAACAAAATCTAAGTTTAAAGTATGTCTTGATGCGGGACATGGAGATCACGATTTTGGTGCATCATATCACGGATTTGTGGAGAAAAAAATTAATTTAGCTATAGTGTTAAAACTTGGCGAAATTCTTGAAAAGGATCCAGATGTTGAGGTTGTATATACTAAAAAGACTGACGTTTTTGTGGATTTAGTTGAGAGAGCTAATATTGCCAATAGGGCAAATGCAAATATTTTTATTTCTATTCATTGTAATGCAAATAGGAACACCGCAGCTTTCGGTTCAGAAACTTATGTGATGGGACTTTCTAAAAGTAAGTCTAGTCTAGATGTGGCTATGAAAGAGAACTCTGTTATTACTATGGAGAACAATTATAAAACAAAATATGCGGGCTATAATCCTAATTCTCCAGAAACATTAATTAGTGCAACAATAGCTCAAGAAGAATTTCTTGATCAAAGCATTGAGTTAGCTAGTAAAATTCAAGATGGTTTTGAAAATAAACTTAATAGGAAGAACAGAGGAGTTGCTCAAGCACCTTTTATGGTACTTCATAAAGCGTTTATGCCAAGAGTTTTAGTTGAAACTGGATTTATTTCTAATTTGGATGAAGGAACTTATCTTAATTCTGAAGAAGGACAGATAAATATTGCAAAAACTATTGCAGAAGCTGTTTTTAAAATGAAAGCTGAATATTTTGGAGGTTCTGTACCAGTTTTAGATATTAAAAGGTCTGAACCAATGGTAAAAAAAGATTCAGCTGTTAAGGTTGAAACGCAACCACAAAAGAAAGATACGCCAAAAGTTGTTACACCTCAAAAAAATCCAATTAATAATGAAACTAAAGTTATTGATCCTAATAAAGTGATTTTTAAAGTTCAATTAAAAGCAAGTAAAACTAAAATTGAATTAAATACTGAAAACTTTAATGGATTAGATAAAATATCATCAGTTTTTGAAGGAGGATATTATAAGTATTTGTTTGGGGAAACAAATAATTATGATGATTCTAAAACGCTTTTAAGTCAAGCAAAAGCTAAAGGATATGAATCCGCTTTTATTGTTCCTTTCAAAAATGGTGTAAAAATATCATTAAATGAAGCTGTAAAAAGTAAGTAATTAGTAATTTTGCCATAAAAATAAGATATTTTGAAAATAACTCGCGAAATCAAAACGGCCATTTTAGTAATTTCATCCCTTTTATTATTTATTTGGGGATATAGTTTTTTAAAAGGAAGTAATTTATTTAATTCACATAAAAGACTTTTTGTAGAATATGACAATGTAGAAGGATTAACTAGTTCTGCTGCTGTTACAATTAGTGGTAAAAATGTGGGTAAAGTAAACAGCATCAAGTTGCAAGATAATGGAAAGTTGTTAGTAGAAATTCAAATTAATGAAGATGATTTCCCTATATCTAAGACAAGTATGGCAGAAATTTATGAGCCTGGATTTATAGGAGGCAAACAGATAGCTATTATTCCTAATTATAAAGATAAAAATTTGGCTGTAGATGGCGACAAGTTAATGGCAGGCATAAAGTTAGGCTTAACAGCTGAATTAGGAAATAAATTAGAGCCTACGCAACATAAAATAGATGGTCTTTTAGGTGATGCTGATAAACTAGTTGTTAATCTGAATAGTGTTCTTGATGATCAAACAAAATTGAATCTTAAGTTAGCCGTATCTCAATTAAGTCAAACACTTACTGAAGTAAATAAAGCAACTAAGCAAGTTAATGCAATGTTAGCAGCCAATACACAAAAAATAGGTAACACGTTGACAAATGCAGAAAAGGCTTCGGCAAATTTTGCAAAAATCACTTCCGATTTAGAAAAGGCTAAATTATCACAAACAATTAATAATCTGGAAGGTACTTTAGGCAACGTGAATAAAATGTTAGCGGATATGCAGTCAGGAAAAGGTACAATGGGCAAATTGATGAAAGACGAAGCTTTATACAATAATCTTGCTAAGACTTCAAAAGAATTAGAATTGTTATTACAAGATGTACGTTTACATCCTACACGATATGTAAATGTTTCTGTTTTTGGAAAAAAAGAAAAGCCGTATAAAGCACCAGAAGAGCAAAAATAATTTCAAATCAACCAATATAACCACATATGAATTTTTTAAGCAGTATAGTATTTCTTATCATTCTAGGAGTCGGAGGTGGTTTTTTTGCAAAAAATGTAAAAAAAATTATCCGAAATATAAAATTAGGTAAGGATGTAAATAGATCTGATAATTCTTCAGAACGTTGGAGGAATATGGCTTTAGTTGCATTAGGTCAAAAGAAAATGTTCTCTAGACCAGTTCCAGCTATTTTACACTTTGCATTATATGCAGCGTTTATAATAACTCAAATAGAATTATTAGAAATTTTTGTGGATGGAATTTTTGGTACACACAGATTCTTCAAACCAGCTTTAGGTGGTTTTTATACTTTTCTAATCAGTTTTATCGAAATATTATCTGTATTAGCTTTAACAGCTACTGTATTGTTTCTAGCTAGACGTAATCTATTAAAGTTACCACGTCTTAACAAAGCAGAATTATTAGGATGGCCAAAAAAAGATGCTAATTTGATTCTTATTATGGAAATCATTTTAGTGTGTTGTATTTTTACAATGAATGGAACAGACGAAGTACTTTATACTATGGGTAAATCTCATTTTGAAGGACAAGGTTCTTTTGGTTTCGCAGTGTCACAACATTTAGGACCAGCTTTGTTTGGGAGTATGTCTGAAGGCGTATTGCATATATTAGAAAGAATAGGTTGGTGGGGACACTTTATGATGGTAATGGCATTTTTGAATTATTTATATTATTCAAAACACTTACATATTATTTTAGCATTCCCGAATACTTATTTTGCTGATTTGAATCCACTTGGAAAATTTGACAATTTGGAAAGTGTTACAAAAGAGGTAAAATTAATGATGGACCCTAATGCAGATCCATTTGCAGCACCAGCTCCTGATGCCGAAGCTGTACCTAGCAAATTTGGAGCTTCAGATGTTCAGGATTTAAATTGGGTTCAGTTACTCAATGCTTATACTTGTACAGAATGTGGTCGTTGTACCTCTTCGTGTCCAGCAAATCAAACTGGAAAAAAATTATCACCACGTAAAATTATGATGGATACAAGAGACCGTCTAGTTGAAGTAGGAGATAATATGGATAAAAATAATGGAGTTTTTGTTGATGATGGTAAATCATTATTAAACGATTATATCACTCAAGAAGAATTATGGGCTTGTACTTCTTGTAATGCTTGTGTAGAAGAATGTCCTGTAAATATTAGTCCATTGTCAATCATTATGGATATGCGTCGCTATTTAGTGATGGAGCAAAGTGCTGCGCCACAGTCTTTGAATGCAATGATGACAAATATCGAAAATAATAGCGCACCTTGGCAGTACAATCAATTGGATAGATTAAACTGGAAAGACGAAAATTAGTTTTAAAACGAATAACATAACGTTATGTCAGAAAATTTAATAGTGCCTACAATGGCAGAAATGTTGGCTCAAGGAAAACAACCAGAAGTTTTATTCTGGGTTGGATGTTCAGGAAGTTTTGATGATAGAGCTAAAAAGATAACCAAAGCTTTTGTTCGTATTTTAAATCGTGCAAATGTAGAATTTGCGGTTTTAGGAACAGAAGAAGGTTGTACTGGTGATCCTGCAAAGCGTGCAGGAAATGAATTTTTGTTTCAAATGCAAGCTTTTATGAATATAGAAGTGCTTAAAGCATATGAAACTAAAAAAATAGTAACCGCTTGCCCTCACTGTTTTAATACTTTAAAAAATGAATATCCTGAATTAGGAGGTAATTTTGAAGTGGTACACCATACTGAGTTTTTGAAAGAACTTTTAGATTCTGGACGCTTGACTATAGAAGGTGGACAGTTTAAAGGTAAAAAAATTACATTCCATGATCCTTGTTATTTAGGACGTGCTAACAAGGTGTATGAAGCTCCACGTGAGTTAATTCAGAAGTTAGATGCAGAATTAGTAGAAATGAAACGCTCAAAAGCAAACGGACTTTGTTGTGGAGCTGGTGGTGCTCAAATGTTTAAAGAGCCTGAAAATGGTGATAAAGACATAAATGTTGAGCGTACAGAGGATGCTTTAGAGACAAAAGCTGAAATCATTGCTGCAGGTTGTCCTTTCTGTAATACAATGTTAACAGATGGCACTAAAGCAAAACATAGAGAACACGATGTAAAAGTTCTTGATGTGGCAGAATTAATTGCTAATGCCCAAGATTTGTAAAATGAAAAAATATTGGATTTTAATCTTTATTTGTTGTTTTCAAACCTTTTTTGGTCAAGAAAATGAAGTTAAAAATGATTCACTAAATATAGCATCTAATAAAGGCTTAAAATTCAATTATAAGCAAATAATAGTTCCTACAGTTTTAATAGGATATGGAGTGATTGGACTTAATAATAATTCAATCAAATCTGTAAATGAGGATTTTCGTAATAAAGTAAAAGCAGAAGATAGTAATAAGACTCGTATTGATGATTATTTGCAATATGTTCCAGTAGCGACTACTTTTGGATTAGAAGTTTTTGGAGTTAAAAGTAAAAATAAAATTAAGGATAAAGTTATTATAGCAGCAACATCAACTATATTAATGAGTGCCACAGTATTAAGTCTGAAAAATAGCACACATCAACTAAGACCAGACGGAAGTGCTTATAATTCTTTTCCTTCAGGACATACCGCAACTGCTTTTATGGGAGCCGAAATGTTATATCAAGAATACAAGGATCAATCTATTTGGTACGGAATTTCAGGGTATGCGATAGCGGCAACTACAGGTTATATGCGTATGCACAATGATAAGCATTGGTTTACTGATGTCTTAGCTGGAGCTGGAATAGGAATTTTAAGTACTAAAGCAGCATATTGGTTGTTTCCAACCGTGAATAAATTATTTAAAAATAAAAATACAGAAACCAAAACTGTTTATCTACCTTTTTATGATGGTAAAACGGTTGGTTTAGGTTTAGTTTCAAAATTTTAAAAGATGTTTGTACCTTTCGATACACTACCATTACATTCTAGAATTTGGATTTATCAATCCAATCGTAAATTCTCGGATGAAGAATTAACTTCTATTGAAAATGAATTAACTTCATTTTTAGAAGATTGGGAAGCTCATGGCAAAAGCCTTGAAGCATCTTTTGTTTTAAAATACAATCGTTTTATTGTAATTGCTATAAATCAAGAAGTGCAATCACCTACAGGATGTTCAATTGATAAATCTGTTGAATTTATCCAAAAGTTGGAAAAAAAATACGATGTTGATTTGTTGGATAAAATGAATGTTACTTTCAAAAATGGTGAATTTATTGCTCACAAATCATTGATAGATTTTAAGAAAATGGCTAAAGATAAAGCTGTAAATGGTAATACCATTGTGTTTAATAATTTAGTCAATACGATTGAAGAATTTAATGAATCGTGGGAAGTTCCCGCACAAGATAGTTGGCACAGCCGATTTTTTTAATACTAAAATGAAATATTTTTTTTTCAAAATATCACTACTTTGTTTAGTTTCAGCTTTCCTATGGAATTGTTCTGTTGGTAAAAAACGTACTTCTGAAGTTGTATCGCAAACAATTCAGCAACCTAAAATTGAAGAATACAAGGATTTGTCTAAAGAAGGGTTTAATCTTTTTGAGGATACTCCAGCTGAAAAAAAATGGGTTGACAGTGTTTATTCTTCGTTGACTTTTGAAGAAAAATTAGGACAATTGTTTATGGTTGCAGCTTATTCTAATAAAGATACTGTTCATTTTAACGCGATTGATAAACTAGTCAAAAATTATAAAATAGGCGGATTAATCTTTTTTCAAGGAGGACCAGTTCGTCAATCAAAATTAACAAATCGTTTTCAAGCATTATCTAAAGTTCCTTTGTTTATTGGTAATGACGCAGAATGGGGATTGAATATGCGTTTGGATTCTACTTATAAATATCCTTGGAATATGACTCTCGGCGCTATTCAGGATATGAAGCTTATTGAAGATTTAGGTGGACAAATGGCAAAAGAAGTAAAACGAGTAGGAATTCAATTCAATTTTGCTCCTGTATTAGACATCAATACAAATCCTAATAACCCAATTATAGGGAATCGCTCTTTTGGAGAGAGTAAAGAGGAGGTGACAAGGCACGCAGTGGCTTTGATGAAAGGAATTCAAAATCAAGGTGTTTTTGCCACAGGGAAACACTTTCCTGGCCATGGTGATACCGAATCTGATTCACATCATACACTACCTCAAGTGAATTTTACCGAAGATCGCATCAATGATGTTGAACTATTTCCTTACAAGAAAATGTTTGATTTAGGGTTAGCTTCTGTTATGGTTGCTCACCTTAATGTGCCTAGTTTAGAAAAAGTAGAAGGAATGCCTACCTCAATTTCATATAATGTGGTTAGTAATATTCTCAAAAAACAATTAGGATTTAAGGGTTTAATTTTTACAGATGCTTTGAATATGAAAGGAGCTAGTAATTTTAAAAAACCGGGCGAAATTGATTTAGCGGCTTTTCAGGCTGGTAATGATGTTATGCTTTTCGCAGAAGATGTACCTACTGCAATCGAAAAATTTACTCAGGCTTATAAAGACACTCTTATTACTGACGAAAGAATTGAACATTCAGTAAAAAAGATTCTTAAGTACAAATATAAATCTGGATTAAATAATTATAAACCTATTGAAATTCCAACTGTTTACAATGATTTAAATACACCTTATAGTGCAAGTTTATTATACAAATTGTATGAAAATGCAGTAACTGTTATTAAAAATAAAAGTGAAATTTTACCAATAACTAATTTAGCAAAAGAAAAAATAGCTTATGTGAAAATTGGTGAAGATTCTGGTGCGAAGTTTCTTTCGACCCTAAATAAATATACAGATGTAACGGAAGTTTCAGAAGAAAATTTGGACAGTTTGAGTAAACAGTTAAAGAACTTTGATAAAGTTATAATTGGTTATCATACTTCTGATAAAACGTGGTGGAAAAAGCACGAGTTTTCCTCAAAGGATCTTCTTTTAATTGAAAAATTAGCAGATAAACATGATGTTATTTTAGATGTTTTTGCTAAACCTTACATTTTAAAATCTATCAAGGATTTAGATAAATTGCACGGAATTATAGTTTCATATCAAAATGGAGAAGTAGCTCAGGAAGTATCGGCACAACTTGTTTTTGGAGCAATTGAGGCTAAAGGAAAACTACCAGTATCTATAAATGAAGAGTTTAAAGTAGGTTTAGGATTATCAACAAAAAAAGCAAATATTTTAAGTTTCGGAACTCCTGAAAGTGTAGGTGTAAATTCTAAAAAGTTAAATGAAATTGATGCGGTAATCACAAAAGCTATTGAGAATAAAGTAGCTCCTGGCGCACAAATTCTTGTTGCAAGAAAAGGAAAAGTAGTGTATCAAAAATCATTTGGGTACCATACTTATGCTAAAGACGTAAAAGTCAAGAATTCTGATATTTTTGATGTGGCATCTGTTTCAAAGGTTGTGGGAACTTTGCCTAATGTAATGATTGATTATGACAAAGGAAAAATTAATTTGAACACTCGTCTAGGTGAAATGGTTCATAAAGCTAAAGGAACAGATAAAGATTCGATAACATTTAAAGAGTTGTTATCACATTATGCTCGTTTACAAGCTTGGGAACCTTTCTATAAATCAACATTAGATTCTATATCGAAAAAGCCTTTGAGTAATTATTATAAAAAGTTTTATTCAAAAGATTTTCCTACTCAAGTTTCAGAGAACTTATTTATTAAAAAGGGATATAATGATTCAATTATAAAGTTTATCGTGAATAGTAAATTGCTGTCTAAAAAAGAGTATAAATACAGCGATTTTACTTTTATTTTGCTAAAAGAATATTTAGAAACACATAATCGTAAAACATTAGATGTTTTAGCTTATGAAAACTTTTTTTCAAAGCTAGGAATGAATAGGACATCTTACAATCCGTTGCAAAAATTTGAAGAGGACGAAATTATACCAACAGAAAAGGATACTTATTTTCGTAATCAAGTCTTACAAGGATATGTACATGATATGGCAGCTGCAATGCAAGGTGGAGTAGGAGGACATGCAGGACTATTTTCTAATGCTATGGATTTAGCTAAGATGATGCAACTTTATTTAAATAAAGGAACGTATGGTGAGAGAGAATATTTTTCAAGTAAAACAATGGACGATTTTAACACTTGTTATTTTTGTCCAGAAGGTAACAGAAGAGGAATAGGCTTTGATAAACCTCAGATAAAAGGCGAAAGTCCTACTTGTGGTTGTGCCTCTATTACTAGTTTTGGGCATACTGGTTTTACAGGAACTATGGTTTGGGCAGATCCAGAAAAAGAGTTAATTTATATATTCTTATCTAATAGAACTTTTCCAGATGGTAATGCGCCTAATAAATTAGCTAAAGAAAATGTTAGAGAAAATATCCAACAGATAATCTACGATTCTTTACTTAATTAAAAGTTAATTACTTGATTGATTAATTACGAATTTTCTTAAATTCGTTGGTATGAAAATAGCAATAGTATGTTACCCAACTTTTGGGGGAAGTGGTGTTGTAGCCACAGAATTAGGGATTGAATTATCACATAGAGGGCATCAAATTCATTTTATAACGTATCGTCAACCAGTTCGTTTAGCATTACTTAATGAAAATGTGCATTATCATGAGGTAAATGTTCCTGAATACCCCTTATTTCATTACCAACCCTATGAATTAGCTTTGTCAAGTAAACTTGTAGATGTTGTTAAACACTATAAAATTGATGTTTTACATGTGCATTATGCAATTCCACATGCTTATGCAGGTTATATGGCAAAACAAATGCTTAAGGAAGATGGAATAAATCTTCCTATTGTAACAACTTTGCACGGTACTGATATAACGCTTGTGGGTAATCACCCGCATTATAAACCAGCAGTAACTTTTAGTATAAATAAATCAGATAAGGTAACATCTGTTTCACAAAGCTTAAAAGAGGATACATTGCGATTATTTAATATACAAAATCAAATTGAAGTCATTCCGAATTTTATTGAGGTGAATAATTTAAAAACTGAAAACGTATCTTGTAAGCGTTCAGTAATGGCTAAACCTGAAGAAAGAATCATAACTCATATTAGTAATTTTAGGAGGGTTAAAAATATTCCAGACGTAATAAAGATTTTTAATAAAATTCAAAAGCAAATTCCTGCAAAATTGATGATGGTAGGTGATGGACCAGAAAAAATAAAAGCGGAAGAACTATGTGAAAAATATGATATCGCTGATAAAGTAATATTTTTTGGAAATAGTAATGAAGTAAATCAGATTTTGAGTTATAGTGATTTATTTCTATTGCCATCTGAAACAGAAAGTTTTGGATTAGCTGCTTTAGAAGCAATGGCTTGTGGAGTTCCTGTTGTGTCTAGTGATACGGGAGGTTTGCCTGAAGTTAATGTAGATGGATATTCAGGGTTTTTAAGTGAAGTGGGTAATGTAAAAGAGATGTCAAAAAATTCTCTGATTATATTGCGAGATGATGAAGTTTTGGATTCTTTTAAAAAGAACGCTTTTCAACGAGCAAAAGAGTTTTCTATCGAAAAAATTGTACCTTTATATGAAGAATTGTATAAAAGTGCTTTAAAGAAGAATTAGCTATGATTAAACTGTTTAGATTTTTTTTGGTTTGTTTTTTTTCCTTGGCAAGTTTTGCTCAAAAAAAGAAGCGTATGGTAGATGTTTCAAATATTTATGAAGTAATTTATAAAAATGATTATTCTGGTGCAGAAACAAGATCATTTAAGGTGATTAGAAATCTGGAAGATTTTAAAGCTTATTATCAGGGGCTTAATGATGAAAAAATTCCTGATGTAGATTTTAAAAAATCTATGGTTGTTATTCTTAATATGGGTATGAAAAATACTGGAGGATATTCCATTGAACCAGATAAACTTTTTCAGGACGGAGATAGACTTGTTATGACAATTAAAGAAAATTCTGCTCAGAAAGATGAATTAGTTACAATGGCTTTAACTAAACCTGTTTGTATAGTGAAAATTAATTCTAAAAAGAAAATAATTGTAAAACAATAGTCCTAAACTTTAGCTTGTTAGATGATAATTAATTTTTTTTCAAAATTTTATATTCTTCATAACAACCATTTAGAGCATCAAGAATTTGAAGGTCATTAGCTGTTTTCATAAATGCCTCTGAATAATTACAACGTTCTAAAATTTCAAGTAATTCTTTTTCGCTGATTCCAAACATTAAGTAAATAGCTTGGTGATCATATTTTGTTTGAAGTATATTTCTGAAATTTTCATCTTTTTTCAACTCTCGTAGTTTTTTTAATTCTTTAGGCTTTTTCCCAAAAAAGTTATATAAAGCATCTGCTGGGTTAAATAATGACCCCATTACTCTTGAAAATGCGCTTGGAGAATTTTCACCACCTTCATAACGTTTAGTTAATCCAGCTATTGAATACCAATAATTTTCTCTATCTGGAATTAGCTTAGAATCAACTTCTAAATAGCCTGTTAATTCATATGGCATAATCTTGATTTCTTCAAGTGCATATGCTTTTTCAGTAAGTTGTATTCTTGAATTTTGGTTTTTAATCCAGTCGTTAGTTACTTTTACTTCTATAGATTGAAATCCTATACAAGAAATTAAAAGTATATCATTGACATCTGCTATTATTTCGAATTTTCCTTTTTGGTCAGATATAGCACCTCTAACTTTATTGGTATTCACAATATTTACGTTCCAAATAGGAAATAGCGTATTACTATTTATAATAGTACCTTTTACTGAATTATCTTGCGAAAAACCAGATAAACTCACTAATATTAAAAAGAAAACTGTAAAATATCTCATAACTAAATTTGAATTGCTAATGTAGCTATTCATTACGAGATATTTTACAGTTTATTTAGAATTATAAGAAAATTAACAAAAAGTGTTAGCTTCTTCTTGGTTTTCTATCTCTTGGAGCATTGGAATCTGAACGACGAGGTGCTGAGCTATTACGTCTTTCGTTTTTTGGTGATCTATCAGAAGATTCACTTCTAGTTGACGAACTTCTTTTAAATCCACCTTCTCTAGGAGCTTTATCATTTGTACGTGATTCACTTCTTGGACCAAAACTACCACTTCTTCTTTGTGAATTTTTTCCACTTTCGCGTCTTCCCCCTGAACTTCTTCCATTGTGGTCACGACGTGAAGAGTTACCACCACCATCATTTTTAGAAATCTCTACATTGATTCTAC
Organism: Limnohabitans sp.; assembly: GCA_030053945.1. Taxonomy (GTDB): domain Bacteria; phylum Bacteroidota; class Bacteroidia; order Flavobacteriales; family Flavobacteriaceae; genus Flavobacterium. The sequence continues at coordinate 36,463 of JASGCW010000033.1, forward strand.
GACCATTTAGGTCAAATCCGTTAAGCACTTCCATAACTTTAGCTGTGTGTTCTCCATCTGTATTAAAGAAAGAGAATCCTTCTTTAACATCTACTTTGAATACATCGTCACGACCTAGTTCTAAGGTTTCTTTTAAGAAATCTTTTAATTGCATCCAGTCGAAATCATCTCGTGCACCAATATTGATAAAATAACGAACAGGGTCTCCAGCTCGGATTTCTCTTGGTTCAGAACTTCTTTCGCTTCTTTCGCCACCCTGACTAGATAAATCACGTTTTGATTTATAGTAGGATAAGAAACGGTTGAATTCTACAGATACCATTCTTTTTACTAGCTCCTCTTTTGTTAAATCTTCAAAAACTTCATAAATAGCAGGTAGATAATTATCAATTTCGTGATCAACTTCTGTGTCGTGAATTTTATTAGCTAAGTGTAACAATTGTATTTCACAAATCTCGATTCCACTTGGAATTGTTTTTTCTTCAAACTTTTGTTTAATAATTTTTTCAATCGCGTGAATTTTACGAATCTCACTTTTAGTGACAATTACAATCGAAGTTCCTAATTTTCCTGCACGACCTGTACGACCAGAACGGTGATTATAGGTTTCGATTTCATCTGGTAATTGATAGTTTACTACGTGAGTTACATTATCAACATCGATTCCACGAGCGGCTACATCTGTAGCAACTAACATTTGAATTTGACGACCACGGAAAGCTTTCATTACACCATCACGTTGAGCTTGTGATAAGTCACCATGAAGAGCTGCTGCGTTATACCCGTCTTCGATTAATTTTTCAGCTATTGATTGTGTGTCACGTTTTGTACGACAAAATACTACCGAGAAGATATCTGGATTAGCATCTGCTAAGCGTTTCAATGCTTCGTAACGGTCACGTGCATTTACCATATAAAATTCGTGAGAAACAGTTGATGAACCTGAATTTTTAGTTCCCACAGTAATTTCTTGTGGGTTATGCATAAATTGTTTTGCGATTCGTGCTACTTCCGCAGGCATTGTAGCCGAGAATAGCCATGTATTCTTTTCATCTGGAGTATCTGATAATATCGAGCAGATATCATCATAAAAACCCATATTCAACATTTCGTCTGCTTCATCTAGCACACAAAAGTTGATGTTTTTAATATTTACAAGACCACGATTAATCATATCTTGCATTCTACCCGGAGTAGCCACAATAATTTGTGCACCTCTTTTTACTTCACGCGCCTGCTCGGTAATGCTTGCTCCACCATATACCGCAACGGTGTGTAAGCCTTTAATGTATTTTGAATATTGTTTAATCTCGTTTGTGATTTGTAAACAAAGTTCACGTGTTGGCGATAAAATTAAGCCTTGAGTGCTTTTGTCATCAGCATCTATTTTCTGGATAAGCGGAAAGCCAAAAGCTGCCGTTTTACCTGTTCCAGTTTGTGCTAATGCTACAATGTCTGTGTTTTGCTCCAATAGTATTGGAATCGCTTTTTCCTGTACTTCTGACGGATTCTCAAATCCTAGATCTTTAACCGCCAGCAGTAGCGATTCATTCAATCCTAATTGTTCAAATTTATTCATTATCTATTTTTAAATTGGGCGCAAAGGTACGTAAAAGTTTGAAGTTAAAGGTTGTAAGTTTGAAGTATTTTTGAAAAATATTTAAAAATCAAGCATTTACAAATTGGATTATTGCGAATTTTTTAAAAAATCTATCAATTGGTTTACAGCTTTTGCTCGATGACTTATTGTAGATTTTTCTTCTATAGTCATTTGAGCAAATGTAGTGGAGTAACCATCAGGAACAAAAATAGGATCGTAACCGAAACCATTTTCACCTATACATTCATTTATGATTTTTCCATTAATAATGCCTGTGAAGAGTTGTTGCCCCTTTCCTATATTCAAGCATATAACTGTTTTGA
>JASGCW010000034.1 GCA_030053945.1 Limnohabitans sp.
AATCGAATCTTTCTAATATTTTAGTTCTAGATTCGTGTATTCGTGGCAAAAAAAAATGAGTGTTTGTAGGCTGAATAGTTACAATAAGTTAAGGGTAACTCTAAAAACTCGTTTTGTAATGAGAAATAGATATTTTGAAAAAAGACAAGACACTTCAACCAAAGAAAAACTTTCTTTTAATACTTTGCAGTGGTCAAATCAGTATCGTACAACATCAATTTTGCACCATTGCTTTTTGAGGTTTTTCAACCGAATTTTCAACCGAAAATTCTACTTTGTTTTGTACTTGGAAACTTTAGTTATAAATTTACGCAACGATCGCAAAGCTGTGACTTGTTGTACCCAATTTGACGAACAATGAATCTATCTGAACATAGTATAAATGCATTAAGGACAATCATCTCTGGAGATGACCCATTAACGCAATATAAATCTGGTCCAAAATTGGTCGAATTTTTTAATTCTTTTGGAGCAAGAGATATTTACAAATGGAGAGATGCAGGACTTCCAAATAATGCGAGTCGAAATCAATACGTAGTTGATAAACTAACTGAATTTAACGGAACAAAAGCGCTTTCAAGTTTGCTTCTGACCTTTGCTGACGAAAGGTTTTATTCAGAAGTTGAAAATCCTGATATAGATTCGGCAGTTGCAAAAATTAATGGAATAATAAAACACGATAATTATAAGTTGGACAACTCATCAGGAACATATGTTGTTATTGGAGAAGAACTACCAGATGAAATAGAAGTTGAAGTTCACTTTGAGGAAATTCAACAGCAAATTTTGGATGCTTTAGACCAAGCAAAATATACAATTTGGGTAACAGTCGCTTGGTTTACTAACAAACAACTTTTTGACAAGTTAATAGAAAAGAAAGGGCAAGGCATAAATGTTCAAGTTATTGTTCTTGATGACGAGATTAACAAAAAATATGGTTTCAATTATGAAGAACATTTTGAAACAAAAAGGTTTGAAAAAATGGGTATTTATGAAAACATAATGCACAATAAATTTTGTGTAATTGACTTAAAAACTGTTATTCACGGTTCATACAATTGGACTAACAAAGCAAATTATAACAAAGAGACAGTTTCAATCGAAACAAGTCGAGTACTTGCTGAAAAGTATGCGACTGAATTTATGAAACTAAAACAATAAAAACTGGGTACAATAGCTAAGGTTTCGTTGTGTGCGAAGTACGAACAATGAAATGAATTCACTAAACACCTATAAAAATAAAAACATAGTAAAGTAAACCTCTGTTGAAGGGAACAGTTGAGATTCCTCCCACTACGGGATTTCTAAGTAAAAAATTAAGGAGATACAAGAGCCATTTATGCTTTTTTTTTTGAAGATGACACCTTATATTTTTAGAAATTCAGACCACTGTAAATTGTTGTCTAATTTTTGATTTGAAAATTCAATATGAATAACCCTTCTACTTTTATTATTTATTGTTCGCGTGGATGAATGTAAGGTTAAAGGTTTCATTAACATAACACCGCCTTTTTCTACTTCACAAATAAATTCGTTTGCTTTGTTAATTTCGAAGGAAGCAATAGGTATAATTCCTGATTTATGTGATTTAGGAATTACTTTCACTGCGCCATTTTCTTGAGTAGTATCATCTAAATGAATTCTGATTGTGAAAATATTTTCTAAAACAGATAGCGGTGGTTGAACAGCAACTTGGTTGTTTTTCTTAGTCCAATTTATATAATTTTCAGTTTCATTTTTTTCAACCAATGAAATTGTCAAATCTTGATGATAAGGAACAAACCAATTTGAAGTTGCAGGTTTGTCAAAATAAATAGATTTAACTACAAAGTAATCCTCGTTTCCAATTGCTTTTATAAGTTCATTTAGTTTTTTAGTGAAAATGAGTTTTTGTAATTCAGGAATCTCTTGTAGAACTTGTCGGATTGCAAAAATGTCTTTGCTTTTTCTGAAATTAGGATTTGTAATTTCATTAGTTTCTATACAATTATTAATTTCAGCTATTTCATCTTGATTGTAAAGCTTATTAATTACTGCATAACCTTGATGATGGAAGAAATCTATTGTATTCAATTTTTTTTAATTAAAAGTTAAACTACTTGTAACTATTCAGTTATAGCTTTATTCGCTTGACAATAATCCCCAAGCTTCGGGACAAAGAAACAAATCTCAATTCCGAAACTTCAGGACAAAAAGTATCGAATATCCAAAATGTTTGGCTTTTTGAATCATTAAAATATTGGGATTTATTTGTATTTTGTCATTTGTGTTTTGTCATTTGAGTTTTGTTATTTTATTTTTTATCTAATTGGCTGAATAGTTACAACTACTTATTTTGTAATTTCATAAAGTACACCCTGGTGTTTCATAAAATCAAATTTGCCTACATATAGCATTCCAATTTTTTCTAAAACTTTTATGGAAGCTATATTGGCACCCATAGCTCGACCCACAATTTTTTCAAGACCTAATTCTTCAAATCCATATTTTAAACACGCAAGGGCAGATTCTGTAGCAAAACCTTGATTCCAATATTTTTTAAAAAAACGAAATCCTAAATCTACTTCATCTAAATCAGGCGAATATTTTAATCCACACCATCCTAAAAAAACTTCATCTTCTTTACGAATTACAGCCCATCGACCATAACCATAAAGCTCGTATGGATTGTAATTTTGTAAAAAAGATAGTGCTTCGGAGATATGACTAAAAGATGTATCTCCTGTATATTTAATAACCTCAGGGTCATCGTTAAGATGGAAAAAATCTTCCGCATCTGAAATGTTTAATTCACGAAGGTATAATCGTGGTGTTTCGAGGATTTTTTTCATCAACTTTTAAGTGTTTTCCTAAATTTTGTTAATTACATATTCTACAAACCAGTTGGGGAGATTGTTTTCATCTTCCCGAATTGTAAGATTGCCATTTGCGGTTTCAGCAATAAGTTTCATTTTTACTGAATTATCAATTAAAAAAGATTTGTCAGCTATTTTTAAAACAGTTAACAAATTTTCTAAAGTTTTAGGGTAACGGGAAACGATTTTTTTAGGATCTACAGCGTGTCCGCCTTTGTTGACGCGATCTTCAACTCTTGAAATATTGACTTCAGGATCGTCCAAACAAATGAAGTAAAAATATATTTTATACCCCTTCTTTTTAGCTTCTATTAATTCTTCAATTTTTGATTCGTGAGTCATAACTGTTTCAAAACAAAAACTTTGATTAGATTCTATGAGTTTTTCTCGAATAAAAGATGTTATGAGAGCAGATTCGTAACTATGGGTGTTTTTAGGACGATCTATAATTATATTTTCTGTAATATAAAAATCAATGGGTTTATTTTCTGCCTTTGATTTGTTTAATAATGAAGATGCATTTTTTGTTTGCAAAAAAAGAAGTAAATCTTCTTGATTGGTATTGATATGAAATTTAGATAAGTCGATATATCCTTTTTCATTTAATTCTTTTTCAATCTGGTCAGAATTGATGAAAGTTCCTGCGTTAAATTGTTCGTTGAATTTTTCAAAAAGAGAACTTTTTCCAGAACCATTTGGACCTGCAAATATTCTCAATCTTTTTATTTTAGACATATTGAAATCCCTTTTCTAATATTCTGTTTTTTAGAGACAACTTTTGTTAATTCTCTTAAAATTACAACACTTCCATCTGCATAAGTCTCTATTAATTTTCCATTTTCAATAGATTTTATAGTTAAGCCAAGTGCTTTAGAAGTTCTAATTGCACTTTCCGAAGCTATTTTTGCTGATGAAATTAAAATGTTTCTATCGGTTGTATTTTGAACATCTGTCTTTTTGAAGAGACGTGATCTTTTTTTTAGAATTTTCATCTTTTCAATTTTTTTATTTAACAAATTTAAATAAAGTTAGTCAATTTTCCTAAATCACATTCACTTCGGCTTCTATCGCAATTCCGAATTTTTCTAAAACTGTTTTTTGAACCAGTTTTGATAAATTTAGAATATCTTGTCCTGTCGCATTTCCATAATTTACTAAAACAAGTGCTTGTTTTGCGTGTACACCCGCATCGCCATCACGATAACCTTTTAGCCCAGCTTGTTCAATCATCCAACCTGCTGGAACTTTTACTTCGGTTTCTGAAACATCATAATGTTTTATTTCTGGATGTGCCGCTTTTACTTTGTTGAATTGCTCTCTAGAAATAATAGGGTTTTTAAAAAAACTTCCACTATTTCCTAATTCTTTAGGGTCTGGTAATTTACTTTGACGAATAGCAATTATTGCATTGCTAACATCTTTAATTGTAGGATGAGAAATAGTATGTTTTGCTAATTCGCTTTGAATATCGCCATAACCAATATTGATTTTGTGATTATCTTTAGTCAGTTTAAAAACTACAGATGTAATTATGTATTGATTTTTGGCATCTTGTTTAAATATACTTTCTCTATAGCCAAATTTACATTCCTCGTTAGTAAAGGTCTTACTTTCTTGGGTTAGAATATTTACTGCTTCACACGAAATAAATGTGTCTTTTATTTCAGCACCATAAGCTCCAATGTTTTGTACAGGTGTAGTCCCAACATTACCAGGAATGAGTGACATATTTTCTATACCTCCATGATTTTGTTCTATATTCCATAAAACAAATTCGTGCCAATTTTCTCCCGCTTGTGCTTCTACCCAAACATAATTTTCGTCTTCTTTGATGATTTTCTTTCCTTTCAAATCTACGTGAATTACCAGAGCTTCGATATCTTTGGTCAAAAGCATATTACTACCACCACCAAGGATGAATTTTTTCTTGTCAATATTGGCTTTTAAAACTTCTTTTAATTCGGTTGTATTGTGAACAGCAATAAATTCAGAAGCTTTAGCTTCGATACCAAAAGTATTATAGGTTTTTAGTGAAAAATTATGTTGAATTTGCATTGTAATTTTTTTACAAATGTAATGAGTTAAATAAATTTAGAAAAATAGGTTTTGTGCCAAATGTGAAACATAAAAATTGGCATAAAATAAGGTAATATTTTAGAGTCCTCTTTTTTTATCTGTTCTACTAGTTTTTCAGCTTTAATATTTTCAAGAAAAGGCAAGTCAAAAATGGTGCTTTTTTGAAAACTTTCTAATTCTTCACAAAACAAAGGCTCTTTAGTTAAATAATTTCCCCAAGGTGTGCTTAAACCAACTTTCTTGAAATTAACAATTTCTGATGGAAGTTTGTTTTGCATCGTATCCTTAAGTATAAATTTGCCTTTTTTTCCTGTAAAAAACCATTTGTCTTCCAGTGTACCTAAACCAGCAATTAGTTTAGAATTTAAAAATGGTTCCCTACATTCAATAGACGAACCCATTGTGCAGCGATCGTTTCGGTCAAGTAGCGAACATAAATAAGTGTGCTGATCAAAATATAAGGCTTGACGTTGCAAGTTGTTTGGATAGAGTTCTTTGGCTTCTTTTAAGATAGAATAACGATATTCGTTAGAGGGTTTTATTTTGTTAAAATAAAATTCATTGATGTCATTAGGATATATATTAGAACCATTAAAAATGATTAAATCGTCTGGATTTTCAATTTTAGAATATCGAGCAAGCTTATTATACCTCGGATTTTTACTAAAAATCTGAAGTTTACTAATATAACTGATACTTTTAAGTAAGGTTAGACTTTGAAGTGCTTTATATCTTACATAGCCTCCCATTAGCTCATCGGCCCCTTCACCTGAGAGTAAAACTTTTACTTTGTTTTTTGCAACTTTTGAAATAGCTAGTAAATGGGGTTCGTTGAGATGCATTAAAGGTTCGTCTTGGTTATAAGAAGCTTCTAATAAATTGTTGTATAAAGTATCTTTTTCAAGTTCTATAGAATTGAAGTTATAACCAAATTTAGCAGTAATATCTTTTGCTAAAAAGGATTCGTTATGTTCTGATTGTGAAAAACCGATGTTAAAAGTATCTATGTTTTTGTAATCCTGATGGTATAAAGAGGATAAAACAGAACAAGAATCTAAACCTCCACTAAGTAATACACCAACAGGTACATCACTTACCATTCTTTGACTTACAGATTCAAAAAAAGTTTCTTCAAACCATTTTTTGGGATCAATTATTTTTGAATAATTTTGAATTTCGTTTTTTAAATTCCACCATTGTGTGGATTTTTGTTTACCCTCTTTATCAAAAGTGATATAATGTCCAGGCAAAACTTTTGTAATTTTTGTAAATAAAGTGTTTTCACCTGCTACAAACCGATTGAAAAAATATTCATCTATTCCATCGTCTGATAAGCGAAGAGGAACTCCAGCTGAAAAAATTGCTTTTTGTTCTGAAGCAAAAAATAGTGTATCGTTAAATAAACTATAATAAAGGGGTTTTACTCCCATTCGATCTCGACAAAGCACAAGTTTTTTTTCTAGTGTATCCCAAATTGCAAAGGCAAACATACCTTCTAATCGAGGAAGCATTTCCATCCCGTGAATCTCATAAAGCTTAAGTAAAACTTCAGTGTCTGAACCTGTTTTTATTTTGAAACCTTTTGATTCTAATTCGGTATAAAAAGATTTATAGTTGTAAATTTCACCATTAAAAACGATAATATACCTACCACTATCAGAAACAAATGGTTGATGTCCAGCAGCAGAAGTATCGATTATGGAAAGTCTCCTATGTCCAAGCCCTAAATTGTTATCAACAAAAATACCTGCATCATCTGGACCCCGATGCTCTAGCGCATCTCGCATTTTTACCAATTGATTTTTATCAATGGGTTTCTTGTCAAAATGTAAGATACCGTTTATGCCACACATAATTAATGATTTTGAAGAATTAGAGTGTGATAGGTATCTGCAATTTTTTTCATATTTTTAGAATAATCAACTTGTTCTTCAACAAATTTTCGATTATTCTCAACAGCTCTTTTACGTAGAATCGGATTTTTATAGGCAAATTCTATTTCTGAGGCTAATTTTTCAAAATCATTATTAGTAACCAAAATTCCATTTTCGTGATTGTTAATCCAGCATCTATTACCTGGTAAATCACTAACAATAGGAAATGATCCACAAGCCATAGCCTCAAATAATGAAGCTGAAACTCCTTCGGTATTAGGCATACTAATGTACATATTGGATTTCATCAATAATTTAGGTAAATCGTCGTTGTGAATTCTTTGGGTGAATTTTACTTCTTCGTCAATTTCTAATTTTTCAGAAAGTGAAATTAGTTCGCTAAGTAAAATGCCATCACCAACAATAGTTAAGCTAAAGGGGATGCTTTTTTTCTTGATAATTGCAAATGCTTTTAAAATGATTTCATGTTGGTATTCGGGCAATAATGATCGAGTGACAATAGCATTTATTTGAGTTTCATCCTTGTTTTCTTCAAATTTGAAAAAGTTTAAATTGATTCCTTTAGGTAATATCATAATTTTGGAAGAAGGAACTTTACAATCTTCCATATGTTTAGCCATAACTGGTCCCCAAGCGTGAATTAATGTAGCTTTTTTAAAAGCGTAGTCCTGAATTATTTTTTTTAGGAAAAAGAGAGGCGAATTTTCAGGCCATAAATCAGTTATTCCTTGTTGAGCTATTGCGATAGGTTTTATGCCTGATATGGATGCTAGAAAGCCATAACTTGTGGTTCTTTCTGCAATTACCATATCAACATTGTATTTTTTTACAATTCTTTTTACAGTGAAAAAGGTCTTAAGCAATTCGAATAGTCTTTTTATTCGGCTCAAACCATTACTAGAGCTTTTTAGCTCCCAAGTGATTACTTCAAAATTGCCAAACTCTTCTAAACCTCTAATCCAAGTAATGGCATCGGCACGATATGTTTCTCCTAAAAAAAGGATTCGTTTCTTATTCTTCTGTCTCCAAGGCACGATTTAAAAAACTATTTAAGGGTTTAAGGGCAATTAGTTTTTGAGCAATTTTCTTAGAAAAATCATTGTCTAAAAATAATGTATCATCAATTTTTTGTGAACAGGTAAAACTTTTAAGTTTCAAAAACTCAATCGCAGGATGATCCAATTCATAACCTTTAGGAGCCGATTTGAGAACCACATCATCAGTTCTTGAAATTTCGTTGAATTCTTTTTTGAATTCAGTGTCATTTACGATTTTTTCTAAATCATCATAGAAAAAAGCTATTTCACGACGTATTTTTTTTAATTCAGTACTTTCTGGGCACCAAATTCCACCAGCTATAAATGAATTTCCTTTTTCGAAATGTATATAATATCCAGAACCATTTTTTCGGACTTTGTTGGTAGTCATCCAAACCCCAATATTCGTCTTGTAAGGAGATTTATCTTTAGAAAAACGTATGTCTCTATTTATTCTAAAAGTACAGTTTTTAACTTCTAATGGTTCTAAAGATTCGTCTAATTTTTTCATTTCGGTCAAAATGGAATCAATAAATGAGTGATAATCTTTTTTATAAGAATCATATCTCTTTTTATTAGCGTGCATCCATTCGGTTGAATTATTAGCACCTAAATCACTTATGAATTGTATAGCATCTTTTGTTAACATTTTTTTGAGTTTTCGAGTTTAAGATTTATGAGTTGTGAGTTGTGTTTTGTGTTGTGAGTTGTGAGTTTTTATCTCCAACTTTCAACTCCCATCTTTCACTGTTTGCAGAGCTTGTCAAAGTAATCGGTTGCTGAGCTTGTCGAAGCACCAACTTGCAAGACCTACAACTTCTTTCTTAAATCTTCTTCTGATATAAATCCTAAGTTTTTCCAAACTTCTTTTTTGTTTTTGTAGAGTATAAGAGTAGGTAATCCTTCAATTTTTAATTCTTGACAAAGTGATTTGTTTTCATCAGCATCAAGTTTGATAATAATTACTTGGTCTTTTAATTCTTCTTTCATTTTTTCGATAAAAGGAGCCATTTTTTGACAAGGACCACACCATTTTGCAGAAATATCGATTAATACTTTCTTATCTGTATTTAATAGTTTTTGATAATCAGCCATAGACATTCCGGAGTTTTTAGCTATAGGTTTTCCTAAACCTTCAGCGTTCCATTTCATCATTCCACCATCTAGGTTGTAAACCTTTGTAAATCCCATTTCGCTTAGCTTAGCTGCCGCTTGGGCACTTCGTCCTCCTGCTTTACAGTAAACAAAAACTGCTTGATTTTTATCGTATTTAGCCACTTCTGCTTCAAAGTTGCCACCATTCCAGTTAATGTTTGTAGATTTATCAATATGCTCTGAATTAAATTCTTCAGGTGTACGAACATCTATAAGTTGAGCATTTGAAGTTTTACTTAGTAATTCTTGGAATGATTTTGGTTCTATAGTTTCAACTTTAGAGTTTTGACCTGTACAACTAGTAAAGATAAAACTGATTAATAATAATAAATGAGATAGATATGTTTTCATTATTTTGATTTTTTTACGAATATAAGATTAAAGATTGAATATTTTATAACTCTGATGTGTCTGTTTTACAATATTTTCTGTTCTGTTTGAATGTGTGTCTGAAATAAAAATTTGTCCAAATTCGTCATTATTGACCATTGACACTATTTGACTAACTCTAGATTCGTCTAATTTATCGAAAATATCATCAAATAAAAGAATGGGTTTTTCGCCACTTTGTTTTTTTACAAATTCAAATTGTGCTAGTTTTAATGCAATTAGAAAGGATTTTTGCTGACCTTGAGAACCGAATTTCTTTATTGGAAATCCATCAATCGAAAAAACTAAGTCATCTTTATGGATTCCTACACTGGTATATTGTAGTGTTCTATCTTTAGTTACATTTTCTTGTAATAGTGAAATTAAATCTTGATTTTCTAGTTGGCTTTCATATTCTAAATAGACATCTTCTGAAGAATTTGAAATGAGTTTGTAAAATTTGTCAAATATTGGAATGAAATCATTTAAAAAAAGCTTTCTTTTTTTGTGAATTTTTGTTCCATAAAGGTTTAGTTGTTCGTTGTAAACCTCCAAAGTTTCGTTGTCAAAAGTTCTGTTTAGGGCAAAGTATTTTAGTAATGCATTACGTTGTGCTAAGACTTTTTGATATTGTATTAGTTCTTGTAAATAAATGGTGTCAAGTTGAGAGATAACGGTGTCTATAAATTTTCGTCTAATTTCGCTTCCTTCTCTAATTAAATCGGCATCTGTAGGTGAAATGATAACTAATGGTATAAGTCCTAAATGATCTGAAAATTTTTCATACAACTTGCCATTTCTTTTCAAGATTTTTTTTTGCCCCTTTTTTAGGCTACAAATAATTTGTTCTAATCGAGTGTTCTTTTCAAATTCACCATCTATTACAAAAAAATCTTCATTATGTTTGATGTTTTGAACAGCTAGTGAATTAAAATAGCTTTTACCAAATGCTAAATGATAAATGGCATCAAGCACATTTGTTTTGCCAATTCCATTTTTTCCAACAAAACAATTTATTTTATGCTCAAACTCAAATGTAGCTTCTGTAAAATTTTTAAAATTGAATAACGAAATTTTTTTTAAGTGCATAAAATTCAGTCTAATTATCGTTTTTCAACAAATGTTGATAAAGTGCACGCAAATTATTAAAAATATAGTGAAAACTTATTTTGTTTTTCAATAAAAATTTTATTTTTGCACCTCACTAATTTATATATAAATGGCAACTTATAATAAGAGAGGATATAAAGCTCCAAAACCCGAAGCAGAAAAAACGGAAAACTTAGACAATGTAGCTGATTTAGAGCAAGAAGTACTTGTTGATGAAAAAGATAGTACAACTGCTACTGTTTTTAATGCGCTTGATGAAACTGCAAATAAGACAGAAGAGTGGGTTGCTAAAAATCAAAATATTATTCTTTCTGTTGTAGGAGGTATCGCTTTAGTAGTAGCTGGTTATTTAATGTATAATAAATTTATTGTTACTCCAAGCGAAAATGAAGCAGCTGGAGATATGTATCAAGCTCAAAAATATTTTCAACAAGCAGTAGATGCACAAACGCCTAAAGCAAATGATTCACTTTTCAATTTAGCGTTGAATGGAGGTGAAGGGAAACAAGGTTTTCTAGATATTGCTAAAAATCATAGTGGTACTGATGCTGGAAATTTAGCACACTATTATGCTGGAATGGCTTATTTGAATCTAAAGCAATATCAAAAAGCTATTGACGAATTAGATCAATTTAAAACAAATGAGGCATTTACTAAAGCAGTAGCAATTGGAGCAACTGGAGATGCTTATGCTGAATTAAATAAAGCTGAACAAGCTTTAGAGTTTTATATCAAAGCAGCTGAAAGCAATAAAAATGATGTTACAACGCCACGTTTTTTATTAAAAGCAGGTCAAACAGCTTTAACACTAGGTAAAAAAGCAGATGCTTTAAAATATTTTACAGATATCAAAGATAATTATGATAATTCACCTGAGGCTCAAAATATTGAAGCTTTAGTAGGAATGGCTCAATAAGAAGTTGACTAGTCGCAGTGGACAGTATTCAGTGCTCAGTTTAAAGTAATCGGTAATCAGTCATAGTGGACAGTAATCAGTCACTGAGCACTGAATACTTTAAACTGAGCATTGTAAACTGAATACTGTAAACTGAATACTGTAAACTGAATAAAATGGCAACAGAAAATAAAAATTTATCTAATTACGATAAAAATACAATCCCAAATGCGAAGAATTTTCGATTTGGGATTGTTGTTTCAGAATGGAATGATAATGTAACAGAAGGTTTATACCAAGGAGCATTTGAAACCTTGACAGATTGCGGTGCATTACCTGAAAATATTGTTAGATGGAATGTTCCAGGAAGTTTTGAACTGATTTATGGTGCTAATCAAATGCATAAAAAAATGCAGTTAGACGCTGTTATTGTAATAGGTTGTGTAATAAAAGGGGAAACAATGCACTTTGAATTTGTGTGTGAAGGTGTAACGCAAGGGATTAAGGATTTGAATTTGAAGTACGACGTGCCTACCATATTTTGTGTGTTAACCGATAATACAATGCAGCAATCTATTGATAGGAGTGGAGGTAAGCACGGAAATAAAGGTGTAGAAGCTGCAGTTGCAGCATTAAAAATGATTGGCTTAAAAGCAGAAATTTAAACATTAGTTTTTCTATAGTATTAAAGAGGGTATAAGTTTTTATACCTTTTTTATTGTTAACTCATTAGCTGAAAATTTTATCTATTGGTTCTCAATTTTTATTGGTCTCAAAAAATAATTAAAGCCATACACTTTTGTGTATTTTTTTCAAATTCTAAAAATTTTCTGCCACAGATTATAATTCCTATAAATTAATCTTTTTTTCGATAAATATCGAGGGTGCAAAAAGTATTTACTCTTAATAATAGTAGCCCTTCAGTCTGATTCATAAAAACTATCGGCTAAAAGTACATGTTTGTTTAAGTTTAACGTGAATTCGATAATATCCCTTTGCTTAACAGTGATTATATGTATATTAATGCCAAGAATACTAAAATATTAGAAAGATTCGATTTGTGTATATTCGAATTTCGCCTTTAGCGACGAATTTAATGAACTATACCTTCTTAATTCGTGCATTCGTGACAGAAAAAATAGTGATTTTTCGTCGAGTTCTTGTTAAGTTTAAATAAATTTTGTACATATTAATCAATTTGGTTTTAATAATAACCATTGACATTTTTAAATTAAAATTGAATTTTTGAAAAGAGGACATTGTTTTTAAGGATTTTGACGATTTTTTTGCCTTTATGTTTATGACTTTTTAAAAAAAAATAATGGCGAAATTGAAATTTTAATAACAAATTGATTGTTAGGTTTTTTTGAAGGTTTAAGAAATGAATTATATACCTTTTTTTTATAAAATATAGGTCAAAGATGTGTTTTCTGTTGGTTAAATTAAAAATCTTAATATAGTTTTGCAGCAGAAATTTAAATTTTAAAAGAATGGAAAAAAGGTATTTAGTATTTGCAGTTTTGTTGTTTGTATTGCAAGTATTCGGACAAAATCAATCTAGTAATTCTAATCAGAAATTTAAGAAAGAATCAAAAATTCAATTTTCAGCTGGTTATGGTTATGGATGGTTGACGGGTAATATTCAAAAGACAGGATTAGGACCTCTGATAGATGGTCCAATTTCGTCAATGAGTAGTGGTGGTGTTTTTAACGCAAATTTATATTTTAATGTTAGTTCTAACATTGCAATAGGATTAAAATACGATCGTTACAGCTCGTCAGGTAGTTCAAGTGTTATTTCGACTCGATACAAAACAATTTTTATAGGTCCGTCATTATTAGTCTCAGGGCAAGATTCAAGAATTGGCCATTTATCTACAGAGCTTGCATTAGGTTATTTAGGTAATGAGCAGAGTTTTAGTGTTCTTACTTCAGAATTCAACGAGAGTCTTAGTTTAGAAGGATCAACTTTCGGTTTTTTTGCGGGTATGGCGTATCATTTTAGGGTTACTGATCAGTTTTCTATTGGTCCTGAAGTAAAAGTAATCTTAGGTAAGTTGACTAGAGGTACTCAAACTGAAAATGGAAGGCAAACAACTGTTGAACTAGATGAAGGTTTAAGTAGAATTGATTTAGGGGTTACTGCGAAGTTACGTTTTTAAAAGTATTATTTAATTTAAAATAGATTATGAAAAGAATAAATTTTTTTATTGTCCTAATAGTTTCATTATTGTCATTAACAATTTCAGCACAAAATGAAAGTAATGTGCCATTATTGAAAAAGCCTTCAGAGGGTAAAGTTTTAATTTATTTTGTTAGGCCTGGAGCATTAGCATTTCTAATTGATTTTAAGATTTTTCATCAAGATAAATATTTAGGTAAGATTTCATCTAATAGTTATTTAACTTATGAGTGTGAACCTGGAGAGCAATTGTTTTGGGCAGCATCCGAAAATAGAGATTTTGTTTTAGCTAATTTAGAAGCAAATAAGACTTATGTTGTTGCGATATCTGCACAAATGGGAGCTTTTTCAGCACAGGTAAATGTTAAGCCGTTATCCCCAAAAGACGAAAAGGATGTGAAAAATTTAAATTTTGTTTTAGGAAAAAATAAAGGTAGAGATTTTACAGAGGAATCTGTACAATTTGAAGATCAATACGAGTCAGCTCAAGCGGGATTAAAAAAATATGAAAAATTAAAAGAATCAGGTTCGGATAAAGTTTTAAAATTAACGGCTGATATGAATTTTTAATTTGAAATAGTATCAATTCATTATAAAAGAGGCTGTGCAAGTTGCACAGCCTCTTTTTGTGTTTATTTGAAGATTATTTATTCTTTAGTGAATTTTAAAGAACCTTTTCCTTTTTCTGTTATAATAGAAATCATATAAACGCCTGATTGGATGTCAGAAATATTAATTTCATTTGTAACTTCTACTTTTTTAATCACTCTTCCATTCAAATCTAAAATTTCCATCTTTAAGATTTCATCTGTAGTTTTAGATTTGATATTAAGTGTGTTTTTTGCAGGAATAGGGTATATGCTAAAATTATCAGCAATAAAGTCTTTGGTTGCTAGCACTTCAGATACTGTAAAGTTGTCAATAACAAGTGCATGTGTGCCTGTTGCGTTTGCAGGAGAGGTATTTTGAAAGCTGAAATAGTAAGTTCCGGTTGATGCAGGATTAAAGTTGAAAGTTTTTTGGGCAAATGTTGTATTAGCAATACCTGTCTCAGTGGTAATAATATTAGTTTGTGCAACTGCTGTTTGGCTATTGCCATATGCTAATTGATAGCTAGCAGTGTTTGTAGAGCTCGAAGCTTGGTAGTTTCTAAGATAATAAGTTACTGTTACGGTAGATCCAGCTGTCAAATTGATGCCTCTTGAAATCATCATTTCAGTTGCAGCAGCAGCCGAAGGTGTTACAGCAACAGCTGAAAATTCTCCTTCTTGAACTAATGGACTTCCAGTTCCACCAAAATTTAAGTACCAAGAATTTGCAGTACCACTAGGTGTTGCTAACCATCCTATAAAAGGTAAATCTTCATATTCAAAACCTGTGTTGTAATCAGGGTTAGTAGGAGTGAAAGTGGTATAAAAACCTTTTGGACCTTGCCAAGCACTAAAGTTACCCCCTCCACAATCTGTACGTGAGTAATATTCGTATGCAGTGCTATTTGTTAAACTACTCAAAGTATAAGTAGAAGTAACTCCAGTTATTGTAGTTCCTGTCCCTCTTGTGAAATTGTATGGTCCATATTCAATTTCAACTGTAGTGCCTGTTGGAACTGTACTTAAATCTGCTGATGTAAGAGTAGGATTTGCAAATCCAAGTGAAGTTGGTCTAGAGCAAGTAACAGCTTTTCCTAATGTTGTTAAAGGTCTAAATCCTGAAAGGGTTAACGTGGTTCCATTAGCTGAAGTGCTCTGGTAACCAGCTAATCCGTTTGCTAAGCTGATATTGCAATTTACAGAAACAAAAGATGTAGGTAATGTTCCTGCAGTATTTTGAAAATCAAACGCCACATATAATCCTCCGCCTGTGTAAGTAAATGGGCTACCTCCAGAAAAATTAAAAGTTACATCACCAGTAGTATTGGGAATGGTTACCGAAGAGTTGCTCACTGTTGTCATAGCTGTTATGGCTGTAGTCCAGTTTGTACCAAGAGAATATGCAGTATCGGTTGTGTTTTGTAAATAGACGGTTAAATTTCCTGTTGTTGCGATGTTTTGCGCTACAAAGTAGTTGAATACAATTGAATTTAAAACATCCCCATTTACAAGTCCTGAGGCTGTCATTTCTGTAGGAGTTATTAAGTAAGCCGTTCTAATATATCTAAAACGACCGTGTGGAGCCCTGCCGTTTGCAGAATTTCCATTAGAATTAGTGATACATCCATAATAATCGGATTGTGAAAATGCACTGAATCCAATTAATAAAATTGTTAATAACCAAAATTGTTTTAGGGTAATTTTCTTCATAATTTTTCTATGTTTTTGTTTAAAAGCTAAATTACAAAAAAATCGTATTCTGAGTATGTTTTTAGCTAAAAAACCATTCCTTTTCTTTAAATTTGCGAGCTATTAGTTTGTGATATTCATTCGTAATTTACAATTCAAAATAAATTAATGTCCAGTATAATACAATTACTTCCTGATCACGTTGCTAACCAGATAGCTGCTGGAGAGGTTGTCCAAAGACCTGCTTCTGTAGTGAAAGAACTATTAGAGAATGCTATAGATGCAGGAGCTACTGATATAAAACTAATTTGTAAAGATGCTGGAAAAACACTTATCCAAGTTATAGATAACGGAAAAGGGATGAGTGTAACTGATGCTCGTTTATGCTTTGAACGACACGCTACCTCAAAAATTCGCAAAGCGGAGGATTTATTTGATTTACATACTAAAGGTTTTCGTGGGGAAGCATTAGCCTCTATAGCTGCAATTGCTCACGTAGAGTTAAAAACAAAACAGGATCAAGATGAGTTAGGAACACATCTTATTATTGAGGGAAGTAAATTTGTAACTCAAGAACCTGCGGTACTGCCAAAAGGAACTTCTTTTTCTATAAAAAATTTATTTTTTAATATTCCAGCCCGACGAAATTTTTTGAAGTCCGACGTAGTGGAACTGAGACATATCATAGACGATTTTCAAAGAGTAGCTTTAGCACATCCTAATATATATTTTACCTTATACCATAATGGGAGTGAGGTTTTTAATTTGCCTCAATCTAATCTAAGACAGCGAATTGTTAATGTTTTTGCTGGGAAGACAAATGAAAAATTAGTACCCATTAATGAATCTACAGATATAGTTACTATAAAAGGCTTTGTGGGTAAACCTGAATTCGCAAAAAAGAGCAGAGGAGAACAATTCTTTTTTGTAAATGATCGTTTTATAAAAAGTGGCTACTTACACCACGCAATTATGGCTGCTTATGAAGGATTATTGAAAGATGGAGCTCAGCCTAGTTACTTTTTGTATCTTGATGTTCCTCCTCATACGATAGATATTAATATTCATCCTACTAAGACCGAAATTAAATTTGATGATGAGCACGCTCTATATGCCATTTTACGTTCGGCCACTAAACATAGTTTAGGGCAATTTAATGTAGCTCCAGTTTTAGATTTTGACCGTGATGCAACTTTAGATACCCCATATGAGTATTTGGGAAAAGAATCTGAAATGCCAACAATTCAGGTGGATGCAACTTATAATCCTTTTGCTGAAGATACTTCAACTGCTAAAAAGTTGTCTTCTTTTAGTGGAGGATCATCAATAGGATTCAAGCCTAAAAAAGAAACCCAAAGTTGGGAAAGTTTATATGTGGGATTAACAGATGCTTTTGAACCACAAGAAATACAATTTGAATCGGAAACAGTTACAAGTTCTCTTTTTGGTGAAACTGAAGTAGAAAAGAAAAAAACAGCAACCTATCAAATTCATAAAAAGTATATTGTTAGTGCAATAAAATCAGGAATGTTAATTATTGATCAGCAAAGAGCACACCAACGTATTTTATATGAGCAATTTTTGAAGAATATAACAGTCCAACAAGCTAATAGCCAACAGCTGTTATTTCCGTTAACTTTGTATTTTTCTGGAAATGAAATAGCATTAGTTCAAGAGTTAAGACCTTCATTAGAAAATGCGGGATTTGTTTTTGAGGACATCACTACAGAAACTGTAGTCATATCTGGAATGCCTGTAACTGTTTCAGAAAGTGAAGTTTCTATAGTTTTAGAACAATTAATAGCAGATTTACAAGATGAGATACCAGATAGTAGTTTTAGCCAAATGGATGCAATGGCAAAATCTATGGCTAAGAGTTTAGCTGTCAAGACAGGAACTTATCTTACTGAAATAGAACAAGAGAATATAGTAAATAACCTTTTTGCTTGCAAAGAGCAATCGGTTTCACCTTTTCATAAACCTACTTTTATCACGTTAAGTGTAGAAGATTTAGATAAAAAATTTAGTGTATGATGCAAATCACGCCAGCTGTTAAGCAATTATTGATAATTAATGTTTTGTTTTTTATAGGTTCTCAAATTTTAGGAGATATTGCTTATTTAAATTTATCCTTACATTATTTTGAAAACTCAAATTTTAAGCCTTGGCAATTATTAACACATATGTTTATGCATGCGCCTATTTATGAAGGTGATTCTCATAATTTAGCTCATATAGCTTTTAATATGTTTGCATTATATTCTTTCGGGAGTACACTTGAACATTTTTGGGGAAGTAAAAAATTTGTTTTCTTTTATATTTCTTGTGGATTAGGAGCAGCTATAATTCAATTAGGTGTTAATTATTACTCTATACATTCTATTTTAGATCAACTTTCTGTTCTCAATTTGTCTAGTAAAGATTTAGAGGTGTTATTAAATATGAATTTCAAGTCTTTGTTTGATGAAAATAGAGAAATGTTAGGAGGACAGGTAAAGACAATTTTAGATAATGCGCACTGTTCACAAGAGCAATTTAATACATTAACTTCAGCTATTTCTACATATCAAGGACAAATGGTAGGAGCTTCAGGTGCAATTTATGGTTTGTTAATTGCGTTTGCTTTTATGTTCCCTAATGCAGAGATGATGATGATATTTTTACCTATTCCTATCAAAGCTAAATATTTTGTACCTATTTTATTAGGTTTAGATTTATTTTCAGGTATTACTGGAAATTCAATTTTAGGTTCAGGAATAGCTCATTTTGCTCATTTGGGTGGAGCTTTAATTGGATTTTTGATGATGTGGTATTGGAAAAATAATAGATTTAATCATAATCGTTGGAACTAAATGAACCTTATACAAGATCTAAAATTTCAATATAAATCAGGAGATATAACAACCAAATTAATTTTTTGGAATATTCTCTTATTTTTTATTCCCGAAGTAATAATTGCTGTTTTAAAGTTATTTGGATATGACCTCAATTACTTTGATTATGTAGCATTGCCAAGTAATTTGAATTTATTTGTTTCAAAGTTTTGGACACTAATCACGTATAATTTTTTTCATGGTGGATTTGTCCATTTGGCATTCAATATGATTGCGTTGTATTACATTGGAAGATTGTTTTCTACTTTTTTTAATCAAAAGCAATTGTTTAGTGTTTATGTTTTAGGCGGAGTAGTAGGTGGTATATTCTTTTTGTTGAGTTATAATTTTATTCCAACATTGTTTGGAGTTCAAACAGTGTTAGTAGGTGCATCTGCGGCGGTTATGGCATTGCTTTTTGCAACGGTTACTTACCAGCCTTTTATGAATATTAGAATTCCGTTAATAGGAGTAGTAAAGTTATGGCATATAGCTATATTGTATTTGTTTTTAGATTTAGTTCAGTTACCCGTTGGGAATACGGGAGGGCATCTAGCACATTTAGGCGGTACTTTCTTTGGATTTGTTTATACAAAATCATTGGTTAAAGGAATAGATTTAGGCGCGGGGTTGAATGCTTTTTTAGATTGGTTGGTTACA
The DNA here is from genome assembly GCA_030053945.1 of Limnohabitans sp. Classification (GTDB taxonomy): domain Bacteria; phylum Bacteroidota; class Bacteroidia; order Flavobacteriales; family Flavobacteriaceae; genus Flavobacterium. The sequence goes on from JASGCW010000034.1 coordinate 19,387, forward strand.
TTGATTTCACCAAAAAAATCGACACCTTTTAAAAAGGTTCATAAAAGTAGCAAACCTAAAACACCACCTCAAACAAATACTTCTAGAATTGTAACAAAAGATAAAACACAACAACAAATAGATGAGATATTAGATAAAATTAGTCAATCAGGTTATGATAGCTTGACAAAAGAAGAAAAAGAATTCTTGTTTAGAGCGGGCAAATAGTTTGTAAAATTTATCTTAAAGTTGTTTTTTTGTTTGTGATTTCAATTTATTTTTGAAGAATGAAGAACCTGTCTTGGTTTAATAAAATTATCTTTTTTTGCAATGCTGTGCTAACAATTCTTACATTTTTAGCCTATGCATTACCATTTTTAGCACCTAACTGGTTTCCGTTTTTGTCTGCCTTAACTCTTTTTTTGCCATTGATAATAACTTTAAATGGATTATTTTTTATATACTGGTTACTACAATTAAAAAGACAAATGATTTTATCTGGACTTGTATTGGTGGTTGGAATTACTTTTATCAATAAGTTTTATAAGTTTACAGGAAAAAATTTAGAAGCTACAGATAAGGATTTTGTAGTAATGAGTTATAATGTTCGTTTGCTTAATTTGTTTGATTGGATTCCAAGAGAGAACGTAGCAGAAGATATTTTAGATTTTATAAAGGATAATAATCCAGATGTGCTTTGTATTCAAGAATATTCGACATCTGCTTCTGCAAAAGTAGATTTTAAATTGTATCCTTATCGTTCTATTTTTATGCACGGGGATAAGATTAAAACAGGGAATGCTATTTTTTCAAAATTTCCTATTGTAAATGAAGGGCAAATTATTTTTCCAAAGTCGAATAACGATGCCGTTTTTGCAGATATCAAAATTGGAAAAGATATAGTACGAGTATATGATATTCATTTGGAATCCATTAAAATATCGCCAGATGTGTCTGAAATTTCTGAAAATGTAGAAGGAATTAATCAGCAAAAATCACAAGCTATTTTTAAACGAATTTCAGAGGCTTTTAAGAAACAACAACAACAAGCCGAAGCAATAATGGAACATAAAAAAACGTGTGAATATCCTATGATTATTTGTGGCGATATGAACAATAGTGCATTTTCTTATGTTTACAGAGGTATAAAAGGGAATATGAAAGATAGTTTTGAGGTAGCCGGAAAAGGCTTTGGAAAAACGTATAATTTTAAATATTACCCTGCTCGCATAGATTATATTTTTGCCGACCCCAAAATGACAGTAAAAAGCTTTACCAATTTTCCCCATTTTGTAAATTCAGATCATCTACCCATTATGAGTAGAATGGCGTTAGAATAATTTTTTAAAATTCAGTTGATAGTTATAAAAATACCCTTAAAAAAATTAAGGGTATTAAGTTGCTTAGTATTTTAAGACATAAGATAGAAGTAGGGAGGAATCTATTCCAAGATTAAAGTCAATTTTCAATACTATGAAACTTCAAATTTGAGAAGTTATCTATTATGGATTTTGTCTTCAGTCTCCTAACTCCCTTCTTCCAGCTCTAAGTTGCTAGAGCGAATGCTAAATTACTTTTTAACAAATTTTATAGTTTTTGAAGTTTTAGCTGAATTCAATTTTACAAAATAAATTCCTGCTTCCATAGTGCTAATATCTACTTCCAAATTGTTTAAATTGCAATCCGTTTTTTGATAAACTATTTCTCCAAGCCCATTATACACGATGCAATTACCTATTGAAGAATCATTTGTCTTATCAATTACTTTGAATCTACCATCATTTGGATTAGGGAATACTTTAATTGCATACTCAGAAATTTGCTCATTTTTTGCTTCTTCTTCTAGACTTGCTCTTAAATCGTCTGAGGTGATAGTTGAAACACTATATTCAGGTAAAACATTATCTGAACTAACATTTCTATATAGTAAATTATCACATCTAAATCCTGAAATAAACGCTTCCAATTCTCCCCCTTGTTCAATTATGGACCCTGGTAAAAATTCAATTTGATTTCCAGCATGTACAATTAATTTTCCATTAGAGTTCACTTTAAACTCTCCATCTGGAGTTAAATAATCTTGATTATTATACTTAGAATAAATACTATTTGTACCACTGTCTTCATTTTTTCCGATCAATACTTTTTGTCTAGCTTCAAACTCTGCGGGATATTTTGTAAATTGTGATACTGAAGTTAATCCAATTTCTCTGTTAGACAAAAATAAAACTTCAGGAGCTATTTCAACCCTTGCAACAAAATCACCTAAAAAAGATTGTGCATCTTCATTATGAAATTGATTATATGGTTTTGGTGATCCATCCATATAATTTCCATTATTCTTTCCAATTGCATAAATACTATTGTAAGGAGTTGCATTTGCTCCTTGAGTTCCACTCAAGTGAATAAAGCCATATCTATCATTTGGTTCAAATGTATTTGGGTTTATTTTTAATAATCCAAGCGATTTTGGAGATGTCGTTAAGCTTGCATTTTGCCCAGTGTTTGGGTTTTTTAAATCTAAAGAGCTAACAACTGGAACAAATGCACAATTTTCTTTATCTCTACCACAACTCGAATTTCCTGCTAAAGTATTATTGTAAAAACCATATGCACTATTACTATATAATTCCTTATGAAAAGCTTGGGTTGCACTGGGAACATCATCATAATTTATTGATGAATTGGGTCTATTAACATTTTTTTCACCAATAACTATATCAGCATCACCAATCTCAATTGGTCCAAAGCAAATACAGTTACCCCATATTTCAAAACAAAATTTTTCCATTATAGTCCATTTTGTTGAATGATAAATAGAACCAGAGAATAATGGACTGCTAGGGTTGATATTTCCCCACCATCTAGCTGTAGTCCTTTTCTCAGTAACTGGTCTATAACCTGTTTCATTACCTTCACATGTCGAATAGGTATAAGAATCTCCAAGTGGATTCATTTTTAACTTTGAATCAAATAATTCAGGACTTGAATGTGGTACTAGTTCGCCTATTCCACTTCCCATTCCAATTCCTACTCTTCTACAAAATTCTGGATATCCTTTACTTGAATTACCAGGTATAGAATTGAATAAGTTTAATAAATTATTTCTGTCCTGATGAGAATTATTATTTGACGTAGCGTTATAACTTAATAATTCATTACCTGTTGGATTAAAGTTGAATGAATAAGCTAATTTAGCAACAACAAAGTTAATCCAGTCGGCCGTACATTGAATAACATTTAATCCCATTGCAGATAACGGTAATAAATTATTTGATTCACTTTGATAATCAACTAAATGTTGAAATCCTAATGGCACATTTGCTCCTTGATTTTCTGTTTCTATACTTACCCAAGTTTTAGTATGTGGATTTGGACCAATTCCTTGTTTATATCTAGATTCCATTAATGAAAGTGCTAATTTTGTAGCAATACCTCCGGCACTATAGCCAGAAACAACATTTTCATAATAGGAATTATTAGAGAATTTTTCTTGATTTACTTTTTCTATTAATTCCATAAAAAGAGCTGCATTATTTATGGCATAGTCTGTTCCATCATCATACATTAGAATGATAATATCATAACCTTCATCTCTTAATCTGTCTAAAAGTCTTGTTCCATTGCTTGCGCCATTATGATTAATATTTCCATAAGCTTGATATTCTTGTGGAGAAAAATGCTTGTTATACGAACCATTAAAAGCCTCATACCAAGTCCCTCTCCATTCAAAAGAGATAGGTATTGTTATATTTTGACCACCTAAATTAAATGATAAATCCATTGGATTTACTGATAAAGGCACTAACTGTTTTCCACTGCCAGGATTAAAACCAGCTGATATTATATAAGGTTTTCTAATTTTATTAGTCCTATTACATGGTGAAAACCAAACAGCATAATTACCTTTTACAAGTTTGCCTAATTTAGTTGTGCTTATGTTTATAGGTCCAACACTTGGAGGCGTTAATGTTGATTGTATTCTTGCTGTACTATTAGAATTATTCTCAGATAATATAGAAGATTCAATTTTAATAGTGCTATTTGATATAAAATCTGTGCCTTGAAAATTTAACTTTACTTTTATATTCTTTTCTCCATCGCTTGAATAGTTTACTCTCACAACTTCGCTGGTTAATCTTACATAGCCATTGCCATCACCATAATCTATCATTGCATTATTGTTTATGGGATCAGTTATATTACTTAAATACAAAGATGTACTAAAACTAAAATTTACAGTTCTACTTTTAATAATTTGATTTAAAGGTGATGCAGCAAATAAAAATTTTTCTGTAAAAATATTATATCCTTCAGGACTATAATCATTAACCTTGCGTCCTTCGATTTTAATATAATTTCTACTTAGTGCATCGGGATTCAAATCTTTATATTTTATAAATGTAATTGAGATGGGAACAACCGAACTCATTGCTCCATTTACCATTTCTTTTTGCAAGTATTTGATATTTATTTTCTCATCACTTTTGAAATTTGATATATCTAGTGTATTGATAACATCTAAATATTTCATAGCATCAAGTGATGGCACATTTGAAGATCCATCATATAAAGAATATGGTGATAATTTTATATTACCCATAGATTTGAACTTAAAAAAAGTTAAATCAGGATATCGGGTTTTTATCGGTGAATATATATCATTCAACAAACTTTTATAACTTTCGTAATTCAATCTAGGTCTATTCGTTTGAGCATTACTAATACTAGAAAAGAAAAGAAATAGAAAAATTGAAAGTTTTACTCTATAGTTTATTCTACTGGTCATAATACTTTAAACTTTTAACTATTTTTTTAATAGGTTGATTTCGTTTCTTAGCTCCTCAATTTTTTTATTTTGATCTACAATATATAAAGTTAATTCTTCCACTTTTTTCAACAAAAGTTTATTCATTTCAGCCACATTTACACCATTTTCAATTACTTCTTTCTCAGATGGTATTTCGGGTAAATGTTTGTTTTCTTTATAAAAAGTTTCTACATCAGATAATTTTGGTAACTTATAATCATTTGCAAATACATAATCTGCCCATGTAGTTGTGTTTACATAAACACTTTTTGCTAATACTTTACCATCTACACTTAATTGCGCATCTGCATGAATACCATTAGGTCTTTTTGCTCCAATTCTAGTTTTTCCTAAATAAACTGTTCCTCCATTATTAGGGGGTGTATTCCACGAACCAGTATTAATATATGTATCTCGCCCTGACCACGAGTTAATATACAAAGCATTATTTATATTTGAATTATCTCCATTCACATCGATAAAAGCAGATCCATTTGGATTCCAAGATTGATCTGGTATACTAATTCTCAAAGATTTATTCTTACCATCCCAAAAAGGTATATTCATATTTTGAATTAATGAAATTCCTATGCCTTTATCAGATCGTGCAATAATATCACCATTTAGTGAAAAGTTTGTTTTATCCGCATTTGTGTTGTTAATATCTCCTAAATTTACCCAACCACCACCTTTTAATAAACTTAAGGTAGGTGTACTAGTAGCATTTTCATTTTGTGTCTCCCATACAGATGTCCATTTGTTTTTTGCATAAACATAAGCACCTAACTTCACTCCTGTATTTCCGCCTCCATTAGGAAGTAAACTCAATCCTTCACCAGAAACGGATGATCCTGCTGAAATATATGATCCTGCTGGAATATCACCATTTCCTTGATAACCTGGAATAATTTGAAAAAAACGATTATTTATTGCTCCAGGATAAGAAAACCTTGCATATCCTAGATTACTATCAAAAGCATAGGCAGGAGTTGTAGTCCCAAAACCAATTTTAGTTCCATCATCAAAAATATTGGAATCTTTAACATTAGTTCCGCTTCCTGTAAACTTTGCTAGTTGATTAGTTGTCTGCGCTTTCACTAGTGATACAGTTAGTAATGATACGAACACTAAAAACTTAATTTTTTTTGTTTTCATTTTAAAGTTTTATTTATTTTCCCTACTCTGTTAGCTTTTCGGGTTCCGCTTTTTTAAAATACTCTTTCAAAAGTATAGTAGTGGTATGCTTATTTTTTTTGCTATTTATTGAAAGTCACTTTTGAATGAGTGAATGGATAGAATTAATTATTGGAGTGAATTTTGATGAAAGTAATCAGGAAAGAGGATACCTCAATTTTAAAAATTACATATTACATAAGTTTCGTCTTCCAACTCCCAGTTCCCTTCTTCTAGCTCTAACTAGTTACAAAAAACAAAACTGCAATATGAGTTAGTGAAAAACTTCTTTCAGTTAGTGATTGGTTAAAAATATCTAATAAAAACTTTTACTTTTGTTAGAATAATATTCTAAATAAATTGACTTTTAAAAATATAAATACAGTTTTCTTTTTTTTAATTCTCAACTTACTAGTAATACCTAATTTTGCTCAGGAAATAGTTATGAAACATTTTGGAGTGAATGAAGGTTTACCAAGTTCAGAATGTTATGCTGTATTTCAAGATAGTTTAGGATATATATGGTTTGCATCAGATGGTGGTGTTTCTCGATTTGATGGATATAAATTTGTGACTTACACTACAACTAATGGTTTGCCAGACAATACAATTTTTCATATTTGTGAGGATAACCACAAAAGAATCTGGTTTACGTCATATTCCAATAAACTTTCTTATTATGATTATAAAACCGATGCTATTCATCAATTAAAGATTAATGAAGAATTGTCAAAGGGTGTAAGAGGAATTTTTCAAAGTTTTAATTTTGATAGTAAAGATGTTTTGTATCTCGCTACTCAATATCAAGGATATTATAAAATAAAGCCTCCATACAACAAGTTAGGGGCAATAAATCATAAATTTAGTTCTTTTTACATAAAAGAATTAGACAATCATAAAATTATTTTTAGTTTTTTAGCAAATGAAAAGATAAAAAATAGTCGAATTCATTTACAAACACTTCATTTTTTAAAAAAGAGTTATTGTTTAAATTATGGAATGAATACGGCACGTTACCATTGTACAAAATTGAGCGATGAAACTTATTTTCATACGCAGGGGCTGAAGTTGTTAAAAATTGATAAAAATCGAACTACAGAACTCCTTAATTTAGATATTGCAAAAAAGCCTTCAATAATAACTGTTAGTGCAGATTCAGAAGATAGACTGTGGGTTAATTATTTTAAAAAAGGGACGTCTGTTTTTTTAAAAAATAAATACCAAGCCCCTTATAGAGAATTTTTAAAAGATTTAAGTGTTACTTGTGTTCTTGAGGATGCAGAAAAGGGGATATGGATTTCAACTTTAGATGAGGGGGTGTTTTATATTCCAAATCTCAATTTTTCATATTATAATAAAACTATTAATAAAGTATTATCTATTGAAGAACTAAATGATAAGATTTATTTATTAACACCTAAAAGTATTGATGTTTTTGACCATTTCAAAAATAAAGTATCAACTGTATATAATGTACAAGAAGAGGTTACTCCCCTAAGTTTTTTTAAAAATCGTAATAATGAATTAATTATTTCAGGAACTTCTCCATTTATATATAATCCTAGTGAGAAAGGGAAATCAAGAGTGAAATTTATAGGGGAGAATATGTTACCAGTCCGTTTAAGAAACATTATTTCTCTCAATGATGATACAGATATAGGTTATACGACAATGCGTCTTTATAAGATAAACAAGAAGAAAAATTATATTGAAGAAATATGTGTATTACCATCTCTAATTTATTCTTTGACAAAAGTGGGGAATGATGTATGGATTAGCACACAAAATGGATCGTTTACGTTGGATAAATCATTAAAATTAAAAGCACATAAAGAGGTTAAATTTTTTGATGAACGAATTGAAGATATAGCAAAAGTAGGAGAAACTCTAATTTTTGCTACTAGAGGACACGGTATCTTTTATTTTAAAAATGGAAAAGTTCTCAAAAATATTACAGAAAGAGATGGATTATCCAGCAATCTATGCAAAAAAGTCAAAGTTGATTCAGATGGAGTAGTTTGGGTAGCAACAAACAAAGGTCTTTCTGTTATTAAGGAAACAAAGGGTAGAACTAATGTTATCGCTCTAAACACAAATAACGGATTGATAGATAATGAAGTTAATAATTTTTTAATTTACAATGATACATTACACATAGCTACTAATAATGGCGTTTCAACCATTGCACGAAATGATGTTTTATTGCCGAAACCTTATAACATACCTGTTACTATTGAAAAATTTATTGTAAACAAAGTACAGAAAGATTTTACATTAAAACATAACTTAAATCATAATCAAAATTTTATTCAAATTAATTACAAAGGCCTATATATGAAAGGCAATGGTAAAGTAAATTATATTTATAAGCTAGAAGGATTAGAAGATAGTTGGAACACTACAACTAACACCTTTGTGCAGTTTACCACTTTGCCTCCAGGGAAATATAAATTTATCGTGTATGCACTTACAAACAATGGAGAAAAATCTAAAATACCTGGAATTATTAATTTTACTATAAAAAAACCTTTTTGGGAAACGTGGTGGTTTTATTCTATACTTTTTGGAACGATGTCGTTGAGTTTGTTTTTGGTTTATCGCAATCGAATTAAAAGGGTAACTAAAATTGAACGCGAAAAAGCCGAGTTAAATAAAAGAATATACGAATCTGAATTGAAGGCACTGCGTTCTCAAATGAATCCGCATTTTATGTTTAATGCAATCAATTCTATCCAGAATTTTGTAATTAAAAATGATACGGTATCTGCTCAAAAATATTTAACAAAATTTGCAAGATTGATTCGTCATGTATTGGAAAATTCAAAATATGAATATGTATTGTTAAGTAATGAGATAGAAATGCTTAATTTGTATGTAGGATTAGAAGCTTTGCGCGCTTCATTTTCTTTCGATTATGATATTACTGTAGATGAGGCTGTAAATGCTGAACTTACTTTTATTCCGCCTATGATAATTCAACCATTTATAGAAAATGCAATTCTGCATGGTATTATTCCACTAACTGAAAGGAGAGGAAAATTGTTAATTAGTTTTGTAAATGAAAATACAATTTTAAAATGTATTGTAGAAGATAATGGAATAGGAAGAGAAGCAGCACATCAAATTAAGTTGAAAAAGCAGCTTAGTCACAAATCAATGGGGATGTCAGTAACACAAGAAAGAATGAAGCTTTTAGGTAGGCAAAACGACAAATTTTCTGCAAAAGTTGAAATTGAAGACAAATTTGATGAAGGAAAACCTGTAGGTACGATTGTAAAAATAGTTATAGATTTAAAAAAATAAAAATATGATAAAAGCAGTAATAGTTGATGATGAAATAGCTGGAGCAGAAGTTTTGGAATATTTAGTTAAACAATATTGTCCAGATATTGAAATTATATCTATTCAACATTCTGTTGATTCGGCAATAGATACTATAAAAAAAGTACAGCCAGATTTAGTTTTTCTTGATATAGAAATGCCAACAGGGACTGGATTTGATGTGATTAAAAATACATCAGAACTAAATTATGTGACTATTTTTATTACAGCTTATGAAAATTATGCGATAAAAGCATTTAAAACCAATGCTTTGGATTATTTATTGAAACCAATCGATATTGAAGAGTTAGTAAATGCTGTCGAAAAAGTTAGAAAAAAAATTAATAATTCAAAAAGTTCAATAAGCAATGACTTAGAGGAAGTTATTATTAATTCATTAAACAAGAATAATAATAGTAATAAAAGACTGGCCGTTTCTACTTTTGATGGAGTAATAATGCTTGATACCAATGATGTTATTTATCTTGAAGCAGATTCAAATTATACTAATGTTTATATGAAAGACAATAAAAAAATGTTAATCTCTAAAACATTAAAATATTTTGAAGATTCTTTGCCTAATTCAAGTTTTTTTAGAGTTCATAAAACTTTTATAATTAATATTAGTGCAATAGTAAAATATTTAAATAGTGATGGAGGTTATATCATTTTGTCAAATAATGCTAAGATTCCAATTTCTAGATCTAAAAAGAATGAATTAATGCAGAAGTTGAATGTTTTGTAAGTAGAAGTTGACTCAGATTTGAACGTATTTAAAGTGAACTCGACGAAAAATTACTATTTTTTCTGCCACGAATGCACGAATTAAAAAGGTTTAGTTTATTAAATTCGTCGCCTAAAGCGAAATTCGAATATACACAAATCGAATCATTCTAATATTTAGTTCTAGATTCGTGTATTCGTGGCATTAATATACGCGTAATTATTGTTTAGCAAAGGCATATTATCGAAATCACGTTATTTATTAAAAAACAACCTTAATTTATTAAATGATTGAAATAGTATTATTGAATACTGAAAACTAACCTTTATATTAGAAACTAATCTTTTGCTTCAATAAATATTCCTTAGCATATCTGCCTTCATTGAATAATAAATCAAGAATGCTCAAATTGTTCAAGTAACCGTGTTTTTCTTCAAAAACTTGGGTGTAGGGTTCGAATATAGAAGTGTCTTTCTTGCCGTTAGCCAAACTTCTTAAATCATTAAAAGTTGGAGCCTCCTGAAAGTATTCTGTAGTCTTGTTATGGTCAAATTGTAACCCAAGGCATTTAGATACTATTTCGATGGTTTGGAAGTTTAAATCCATCAAGAAAGTATGCTTTTTCTCAAAAATAGGAGCAATTGCATCTTCGTAATATTCAAAAAAAGGAGAGGTTCTATAGGCCGCTTCTAATGATTTGAAGTGTTGTTTTTGCCAGTCGAAAGCAGTTTCTAGACGAACATCTTTGGTTTTTTGATGTACTTCTTTACTGTGTTTTATGGGGATATTTAATAACTGAATACCGTTTGGACTGTAAATATACATCCGGTTTCTGTTTGTTTGTTTCTGGAAATTGTCATCCATTTCAAAGGTTACTGTCTCTGCTTGTGCAATAGCAACAAAATGACTAATGGAAGGAAAGTATGTAGGGTGGATTAAGAGATTCATTAAATTCAGTTTAAAGTTTAAAGTTTAAGGTTCCAAGCTTGTCAGCTTGAAACCTTAAACCTGAAACAAAAAATTATGCATTTTTCTTTTTCTTATTTCTGTACCAGTCGTATCCAAACCATACAGCCATAAAAACTAAGAAATATTTAAAATAAGATACTGGTTCTCCATCACCACTAACAGTAGTAAACAAACGATTCCAGCGAATTTTATCAAAAGCTTTACCCCAAGGAATGTTTTGGTCTATACTCCACCAAATAAAAACTGGTTTTCCTACCACATGATCAAACGGAACAAAGCCCCAGTAACGACTATCTTCAGAATTATGTCGGTTATCTCCCATCATCCAGTAATAATCTTGTTTGAAGGTGTAGTTCACTGCTTCACGATCATTAATGTAAATTTTGCCACCTTTTTCTTCTAGTTTGTTCCCTTCATACACAGTAATTAATCTTCTGTAAAAAGGAAGTGTTTCTTTATTTAAGGCAACAGTTTTGTTCGCTTCAGGTATATAAATAGGTCCTAAGTTATCTTGCGACCATTTTTGATTATGAGGAAAAATGTCATATTGTTTTTTTATTCTAAGAGGATCTCTTAAATAATCAAAATTATGTTTTGTTCTTTCAATTGATATAATTTCACTATTTCTTTTTATAGTGGCAATCATATCTTCTGGAATTGTTATAATATAAGTGTTTGCTAATTGTTTCAGTTTTAGATTTCCAACTAAAACTTCTTCAACCTCTTGATTAAAAAATCCAGCTACTTCAACATTTTCTCTGTCTGGTCTATTTATTTCCGTTAGATAAACTTTCTTATCATTTTTATTTTTTAATAAGTAACTTCTAAATTTTAAATCATCCCAATAGATTTTGTTAATTACGTATACTGGTAAAATACCGTCGTTTCCTATTGCATAATTAGTGAGAAATTGAGAAGTTAATTGAGTCTTAGTTCTTACAACATAATTGTACTGTAATCTCGTTCTATCGTTGTAAGTTTGTTGTTTATTATTAATATAAACATCACCATTTTTAATAGATAAGTTATCACCTGGTAAACCTACGCATCTTTTTACGTAATTAGAACGTTTGTCTTTAGGTTTGTCTGCGTGTCGTTTTGATTTATCAAAAAACTGATACACTGTATCTACTGGCCAATTGAAAACTACAATATCACCATGTTTAATTTCTTGTGCTCCTGGTAGGCGGAAAGAAGGTAATTGAGGCCAACTTGAGTAAGATTTTATACCTGTAAATGGAATACTATCGTGTACCATAGGTAAAGCAACTGCTGTATTTGGAGTTCTAGCTCCATAATGAAACTTGCTTACAAATAAGTAATCCCCTATTAGTAATGATTTTTCTAATGATGAGGTAGGAATCGTAAAAGGTTGCATTAGATACGTATGTACTAATGTAGCTACCACAATGGCATATAAAGCAGAGGCGATAGTATCTCCTGCTTTTGTAGTAGCTGTTAGGCTTCTGTCACGTTTGTAAGTAACTTCTTCAAAATAGTTTACATAATAAATATAAAAACCAAGTGTTACAACGCCTAAAATGGTATCTTTTTCTTTGTTTTTTCCAAAGCTTCTTAATGTTTCTACCCAAGTAACGATAAACATAATAATGTTTATAACAGGTATAAAGAGTAGGGCAGTCCACCAAGTAGGTCTATTAATGATTTTCATTAATACTATTGCGTTGTAAATAGGGATAAACGCTTCCCAAGATTTTCTACCTGCTTTTTCGTATAATTTCCAAGTTCCTAGTCCGTGAATTACCTGAATTACTAAGAAAAATATAAACCACTGTAATGCTGTCATCTTAATTTTAGAATTTAGAGTTTAGAATTTAGAATTCTAACTGTTTTATTAATTGTTTCTTATTATATAGTTGTCTTTTACTATTTGTTGTTTAATGAAAGCACATCTTTCATTGTGAAAATTCCTTTTTTTCCTGCTAACCACTCAGCCGCTATCACAGCTCCTAGTGCAAATCCTTCACGATTATGAGCTGTGTGTTTGATTTCAATTTGATCTACTTCACTATCGTAAAAAATACTGTGCGTACCTGGAATATTTTCTATTCGTTTTACTTCAATATGAACTTGGTTTTCGTTAGCCTTTTCTAAAGTCCAAGATTCATATTTTGAATTTTCTAGTATTCCATTTGCAAGTGAAATTGCAGTTCCACTAGGTGCATCTAATTTTTGAGTATGATGTATTTCTTCCATAGAGACTTTGTACTGCGAAAGATTTGCCATCATTTTTGCTAGGTAATCATTTAGCTCGAAGAAAATATTTACTCCTAAACTAAAATTTGAGCCATAAATAAAGGCGCCATTTTTTTCTTTACAAAGAGCAACCATTTCATCATAGTGTTCAAGCCATCCCGTTGTGCCACACACTACAGGAATATTAGTAGTAAAACATTCAGAAATGTTACAAACAGCGCTGTCAGGTACGCTAAAATCTATAGCTACATCTGCTTTTTCAAGTCCGTCAAAAGTAGCCTCACTTGATTTGCGCAATACAATTTCGTGTCCACGTTCTAAAGCAATTCTTTCTATTACTTTACCCATTTTTCCGTATCCTAAAAGTGCTATTTTCATTAAAACTTATAATTAAGTGTTAATCCTAAATTTTGATTGTATGTAAAAGGATTTGTTTGAATTTCTGGTTTGACTGTTAATTTTCCATTTACGTTAAATTGCTGTAAATGTGCGTCAACATTTGCATCAACAATATTTAAAACATAAAAAGCAACAGTTACTAATAGTGATAAATCTCTATTTCGTTGATGATATTTTTGTGCATCTAGTAATCTGGAATCGCTTAAAATTCCTTTAAATGGATCAGTACTATTTGTTCCTAATAATAGTCTTTCTTTATAAGCATCGCGATACTCGTTATATTTATTTTCATTAAAAATATACGAATATAAGCTAACTCCAAGTGCAGCATAAACAATAGGTATTTTCCAATATTTTTTATTGTATGCCTGACCAGCTCCTGGTAATAATGCCGAATAAAAAGCTGCCTTTGAAGGGCGTAATGGATCTATAGTTACAGAAACGGTATCTTTTGCTTTCAGAGTTAATTTTTCTTGACTAAATCCTGAAAAATTCCCTAGGTAGAAACAAAAAAATAGTATGTAAAACCAAAACTTCACTAACCTTTGATTAATTTAATGATGCGATTGAAGTCTTCCTCAGAATGAAAAGGAATTGTTATTTTTCCTTTACCATTTCCTGCAACTTTTATATCAACTTTAGCTCCAAAATAATCGCTAAAAGATTTTTTCTCATCAAGACTTACATCAAATGCCGAATCTGTTTTTTTTGCTGGAGAAACTTTTTCAGGAGTTCCTTCGTGATATGCTTTTACTAATGCTTCAGTTTCGCGAACAGATAAATTTTCACTAACAATTTTTTGATAAATGTTTGTTTGAGCATCGTGATCATCTATATTGATGATTGCACGACCATGTCCCATAGAGATAAATCCGTCACGAATTCCCGTTTGAATAATAGGGTCTAATTTTAACAAACGCATATAGTTTGCTACTGTAGAACGTTTTTTTCCTACTCTATCACTTACTTGCTCTTGTGTTAATTGAATTTCGTCCATCAAACGTTGATACGATAAAGCAATTTCGATAGGGTCTAAATCGTGACGTTGAATGTTCTCAACAAGTGCCATTGTTAGCGATTCGTTGTCATCTGCTAAACGTATATAGGCAGGAACTGTTTTTAATCCAACAATTTTGGAAGCGCGTAAACGACGCTCTCCAGAAATTAATTGGTATTTATTAAAATCCATTTTACGAACAGTAATAGGTTGTATAACTCCTAGTTCGCGTATAGATGTTGCTAATTCTTGTAAAGATTCTTCATTAAAATTGGTTCGCGGCTGAAACGGGTTAATTTCAATAGAGTCAATTTCTAACTCAATGATATTACCTACAACTTTTTCTGCATTTTTATCGGTAACAGATTTGATGTCGTTTTCTGGGTCTTTCAAAAGTGCCGATAAACCTCTCCCCATTGCTTGTTTTTTTGCCAATGCCATATATCTTTCTCCTAAATCTTAACTATTTTTTTTAATAATTTCTTCTGCTAAATGTAAGTAATTAACTGCGCCTTTGCTTGTAGCATCATAATTAATGATACTTTCTCCATAACTTGGTGCTTCACTCAATTTGATATTACGTTGAATTACTGTTTCAAAAACCATATTGTTGAAATGTTTTTGTACTTCCTCTACAACCTGATTAGACAAACGTAAACGTGAATCATACATAGTTAATAATAATCCTTCAATGTCAAGTTCTGGATTATGTATTTTTTGAACACTTTTTATCGTGTTTAATAATTTTCCTAATCCCTCTAGAGCAAAATATTCACATTGAATAGGAATAACCACACTATTTGCTGCTGTTAAAGCATTTAAGGTAAGTAAACCTAGAGAAGGCGCACAATCAATAATAATATAATCGTATTTGTCAACAACGCTTTCCAAAGATTTTTTAAGCATATACTCACGATTTTCTTTGTCAACCAATTCTATTTCAATGGCAACCAAGTCAATGTGTGCAGGTATAACATCTACATTAGGAGCAGTACTTGTAACTGTAGCTTCTTCTGGCGTGTTACTGTGCTCTAAAATTTGATAAGTTCCTATTTCTACACTTTCGACATCTAAACCTAGTCCAGAGCTAGCATTAGCCTGTGGATCAGCATCTATTAAAAGAACTTTTTTCTCTAAAGCTCCTAATGCAGCAGCGAGATTTATAGATGTTGTAGTTTTTCCAACTCCACCTTTTTGATTAGCAATTGCAATGATTTTACCCATTTTATTTTAGAAATTTTGAGCCGTAAAAATACAATTATTTATGGGTTTAGAAAATCTATTTTGTTAACAATCTTATTTGTTTGTTTTCAATTTAAACTATTAACGTTTAAATAACCATTTGTTGCAAATGTTTTCATCTTGATTTAACACGTTTTGGAGTTAAAGAAAATATTTTTGCATCAACCAATCAAATCGAAAACTAATGAAAAAAATTATCTATTTATTGTTTCTAATGACTTTTAATTTTGCATTTCCTGATTCTATTAGTGTATGTAAAAATGGTTTAAAGTCCGATTTTCAAATTGAAAAAAGCTCATTCAAATATGATGACGAAGAAAAGAAAATTTATTTTGAAGTTTCTAATGAAAAAAAATTAAAATCATTAAAATATGATGAATTTGACTATGTAGAATTTGGTAGTTGTCGCTTTCAAATTTTTATTGTTAATAACATAAAAAGGGGCTATTTTGTACTTGCTAAAAGTAAAGATCGATATTTAGTTTCAACATTGTACAATGATGATGATAGTGAAAAAAATAAATATGCTGTTTGTTTTCTAGATAGCAATAAAAAAGTTTTGGAAAGTCTCATTTTAGATCAGACAAATTCAATAGAGCAAATTGATTTACGCGGTGAAATCTATGTGAAAATAAAATTTTACTTTCCAAAATGTGATAAATTAATGGAAAAACTATTTGCTTTAGATAAAGCAAATAATCCTATCAACAATCTGAATATGCTAAAATTATTTCAAAAACCAGAGTTTTGTGATTGTGAAAATTAAATTTTACGCAATTTTTCAGCAGCTGCTATTAAGGTTTCATCTGTTTTAGCAAAGCAAAAACGCAACATACTTCTATCTGTGTTATCATTGTAAAAAACAGATATAGGAATGGCTGCGACCCCGTGTTTAGTGATTAATTCTTTAGCAAAATCAACATCGTTTTTACTAGAAATGGCATTGTAATTTACAACTTGAAAGTAGGTTCCATCACAAGGCATCAATTCAAATTTACTGTCTTTGATTAGGTTTTGAAATAAATTCCTTTTTTGTAAATACATTTTTGAAACTTCACTAAAATCAACTACATCAAGGTATTCTGCGATGACGTGTTGCGAAAAACTATTTACGCTGAAAACTAAAAATTGATGTACTTTTTTCATTTCGTACATTAAGTTTTCAGGAGCAATTAGATATCCCACTTTCCAACCCGTAACATGTAATGATTTTCCAAAAGAGGAAGCAATTACGGTGCGATTTTTTAGTTTTTCTCTTGTATTAAAAGAAATATGAGGTTGCGAAAAAGTGATATATTCATATACTTCGTCTCCCAAAATAAGAATTTTAGGATGTTTTTCTAAAATATTTTCTAAAGATTCAAAATCTTTTTCTGTCCAAATTCTTCCAGTCGGATTGTGCGGATTGTTAATCACAATCATTTTTGTTTTAGCACTGATTGCGTCTTCAATTCTATTAAAATTAGGAGTATAATCTTCGTTTAGTGACACACGAATAGGTTTTCCACCAGCGACTAAAACAGAAGGTTCATAACTATCATAACTTGGATCTAAAATGATAACTTCATCATTGCTAGAAATAAATGTATTTATCATGGTAAAAACTCCTTGCGTAGCACCAGCGGTAATTAACATTTCGGTCGAAGTACTTACTTTTCTTCCGTATTGTTTTAGCGTTTGATGGGCAATTTTTTCCAATAGTGATGGTAATCCTGCCATAGGAGTATATTGATGAATATTTCCATTAATCAAGCGTTGCGAAATTTCAATTAATCTTTTATCCTCTGGGAAATTAGGGAATCCTTGTGATAAATTTATAGCTCCGTGTTCGTTCGCTAATTGCGACATTACAGAGAAAATGCTAGTTGTGATGTTAGGTAGTTTTGACATAGGACAAATCTCAATAGATTTTTTGAATTTATAAAATGTTTTTTGTGAAAAGTCTAGTTTGTATCTCTAAAAAATGTATTTTTAATATGAATCATTTGAGATGTTACAAAAATATATAAATGGCTGATAATCCATATTTAGATTCATTTAGGAATCGTATTTTAAAAGGTGAAGAATTTGCCCGACTTACTTGGGATAAAGAAATTGAATATTTGTATAAAAATGGTGTAGGCTTAGATGATGTTTTACAGTTTTTGTATCAAGATAAACCTTCTACTGAAGAATTTCAACGTTGGGTTCTACAGAAAAACGAAAAGCAACTACTAGATGTTATACCAGAAGAAAATGTTTTATCTATCGAGGATTTAAAGTTTTTTAATGAGAATGGCTATGTGATTCTGAAAGAAGCTATTCCTGTAAAAGATTGTATAGCAACTCAAAAAGTGATTTGGGATTTTTTAGAAATGAGTCCTGAAGATAAAAGTTCTTGGTATCAAAGCCATCCGAGTCAGCGAGGATTGATGGTCAATTTTTATGATGATGTCATTTTAGAACGAAACAGAGCGTCTGGGAAAATAAAAAAGGCTTTCGAACAACTATATAACACAAAAAAAATATTTAGGTCTATAGATAAAGTTAGTTTTAATCCGCCAATAACTTCTACTTATAGTTTTAAAGGCAGTCCATTGCACTGGGATGTGAGTTTAAAATTGCCAATACCTTTTCGTTTGCAAGGTTTAATTTACTTATCAGATTGTTTAGCAAATGATGGTGCTTTTCATTGTGTTCCTGGGTTTCATAATACCATAGAAGATTGGCTCTCACAAGTGCCTAAAGACAAAATTGCTAGGGAATATGCTGTCGAAGTTTTGGAATCTGTTCCTGTTGAAGGTAAAGCAGGCGATATGATTATTTGGCATCAGGCATTGCCTCACTGTGCTACACCAAATTACGGAGACAGTCCTCGACTTGTCCAATATCTAACCTATTTTGATGAGAACGAATTTGTGCATGAAGAATGGATTTAATCTCTTTGGTTTAATCTCTTTGGTTTAATTCCTCGAAGCTCTGCTTCGATTTTTTTTGTGTAAT
>JASGCW010000142.1 GCA_030053945.1 Limnohabitans sp.
TGGCGGGTTCAGTGGTTAAATGAAGTTTTGTACTTCCAAGTTCAGTGCTGGCAGACAGTTTTGTGCTTCGAAATCGCCAACTTCTTGTAGCTGCAAAACGTTATGCCTTATTAAAAACAATTCCAGACAATTTCTTTTATGGACAACAATGCAAATTATTTAAAAATTAAGTAACTTTGCACTTTGATAATATACTAAAAAATGATTACAAAAGAATTAATAAAAGAGTTGAAACATAAAGGGAATGGAGACATTGCAGACCTTATTAAAAACCAGCGTGATGTTGGAACTATTAACTTTATTCTTGAAAGTTTAGGACAACTTCCAAGTAATTTCAACAGTATTTTTTTATATGAACTTTTAGAGCATCAACATCATCAAGTAAGACTAAACGCTGTAAAAAATATTGGTAAGCTTAGCAGTAATACAGGTATTACAAAACTTTCAGAACTCTACAAAACTGAAACTGATACAAGTGTTAGACGTGAAATAATATCTTCAATTGGACGACAAAGAAAAAGTGAAAATAAACCACTTTTATTTCAATTTTTAGAAGATGAAGACCCTAAAATTGTTTGTCAAGCAATACGTGGACTTTTGGTTTTTGAAAAAGATAAAGATGTTGAAGAACACTTAAAACCTTTAATAAACCATCCTAATGAAATGGTTAGGACTGTAATTTACAAAGAATATTTTGCAAAGGACAATCAAAGTATTGGTATGCTACCGCACACCGAAACTTATGAATTTCTCAAAAATATAGTTGTAAATGCAGATGTTTTGAAAGCTTTAAAATATGTTCCTGATGAAAGTGTACATTTAACATTTACTTCACCGCCATATTATAATGCAAGAGATTACTCTATTTATCCAAGTTATCAAGCCTATTTGGAGTTTTTAGAAAACGTATTTAAAGAAACACACCGAATTACAAAAGAAGGACGATTTTTAATTGTCAATACTTCACCAATTATCATTCCGAGAGTGAGCCGTTCACATTCAAGTAAACGGTATGGAATTCCGTTTGACTTACACCCATATTTAGTAAAAAATGGTTGGGAGTTTATAGATGATATAATTTGGCTAAAACCAGAAGCAAGTGTTAAAAACAGAATAGGTGGTTTTATGCAACATCGAAAGCCATTAGGTTATAAACCAAACTGTGTAACTGAATATTTAATGGTTTATAGAAAATCAACCGAAAAATTATTAGACTGGAATATTAGAAGTTATGATTATCACACAGTTGAAAACAGTAAAGTAACAGACGGTTACGAAAACACAAATGTTTGGAAAATTGACCCTTGTTTTGACAAAGTACATTCTGCAATTTTTCCAGTAGAACTTTGCAAAAGAGTAATTCAATATTATTCATACAAAGGTGATTTAGTTTTTGACCCTTTTGGCGGTAGCGGTACAGTCGGAAAAACTGCAAAAGCATTAGATAGACTGTTCTTTTTAACAGAACAAGAGCAGAAATATTTTGAATATATGCAATCAAAATCAAAATCACAAGATATTTTCAATGAAAGAAAAACACAGTTTTTAACATTAGAACAATTCAAAGAATTAGCAAAATGACATTAACAGACCAAGTAGTAAAAAAAATTATTAAACGACTTGTAAAAGGTCAAGATTATAGAATTGAAGTTGTTGCATTAATAAATGCTGAATTTTTGCAATTTGCGATAGATTTTTTCAAAAAAGTTATCGAAGCCAAATTCGCCAATAAAGACGTAACAATTGATTGGTATAAAACAACATTTTTAAATCGTAATCTAAGTTCCGACGAAATTGCAATTAATTCAGGTCTTAACAAAAAGACGATTACTAATATGTACAATTCAGCATCAAAGGAAATTGTAATTGATGCTTCTAATGAACATTATGATGTACTATATCAATCAATTAGTAACCTAATTGAAGCTCAACCAGCTATTGATTTAACTTTAACAATTAAATTTAGGGGAGTTAGTGTCGAACTTAACATAAACGAAAGTTTAATTGTAATAAATACTCTTGCTGTTAAGCGCTCTGCACTTCGTGGTGGACTTTGGAGTACAGCAGGCAAACGAGTTGAAAAATATTTAATGTCAACACTTTGTAAAATATATAGTGTTCCATATGAAAATTTTGACCAAAGTAAAATTCCAGCAAGTATGCGAGAAGTTGACTTTTATTTAATCAAAGGCAATACTTATTCACGTTGTGAAGTAAAAATGATGGGGCGAGGAAATCCAGAAAGTGCAGATGCAATTTTTGCAAGAGAAAGTAATGTTTTCGTTGCAGATAAACTTTCTGACTTAAACAAGCAACAAGCTGATATGCTTAAAGTAAAATGGGTTGAATTACGTGGCGAAAACGGATATAAAAGATTTGCAACTGTTTTACAACAACTTGATATTCCATTTACAGATTTTGACGGTAATTTAGATAAACATTTGGATAAAATCCTAAGTGAACTCATTGACAAATAAATAAAAAAAAAGGCATAACATACAATTTAGCTACCATGCTGGCTTTCTGTACTTTGATACTTTTGTGCTATTTACGAACTTTTGTGCCAGTTGATACATTTGTGCTTTTTAGATACGAAAGCCGCACCGCCGCCAATAATTTTTCGTTAAAGGCAATCAAAAAAACTAAACAACAATAAACATAATGGGAATAGAAAGATTAGAAAAATTAGGATAACTACGTCTAATTGTAAAAAAGTTATAAAATTTAGAACAAAACAATGAAAGTTAATTGATTTTGAAATAAAAAAATGAAAAATAATGTAATAATTTAAAATAAATAATTAGATTTGGTTTCAAATTAAAAATCCAAAATGGGTTCTTGGTAATTTTTAATTTGCAATATTTAAAAAATGAATTTTTAGAACCCACCTATAATTTTTGTATTTTGTGAAACTTTAGATGAGAATATCTATTAATTGCAATGTATAAATAAATTACTCAATAAAACAATGAACAACATCACATTTTCAATGATTAAACCAGATGCTTTTGTAGCTGGAAACACGGGGGGAATCCTAAGAATAATAGAAGAGAACGGATTTAAAATAAAAGCAATGAAACTTACCAAGCTATCAAGAGAATTAGCAGGGAGATTTTATGAAGTGCATAAAACAAGACCTTTTTACAATGATTTATGTCAATATATGTCATCAGCACCTATTGTAGCATTGGTTTTAGAACGAGAAAATGCAGTAGAAACATTTAGAAAATTGATAGGAGCCACAGACCCCGCCAAAGCAGCAGAAGGAACTATCCGTAAAATATTTGCAAAATCTATTGAATCAAACGCTATTCACGGCTCTGACTCCGATGAAAATGCACACATAGAATCTCAATTCTTCTTTTCAGCATTTGAAAGAATATAGCCAACACAAAGAAACCCTCATCAGCTTGAGGGTTTCTTTTTCTATTTTTCACAAGATATATGTCTATAAAAATAAAAAACCTCACCAAAATTTACAAGCAACAAAAAGCCATCAGTTCTCTCAATTTTGAAGTAGAGAAAGGAGAAATTCTCGGCTTTTTAGGACCAAATGGAGCGGGAAAATCTACCACTATGAAAATAGCGACCACCCTCTTACTCCCAACAGAAGGAACAATAGAAATACAAGGGTATGACGTAATAACACAAAAGCAATTGGTGAAGACAAATATCGGTTATCTATCAGAACAAAACCCGCTCTACACAGATATGTTTGTGAAAGAGCATCTTTTCTTGATAGGAAAGCTCCATACAATGACAAACCCACTCTTACAAAAAAGAGTAGATGAAATGATAGAACTCTGTTCTCTCTCCTCAGAAAAACACAAACTCGTATCACAGCTTTCAAAAGGATATAAACAAAGATTAGGTCTCGCACAGGCACTCATTCATAATCCTCCCGTTCTCATACTAGATGAACCCACAACCGGCTTAGATCCTAATCAGATAACCGAAATAAGAAACCTCATAAAAGATGTAAGCCATAACAAAACAGTCCTCTTTTCTACCCACATAATGCAGGAAGTAAAAGCTTTATGCCAACGAGTAGTCATTATACACAAGGGAGAAAAAGTAGCCGATGAAAATGTTTCTTTTTTAGAAAAAAACATATTCCAAACACACTCCATACAAATAGAATTTGCCCACAATCCCAATTCTTTAGATACCATACATTCCTTCACTGAAATAACAAACATACAGCAACAGTCCGAAAATATATATATTCTCACTGCCACACACGATATACGAGCAGAGCTTCTCAAACATCTCACGCAAAATAACATTTCTGTCTCAGGAATACACCTCATAGAAAACTCATTAGAAGATATCTTTAAACATCTTACCCATTAATTACGAACTATGCATTATGAATCTACCCTGAACTTCATTTTTTCCAAAGTTATATATATGCATTTTTTTGATGAAAAAATGCATCATTTTTTACAAACTTTTGTGCTTTTTTTCAAATACATGCTTAAAACTTAAAAAAATATATTTTTATTTTTAGAATACAATATCTATACTATAAAAGGATAACTATTATAGAAAAACGGTTTTGTTGCAATAAATAATTACAAAAGATGCTTACTTTATTATGTATTTCAAAAGCACCTTTTATATTCATAATTATTAAGAAATACATTTTAATTTACTTATCTTATATTTATTAAAAATGATTAAAAGAAAAGGATCTGCCCAGTGGATTGGCACGGGATTAGAAGGACAAGGAACAGTAAGTGTTCCCAGTAAAGTGTTACAGAATACCCCGTATTCTTTTACTGCAAGGTTTAAGAATGAATCGGGAGTAGAAGGAACGAACCCCGAAGAGTTGATAGCATCTGCCCATGCAAGTTGTTTTGCTATGGCACTGAGTTTTCAATTAAACGGAGCAGGTTTCACCGCCGAAAAATTAATCGTGGAAGCCGTTGTTTCTATTGATAAGGACGGAGAAGGGTTCTCTATCAAAGGAATAGAACTTTTGTTAGTAGGCAAAGTTCCCAATATATCCAAAGAGAGATTTTTGGAGCTTGCGGAGATTGCCAAAAAAGGATGCCCTATTTCTAAGCTTTTTAATGCACCTATTTCTCTCACCTCTCAACTTCTCTAAAACAATATGAATCTGAACATAACAGCAGAAAAAGAAAACTCTTATGATGCAATTGTTGTAGGGACGGGTATTAGTGGGGGTTGGGCAGCAAAAGAACTTTCTGAAAAAGGATTAAAGACCCTTGTTTTAGAAAGAGGAAGAGATATTAAACACCCTGTAGATTATCCTACAGCGACAAAGGATCCTTGGGAATTTCCTAACAATGATATGCTCACGCAAGAAGAACTTAAGGATTATGAAAAACAGAACAGAACTTCTTATTTAGTAAGGCATTCCACCAAGCATTGGCTTGTAAAGGATACAGAACAACCCTATACGGAGATAAAAAGATTTGATTGGCAGAGAGGATATCACGTAGGAGGACGTTCTATCATTTGGGGAAGGCAGAGTTATAGATTAAGTCCGATGGATTTTGAAGCAAATGCTCAAGATGGTGTTGGGGTAGATTGGCCTATTCGTTATAAAGATTTAGCTCCTTGGTATGACTATGTAGAACAATATATAGGAGTAAGCGGAGAAAATTTAGGATTGGAACAGCTTCCTGATGGAAAATTTATGGCTCCTATGGAGTTAAACTGCGTAGAAAAACACGTAAAAGGTAAAATAGCCGAGCACTTTGGAAATGAGGGGCGACTTATGACCATAGGACGTGCAGCACATCTTATGGAAAACCATAATGGAAGAACAAAATGCCAAAATAGAAATCTCTGTATGCGAGGATGCCCATTTGGTGGCTACTTTAGTTCTAATGCATCTACTCTACCTGCCGCTGAGAAATCAGGAAATATGACCCTCAGACCCAATTCTATAGTTCATTCACTCATATATGATGAACAAAAAGGGAAAGTAGTCGGAGTAAGGGTTATTGATACGGAAACGCTTCAGCAAACAGAATTTTTTGCTAAAATAGTATTCTTAAATGCTTCTACGGTAAATTCTACTCTCATTTTATTTAATTCTGCGTGCAATCGTTTTCCCAATGGATTAGGAAATGATAGTGGGGAATTAGGGAGTAATTTGATGGATCATCATTTAGGAGTAGGAGCGGGAGGAAAATTTGAAGGAATGGAAGACCAATATTACTCAGGTAGGAGACCAAATGGTTTTTATATACCCCGCTTCCGAAATATCAAAGAAAAACGTAAGGATTATCTTCGTGGTTTTGGATATCAAGGAGGAGCAAGTAGAGAAAATTGGAGGAAGTACGTTGCCGAACTAAAAATGGGAGCGGACCTTAAACAAGCACTTTCTGTTCCTGGAGGATGGACTATAGGTATGGGTGGTTTTGGAGAAATGCTCCCTCATCATGATAATAAAATGATGCTCAATACAAATCTATTAGATAAATGGGGATTACCTACGGTTACTTTTAATTGTGAGTTCCGTGAAAATGAACTTACTATGAGAAAAGATATGCAGCAATGCGCTGTAGAAATGTTAGATGCAGCGGGAGTAAAGGACATACACCCTTTTGATAACGAAACAGGACCTGGACTCGGAATACACGAGATGGGAACTGCTCGTATGGGAAGAGACCCCAAAACTTCTGTGCTTAATAAATGGAATCAAATCCACGCTTGTAAAAATGTATTTGTTACAGACGGATCTTGTATGACCTCTTCTGGTTGTCAAAATCCATCTCTTACTTATATGGCTCTTACCGCAAGAGCTGCAGATTATGCGGTGTCAGAACTTAAAAAAGGAAATCTTTAATCTTATTACGATATGAAAAGAAGAGAAGTTATAAAAAAATCAGCAATAGTATTAGGAGCGTCTTTATCTGCTCCTACTTTATTATCTCTCCTAAAAGGATGTAAATCAGAGCCAACAATCAGGTGGAAGCCAACGTTTTTCACCGAAAAACAAGCAAAACTTGTATCCGAATTAACAGAGACCATTATTCCTAAAACAGACCTACCTGGAGCAAAAGAAGTCAATGTACCTCAGTTCATTGAATCTTACGTAGCAGGGGTTTACAAACAGGAAGACAGAGAACGATTTAAGAAAGGGTTAGATGCATTTGCTCAAAAAGTAAAAGAAACCTCCAAAGATGAATTTATTCTCTTACCAAAAGAAGAACAGCTCAAAATAGCAGAGCAGTGGAATAATCAAGAAGTTCCTCCTTTTAAAGCAGGTGGAGAAAAAACATTCTTCATTATGATGAAAGAACTTACCATAGTAGGTTATTGCACCTCTCAAGTAGGAGCAACACAACTTTTAAAGTATGACCCTATTCCGGGATCATACAAGGGATGTATACCATTCTCCGAAGTAGGAAAAACTTGGGCTACATAAACACCAATAATAAAAAACTTTCCTGTCAAAGATGACGGGAAAGTTTTTTTTCTTATACATTTTTCATGTTTCATAATGTTATTTCATAAAAATAAATCAAATATATATAGGGGAGTTCTAAAATTTAAATATTTGAAAATCATATAAAATACATATTATTGCAAATATAATAAAAAATGTAGCGTATGAGCAATGAAAATTACAAAAAAACAGGTAGAAATGGGATGTTTGATTCGGA
>JASGCW010000035.1 GCA_030053945.1 Limnohabitans sp.
CAGAAAAACGGTGTAATGTTTCTCCGTCTATTTCAATAGAGATTTTTGTGCTAATAGGCATACAAATAGAATTTTATAGTTTGTTTTATTTAGCTTCAAATATAGTTTTTTTCTTTATTTGTTTCAAGTTTTAGCCCCAAAGTTTCGGTATCAAAGGTTACTGAGCTTGTCGAAGTGGCTCCCGAAGTGTCGAAGTAAGGTTACTGAGCTTGTCGAAGTGCCCGCTTCTCAAAAATTAATTGTCAATGTTAAAAGTCTAAGAAGGATTTTTTAGTTTCAACTTTAAGGTTTCAAGTTCAAGTTGAACACTGAAAACTGCGACTGACCTCTGACCACGGTTGCTGAGCTTGTCGAAGCACTGAAACACCGACTACCAAAAAACCACAAACGAAGTCGTGAGCCCCATAAACGATATAAAGATTCCTAAAAAGTTTAATACATCGGTTTTGGCTTCTACATAAACCATTTGTTCTACAAATAATTTTAGCTCTCTAATAAAGAGTAATAGAAAGAAGATGGTGATTAAAGTTCCCATTTGTTTTTTAATTTGTTATTTTTGTTTGATTCAAATTTTTATTCAATTACAAAGTTATAAAATAATTATATAATAATTATAAAATTTTATAATTTTTTTTATTTATTTTTTTATGGAGCTGGCGGAGATAATTAGTATTATAAAAGAAAAGGGATTAACGGGTTATAAAATAGCTGAAGATACTGGGCTTACGCAAGTAGGTATTGATAAAATATTAAACGGTTCATCAAAGAAGCCTCACTTAAAAACATTAAAAATTCTAGAAAATTATATAAAAAACAATTCGGAAAATTATGTAAATGAAAGTTCTGAAAAATATAATGTAAATTCAAAAACAGATATTCAAATCTTAAAAATCCGATTAGATAGTGCTGAAAATAGAATTAAACTTTTAGAAAATCACAATCAATTTTTAATGGATGTAGTCTTGAAAAAGTTAAATGAACTTCCTGTAAAAGAAATAGGAGAACTTCATGAAGATATGACTAGAAAAAAATTAATTGAAGAATTAAAAGATAGAAAAAAATAATAATCCAGAAAATTCGAGACCAATTTCCAATCCTGAAACCTAAGTGCAGAAAATATCAAGCAACCAAAATGTTTGATTTTGCAATTATTAAAAATTGGAATCTATTTGAGCTTTGTTTTTTTATTTGGAATTTGTCTTTTTTATTTTTCTTTTGCTTTTCATCATTTAACTGATTAGCTAAATACTTACATTTAATTTTTTGTAATAAATAATAAAACCAATACTTTTGAGTTTTGATTTTAAAAGGAAAATTATGAATGCTTTAAAATGTCTTATTTTAATGTGGTTGAGTGCCATAACTGGATTTGCTCAAATAAAAAAAATTCAAGAGAATCAATATGACCCCAAAGGGGAGAGACACGGAGTTTGGAGAGGATATTATGAAGATTCTCATCTTTTGCGATATGAAGGAAAATTTGATCACGGAAAAGAAATAGGACTTTTCACATATTACACTAATAGTGACAAAAAAATTGTAATGGCTACTCGAAATTTTGATGGTAAAGGAAATGCCTATACTACTTTTTTTGACGAGAAAGGAAACAAAGTGAGCGAAGGAAATGCTAAAAACCAAATGCGTCAAGGAATTTGGAAGTTTTATCATAAAGGAGCTACAAGTGTAATGTCAACCGAAAATTATGTTAATGATGAAATAGAAGGAATACGTAAAGTGTTTTATAGTGATGGTAAGTTGGCAGAAGAAATACCATATAAAAATGGTTTGAAAAACGGTATAGGAAAAAAATACAGTAACGAAGGCAAACTAGTGGAAGAAGCTACCTATATAAATGGTCAAATGCAAGGAAGCTATACGGTTTATAACGCTAATAAGGTTGTTGTTATTAAAGGACAGTTTAAAGCAGATAAAAAGAATGCTATCTGGAGTTACTATGATGATTCAGGTAAACTGATTCGTCAGATAAATGCAGATACAATTAATGGTTTTGAAAAGCCAACATTGATTAAAAAGAAATAATTACCTTTGCACTCTTAAATTTTAGAGTATGAAAAGAGTTGTTGTTGGTCTTTCTGGAGGAGTCGATTCTAGTGTTGCTGCTTATTTACTAAAGGAGCAAGGGTATGATGTAATTGGGCTTTTTATGAAAAACTGGCACGACGATTCAGTTACTATTTCTAACGAATGTCCTTGGTTAGAAGATAGTAATGATGCACTTTTAGTAGCTCAAAAACTCGGAATTCCTTTTCAAACAGTCGATTTAAGCGAACAATACAAAGAAAAAATTGTCGATTATATGTTTAGTGAGTACGAAAAAGGTCGTACTCCAAATCCTGATGTTTTATGTAATCGAGAAATCAAATTTGACGTCTTTATGAAAATCGCCCTTTCGCTAGGAGCAGATTATGTAGCTACAGGTCATTATTGCCGAAAAGGAGAAATTGAAGTTAACAGTCAGCCGATGTATCAACTTTTAGCAGGTGTAGATAATAATAAAGATCAATCGTATTTTCTTTGTCAACTTTCACAAGAACAATTGAGTAAAGCATTATTTCCAATTGGAGAATTGACAAAACCGCAAGTGCGCGAAATTGCTACGACATTAGATTTAGTCACAGCTGAAAAAAAGGATTCGCAAGGGTTGTGCTTTATTGGAAAAGTTCGCTTACCCGAATTCTTGCAACAACAATTACAGCCTAAAGAAGGATTAATTTATGAAGTTGCTGCTTCGAATCCTATTTATCATCAAGAGACACCAATTTTTGAATCTGAAGAAGAAAGATTAAAATATGAATCTCAAAATAAAAAATATACACCAGAAGTAGCAAAATTAGTGGGTAAACATCAAGGTGCTCATTATTATACCATAGGACAACGAAAAGGATTAAATGTAGGAGGGACAAAAGAGCCTTTGTTTATTATTGCCACAGATATTGAAACGAATTCTATTTACACAGGACAAGGACATCAACATCCAGGATTGTTTAAGAAAGCCTTATTTGTTTCAAACGATGAGATACATTGGATAAGAACTGATCTAGCATTGAAACCTGGAGAAACAATGCAAGTAAAAGCTAGAATTCGTTATAGACAAGAATTACAAAATGCTACTTTGCATCAATTTGAAAGTGGGTTGTATGTAGCATTTGAGCAACCTCAGTCTGCAATTACAGAAGGACAATTTGTATCTTGGCACATAGATGATGAACTTATTGGGTCTGGCGTTATATCGTAATTCGTTTATTTTTTGTGTATATTTGGAATTCCAATTAACACGTTAAATGATGAAAGCAAAAATATTTTTTTTAATACTATCGATATCTTTTGGTGTATTTGCTCAAGAAGATGCTTGGGTATATTTTAGAGACAAACCTAATTCAGCTGCTTTTTTTGCTAATCCTTTGTCTGAGTTAACACAACGATCATTAGATAGAAGAACAACTCAAAGTATAGCTTTGGATTTAAGAGATGCACCATTACATCAACCTTATATTGATCAAATAACAGCTGCAACTGGAATTACTGTGTTAGCTAAATCAAAATGGTTAAATATGCTTCATGTTAGAGGTACACAAACAGATATACAAGCACTTTTAGGGCTAGCTTTTGTAGATCATATACAATATGCAAATCATTCATTAAATCGCAGAGGAAGTGTTGTAACAAATCAACAAAATTTGACATATGTAGATAAATGGGCTGGTACTAATAGTGTATTAGTAAACTATGATTATGGTAACTCAGCTACACAAATTCAAATGTTGAACGGACATATTTTGCATCAAAATAATTTTACTGGTACTGGAAAAGTGGTTGCTATTTTAGACGCTGGTTTTCCTGGAGTAAATACAACTGCACCTTTTGCGAGTTTGAGAAATAGAGGTCTGATTTTAGGAGGCTATGATTTTGTAAACAATAGCAATAATTTTTATACAGGTTATCAACATGGGACTCAAGTTTTATCTGATATGGGAGGAAATGCGACTAACTTAGTTGGAACTGCTCCTGATGCTGGTTATTATTTGTTTATTACCGAAGATATAAATAGCGAAACACCTTTAGAGTTAACTAATTGGGTTGAAGCCGCGGAAGAAGCTGATAGATTAGGCGTTGATGTTATAAACTCTTCTTTAGGTTATTTTGCGTTTGATAATCCAGCCTATAGTTATACCTACGCCAGAATGAACGGACAAACTTCTGTTGCTTCCAGAGCAGTGGATATAGCATTTTCAAAAGGAATGATTTGTGTGGTTTCTGCTGGTAACGAGGGTAATAATGCCGAACCACATGTAGGCACGCCTGCAGATGCAACTTTAGCAGTTACAGTTGGTTCTGTAACTTCAACAAGAACACGTTCAGGTTTTAGTTCAATTGGTCCTTCAGCAGATGGTAGAATAAAACCAGACTTGATGGCAATGGGTTCAGCATCAGTAGTTGCAACTCAAACAGGAGCTATAACTACTAACAATGGAACTTCATTTTCTGGACCAATTTTAGCTGGAGCAATAACTTCATTTTGGTCTGCTTTTCCTAATAAAACCAATGCAGAGATTGTACAGTTAGTAAAAGCATCAGCAGATAGATTTAATAATCCAGATAATAATTATGGTTATGGGATACCTAATTTTCAATTGGCTTTAAATAATGCTTTAGGAACAGAAAAATTTGGTTTTGAAACTATTAATGTATTTCCAAATCCTGCAAATGATGAAATTACTTTCCAATTGCCTTTGTCAAACGTTAACTCAGAATTAGTATTCTATAATAGTCTTGGACAAGAAGTTTTGAGAAAAACACTTAAAAATACATTTCAAAAATTCAGATTAGATAATTTGAGTAATGGTATATATTATTACACATTATCAAGTTCAGATAAGGTTGCCAAAGGGAAAATAGTAAAAAATTAATTTTTTGAATGAACAAAATAACAACATTATTTAATATCAAGTACCCAATTGTTCAAGGGGGAATGATTTGGAATTCGGGTTATAAATTAGCCAGCGCAGTAAGTAATTCGGGAGGGTTAGGGCTAATAGGAGCAGGATCTATGTATCCAGATGTACTTAGAGAGCATATCCAAAAATGTAAAAACGCAACCGATAAACCTTTTGGGGTAAATGTACCACTATTATATCCTAATGTAGAGGAAATAATGCAAATTATTGTTGAAGAAGGAGTCAAAATTGTTTTTACATCGGCCGGAAATCCTAAAACTTGGACTTCTTTTTTAAAAGAAAAAGGGATTACAGTGGTTCACGTAGTTAGTAGTTCTAAGTTTGCTTTAAAAGCTCAAGAAGCAGGAGTAGATGCAGTTGTCGCCGAAGGTTTTGAAGCAGGTGGACATAATGGTCGTGAAGAAACCACTACACTAACTTTGATTCCTATGGTCAAAGAAAAAATTTCTATACCACTTATTGCAGCAGGAGGAATTGCAACAGGGAGAGGGATGTTGGCTGCAATGGTTTTAGGAGCTGATGGAGTTCAAATGGGGAGTAGATTTGCTGCTTCCATAGAAAGTTCTGCACATGAAAATTTTAAAAATACTATTCTAGGATTAGAAGAAGGAGGAACACAGTTAACACTTAAGGAATTAGCTCCTGTAAGGTTGATTAAAAATAAATTTTATAATGATTTGCAAGAATTATATAGTAAATGTCCTTCTGTAGAGGATTTAAAAGTACTTCTTGGAAGAGCGAGAGCAAAAAAAGGAATGTTCGAAGGCGATTTAGTAGAAGGGGAATTAGAAATTGGACAAATTGCTGGACTTATACATGATATTAAACCTGTAAGTGAAATTATTAATGAAGTAATGAAGGAGTTCGAGTTAATTAAAAACGAATCCTTAAGTTTTAAATTTTAAGAATGAGAAAATATTTTTTAGTTGCATTTACCTTTTCTTTGTTGGTCAATGCACAACAAAAGCAATTGTCTAAGGTTGTTGCAACACCTAAAAAACCTAAACTAGTTATTGGAATAGTTGTAGATCAAATGCGAATGGAATATTTATATCGTTTTGCTGATGATTTTTCGGATAAAGGCTTCAAACGTATTATGAATAATGGTTTTACATTTCATAACGCACATTATAATTATATGCCAACTTACACAGCACCTGGGCACGCATCCATTTACACGGGTACGACACCTTCCACTCACGGAATTGTGGGTAACGAATGGTTTAGTCGTAAGTATAGTAAGGATATGTATTGTACGGATGATGAAACAGTAGAAATGCTAGGAGAGGGGGATAAAAAAGAAGGTGCAATGTCACCTAAAAATTTACTTTCTACAACGATTACTGACGAATTACGTTTAGGTACTAATTTTAAAGGTAAAGTTATTGGATTGAGTTTAAAAGACCGTGGTGCAATTTTGCCAGCTGGACATTTTGCGAACTGGGCATTTTGGTATAGCAAAACGGGAAATTTTATTTCAAGTACTTTTTATGGTCTAAAATTACCTGATTGGGTAAATCAATTTAATGCAGAAAAAAAATATATGGATTATATTTTGAAAGGATGGAATCTTTCAAGACCTGTAGCAACTTATAACGAAAGTGATGCTGATGATAGTCCGTATGAAGCAAAACTATTTGGCGCTGAAAAACCTGTTTTTCCATATAATTTGAAAGCTATGTATGATAAAAATGATGCTGGAATTTTGCGTTCTACTCCATATGGAAACGATATTTTGGCCGATTTTGCTATGCGTGCCATTGAGAAAGAACAATTAGGGAGCGATGATATAACCGATTTTTTGACAGTTAGTTTTTCATCAACTGATTATATAGGACATTACTTAGGTGCTCGTTCAATGGAGTTACAAGACACCTATTTGAGACTGGATGATACTTTAGCTAATTTTTTTAATTTTTTAGATGCTAAAGTTGGTAAGGGAAATTATTTGTTGTTTTTAACTGCTGATCACGCTTGTGCCGAAAATGGAAAATTCTTGCATAATTCAAAATATAATGTCGTAAATATTGAAACAAAAGAAATTAGAAAAGCAATTGAAAAGTTTTCCACAGACACCTATGGAGAGAATATTGTTTTAGATTATTCTAATTTTAATTTATTTTTTGATAAGAAGAAGCTGGGTGAGAAAAATTTAGACTTGCAAAAAGTAAAACAAGCTTTTAAAGATTTCTTAATGACACAAGAGCAAGTAAAACGAGTATATTCAGAGGAAGAAATTTTAGCAAATTCAGGAGCAGATTATTATTTGAATATGATTGCTCAAGGATATGACGCTACACAAGATGGCGATTTAATTATTTTGGATAAACCAGGTTATATAGAATATGGAGCAGTAGGAACCTCTCACGGTACACCATATGCATATGATACACATTCACCACTACTGTTTTATGGCTGGGGAATAGCAAAAGGAGAATCACACAGTAAACGATTAATTACTCAAATAGCTCCTACATTAGCTCAAAAGCTAAAGATAACTTTTCCTAATAGTACAGAAGGAAATGTTTTAGAGGAATTATTCAAATAAATAGAGCGCCGTATGGCGCTTTTTACTTTCTGATACAATTTTAGAGGATTGAGTTTTAAAAATTTCAAATTTGGAATTTATTTGTCATTTGTGTTTTGTCATTTGTGTTTTATTTTTCAATAATAAATAGTTTATTTAATTAATTAGATGAAACTGTGCTTTCTACTTTCAGTTATTTACACTTTGACACTTACTAACTTTAAACTATATTTGCACACTTTTTAAAATCACTTATAATGAAAGCAGGAATTGTAGGATTACCTAACGTAGGAAAATCAACTCTTTTTAATTGTTTATCTAATGCAAAAGCACAAAGTGCTAATTTTCCTTTTTGTACAATCGAACCCAATATAGGTGTAGTAAATGTTCCAGATCCTAGAATTAACCGTTTAGAAGAATTGGTTAAGCCCGAGCGAGTTCAAATGGCAACAGTAGATATTGTTGATATTGCTGGTTTAGTAAAAGGAGCTAGTAAAGGTGAAGGTTTAGGAAATCAATTTCTTGGAAATATTAGAGAATGTAATGCTATTATTCACGTATTACGTTGTTTTGATAATGATAATATTGTACACGTTGATGGTAATGTAAACCCTATTCGTGATAAAGAAACAATCGATATTGAATTACAGCTAAAAGATTTAGAAACAATTGAAAAACGTCTTGAAAAAGTAAACCGCGCTGCTAAAACGGGTAATAAAGAAGCACAAGCAGAACAAGCTTTGTTAAATCGAATCAAAGATGCTTTAATGCAAGCAAAGTCTGCAAGAACTGTCATTCCTCAAAATCAAGAAGAAGAAGAAATGATGGAAAGTTTTCAATTAATTACCACAAAACCTGTTTTGTATGTATGTAATGTTGATGAAGGTTCTGCGGTAAACGGAAATAAATATGTAGATCAAGTTCGTGAGTTAGTAAAAGATGAACAAGCAGAAGTTATTGTACTTTCTGTTGGTGCCGAAGCAGATATTACAGAATTAGAAAGTTATGAAGAACGTCAAATGTTCTTGCAAGATATGGGCTTAACTGAGCCAGGTTCATCAGTTTTGATTCGCGCTGCTTATAAATTATTAAAACTGCAGACATACTTTACCGCTGGTGTAAAAGAGGTGCGTGCTTGGACAATAAATATTGGCGATACAGCACCTAAAGCAGCTGGCGTTATTCATACTGATTTTGAAAAAGGATTTATTCGTGCGGAAGTAATTGCTTTTGATGATTATTCAAATTTTGGATCGGAAGCAAAAGTAAAAGAAGCAGGTAAACTAAGAGTAGAAGGAAAAGAATATATTGTTAAAGATGGAGATGTAATGCATTTCAGGTTTAATGTGTAAATAAACAGTATGAAAAAATATTTGTTTTTGATTTTCGCTTTTTTATTTTTCGTTGGAGGATTTGCAAAGAATATAGTTAAAGATAAATTTTCTGATATTACTGTAACTATGAAGGATGGTCAAGTAAAGTCAGGAAAAATTAAACATCCTTATGATCTAAATAAAAAAATTGTTTTGATTTTAGATTCTGGAGAAAAAGTTAATGTAGAGATTACTTTAGTTGATGAGGTTACTGTAAACTATGAGAATACAGTCAAAATCTCATTTAAAAATGTGTATTACTATAATCATTCGGGTAAAAAATTAAATAAAGAGCCTAAGTTTATGCTAGTTATGTTGAAGGATGATGCTTTAACGTTATATTATGATAATGGCGTTAGTTATACTAATATGATGTCAAGCGGATTGTTAGTTTCAACAAATTATAACAATTATTACGCAATTAGACCCAGAGAAGATGGAGCAAAATTGATTTCTGGTTATGTAAATGGTCAAGCAAATCCTAATGTTTTGTTTAGAATGTATGCACCAAAATATTTTCAAGACTATCCAGAGCTTTCAAAAAAGATCGACGACAAAGTATATAAATATTCAGATATTATTTCTGTAATAACAGATTATTTAAATTGGAAAAAGTCAAAAAAATAATTTTTATATAAAGAATACAATTTAATATTTTTAATCCCGTTTTGTTCTATAAATGGGATTTTTTTATGCGAAGAATTTTAATTCTAACTATATCAGTTTTATTGTTATCTTGTAGAGATAAAGCTGTTGAATTTCCTGATTTAGGAATATATTTTAATGCTACACAGCCTGCTAATGTCTCTGAAATAAGTAGCATTCCAAGAGAGTTTAGAGGGATTTATATGTCATCAGATAGTGTTTTTATTAGAGTTTTAAAAGATAAAATTTTATATGAAGATTCAGATTGTTTTAAAATACATAAAAATGCTTTAGATTCCCTAAAGAATGATTTTACTGTTTTTGAAGATAGATGGGTTTCTAAAATTTTAAAAGATACTTTCCGAATTAAAACTTTTAAGGATTCAATCTTGTTTAGAAGTAAGAAAATAGACACATTTTATATTTTTTCTAAAAATAGCAAGATGATAAAAATTGGGAAGCACCTTGTCATCAATAGTAAAGATTCTATTTTTTGGAGAGTGAACATTCTGACTTTAGAAAAAAAATCTTTGTTTGTTAATTATGTAGGATCTAATCCATTTGAACTTGAACGATTTGATTCCATAACTAAAATAAAATCAAAATAGCTTGCAGATTCTTCAGGTTACCTAATTCAACCTACAAGGAAAGAATTTAAGAATTATCTAAAGAAATATTCAATCAAAGATATAGTACCATTTAATCGTATAAATGCCAAATAATGAAAAAACTTTTTAAACTTCTTTTAAAACTAACACTCGGTTTTATTGCTTTTATTTTAATATATATTGTTTTAGCTTTTGGGTTGTCAAAAATACCAGTAAATAATCTTGATTCACGAACAGCAATTCCACCTAGTAATATCGAAATATTTATTTTATCTAATGGAGTCCATACAGATATTGTAGTTCCTGTAAAAAATGAAATTTGTGATTGGTTCAAGAAAGTTAATCCTGAATACACCATTGCAAAAGATAGTTTGAGTACTTACTTAGCAATGGGTTGGGGAGACAAAGGGTTTTATTTAGAAACACCTACTTGGGATGATTTAAAATTTTCAACAGCTTTCAAAGCAGCGACTGGTTTGAGTACGTCAGCAATGCATTGTACTTTTTACAAAACAATGAAAGTAGGAAAAGATTGTAAATCCATAATGATTTCAGAATCTGATTATAAAAGTCTTATTGAGTATATCCAAAAATCATTTCAGCAACAAGGTGAAAATTTTATTCCTATCGTTACTAATGCTGTTTATGGAAAAAACGATGTGTTCTATGAAGCGAACGGTAGTTATAATCTGTTTTATACCTGCAATACTTGGACTAACAGTGCGCTCAAAGCTGCCAATCAAAAAGCTGCACTTTGGACACCTTATGAAGGTGGAATTTTTCAGCATTATGAGTAGCTATATTCATTTTTTGTACTAACATTGTTTTAAGATGGGAAATGTCGTTGCTTTAATTTCAACTATATATTTATTATTTACTGGAGTAAAGATTTTTAGGAATCCTGAAGAATTTCAAAAGAAAGAACTAAAGAGGATTGAGTTTTATAAATTTTTATTAAAATTTAAATGGACAAGGGGGTATTATTTTTCCCTGCTAAAAAGAAGGAGTTCGGAAGAATATCTTAATCAAATAAAATTAACTTCATTAGTAAGTATACTTTTATCAATACTATTGTTTTTTATTTTAATCCTAAAATTTTATAACTATATAACAGGATTAAAATGACTTCCTCTAGCTAACTTTGGATTTTAATATTTTGAGTATATTTAATAAAAGGACAAATTAGATATTAAAAAGTTTTATAAAAGCCGATTAAGGATGGAGATAATCCATTCTTAATCGCTTTTTTGTGTAAGATAACAACCCGAAAATAAAGTGTTTTGAGCTGTTTTTTTGAATTCTGATAGTTTTATGGAAATATTATTTCTGCGCTACAATTACAAAAGTATCATAGGCATAGGTTTTTTTGTCAATCACTTCAATTATGTTGAATCCTTTAATTTTTAGAAACAATTCCATTTCGTGTAGCGTAAATACACGTACAATGGAGGTGTCTTTTTTTAGATGAATTTTGTGATTGTCTTTGGTTAGAAAATAATCAGCTTCCCAACATAATAAAAAATTATCCTCTGTTAGCGGAAACCAATTCCCTATTCTGGAGTAAGTACCATTTTCGGTTGCTGCGATGTGTTCAATGTTTTTGTTTTCTAAGATATAAGGAATATATCTTGAGGCATCTATAAAGTCAAAAATGAAAATACCTTCGTTTATTAAATTACTGGCTATGCAATCAAAAGCTTGGTATAAATCATTGTTACTAATAATATAACTGGAAGTTCTACCCGTCATAATGATGGCCTCTGTTTTTTGAGCAAGTGCAAAGTTTTTCATATCACCTTGCGTGAAAAGCAAACTTGGATTCCTGTCTTGGGCTATTTTTATCATATCTGCACTGATATCTAAGCCTTGATAGAATAGCGTTGTTTGATCAAAACGTTGTGCTAAATTTCCAGTTCCGCTTCCTATTTCAAGAACAGTACCACAGTTATATTTATTAAGTAGGTCTAGATAGAATTTAAATTCTTCATCGTAGTTTATAAATTTTTGATACATACTATCAAAAACCTTAGACATTTCTCCTTCGTATAATTCGTATGCCATTTTGTAATTAAAAAAGGCAACTGTTTGTTGCAGTTGCCTTTTATTTGATTATGTTAAAACTTATAATTTAAGGATAAGTTAAAGATAGTACCTAATTGACTGAAGTGTGAACCATCATAAGTCATTTGAGAGTAACGACCATTGAAAGTTAAATCGTTGATTTGATCTCTTAATTGTGCAGGATCGTTTAATATATCCTCTGCCTCTTTGCTTCCATCAGATTTTAATTTCCATTCTGGCAATACATTCAATATATTATTGATATTTAATGCAACAGTTATTTTATCTGTAGCTTTATAATTCACTCCTAAATCAGTTACCAGTTTAGTCATAAATTCAACGGTTAAATTTTTAGTAGCTAAATCCGCATTTTTGAATTTAGTTGGGCCAAAAACTGTATTGTTTAGTGATAATCCTAATTTACCTATGGTATAATCTAATCCAATAATGTGCTTGAATACAGGACG
The DNA here is from genome assembly GCA_030053945.1 of Limnohabitans sp. Lineage (GTDB taxonomy): Bacteria > Bacteroidota > Bacteroidia > Flavobacteriales > Flavobacteriaceae > Flavobacterium. The sequence continues at coordinate 12,658 of JASGCW010000035.1, forward strand.
TGAAGTTAATAACAATGCTTGAGAAGTTTTACCAAATACAGTTTGATTATCTCCATTTGCTAATGGAGGTAATGATGTAACACTTGCCAAGTCACGAACTGGACCGTCTAATTCATTTTGAAAAGTAAAGTTAGCAGAATAGTTGATTGCTAAATTACCACTACCTAATGAAATTCCTTTATAGTTTGCAACCACATCTAGTCCTGATGTTCTGGTGTCGATTGAATTTGTAAAGAAAGACTGGATATTACCAGCACTGTAAGTAATTCTATCACCTAAAATAATACGGTCTTTTACTTTGATGTTGTAGTAATCTAAAGTAGCTGTAAAGTTTTTAAAAGGTTTAATACCTACTCCAAAGGTAATATTGGTAGAACTTTCAGCTTTAAGATTTGGCACACCATATTCTCTAGCAGCAGAAGATACGTTATTGCTTATTCCTTCTAGTTGAATACCGCCACCTCCAAATGAAGATTGTACTTTTTGAGTATAGATTTGGTGAAGCGTAGGGGCTCTAAATCCTGTAGAAATAGCACCTCTAACAGTTATCTTATCATCAGCAAATTTGTATCTAGAGCTTAGTTTCCAAACTGTTTTATTTCCAAAATCGCTATAATCTTCATAACGCAGTGTTCCTTCTAATAAGAAATCTTTAGTAATATCAGCTGATGCTCCTGCGTAGAAACCAATATTGTATCGGTTGAATTTACCTGAATCTTCTTTGCGATTTCCTTGGTAGGAATCAGCACCTACACCAACGTAAGATGCTTCATCTCCTGATCTAATCTCAAAAGATTCAGTTCTAACCTCAGAACCGAAAGCAATGCTAACTTTATCAGTTACAGGTCTATTGATATCTATATTACCAACATAGTGCGTAAATCCAACGCCACCAGGGTTAAATGAAATAGGACCGTTATATTTGTTTGGATTCACAGCATAAATAAAATTACCACTTGAGTCTGTTGAACGATTATGAGAATTGCCAACTGTATAATCCTGTTGGTTTCCACCAGTTGTGATACTCGCGTCAACATTCCATTTGTTTTTTGTGAATTTATATCCAATAGTGGCATTGTAATCATTTAGTTCACCTTCAAATGTAGGAGCATAACCTTCATATGTTGCAAGTGTACCACCTCCAAATAATGATGGTAAATATGGATAATCAGTAGCTGTTCTCCAATATGGTGTTCTATAATTAGCAAACGAATTTACTTTTTTATACACATAAGCTGCATTATAATAAAGTTGAGTATTTTCGTTTATATCACTACCACCGTTAATCAAAAATTTAGCAGCTGCTGTTTCAGGTGAACCATTTACATTGCCTGCATCTGGTTTTTTTGCAAGGAAGTTGTTTATATCAGCCTGAGTATTAACTCCAGCTGTTGTGCCTCCCCAGTATCGATATTCTCCTAATGGATCTACATCACCTGGACGATTAGCTAATTCCGCTTTTGAGAAATCTACTGTGTAATTTATAAATCCTTTTTCACCAACTTTTGTACCATTGTTTAAGCTTAATCCATAAAATGCACCATCACCTTTTGAAGTAATTCCACTTCTTAAGCTTGCATATCCATCAGTAGCATTTTTTTTCAAAATAATATTCATAACTCCTGCGATAGCATCTGATCCGTACTGAGCAGAAGCACCGTCACGCAAAATTTCAACTCTTTCAATCGCATCAGTAGGAATTGCAGAAATATCTGCTCCTGTTTCTCCACGTCCTGGTGATGTTTGAACATAGACTAAAGCACTTAAGTTTTTACGCTTTCCATTAATTAGGATTAATGTTCTACTAGGTCCCATATTTCTAATTTCATATGGGTCAAGTAATGATGTTGCATCATTTACTGGTGTATTTACAGTGTTAAATGATGGGATTCTATATTGAAGTGCTTTATCGAAAGTAGCTTGTCCTGTAGAAACAAGTTCTTTTGATGATAAGACATCAATAGGAAGCGGACTAGAAGTATTACTTCTAGCAGGTGTTCTAGAACCAGTAACTACAACTTCATCAAGAGATTTTTTGTTTTCCTGAAGGGAAACATCAAGTACATTTTCACTATCTCCTATAGTAATGTCTTTGGTCACGGTTTGAAATTCTAAAAATGAGAAAGTTAGTTTGTAATTTCCTTTCTCTAATAGAATCATATAACTTCCGTCATAATCTGTTGTAGTTGCTTTACCGTTAGAAGTGCTTATGTTTACCCCTGGTAAACCTTGATTGTTAGGATCGGTTACTTTTCCGATTAATTTTTGCTGTGCAAATGTTACACATGATAAAAATACTCCTAAAATGAGAAAAAGTTTTCTTTTCATATTTGTTTCCTATTTTGTTATCATCCAAATATCTGAAAAAAATGTTAAAAAAAAATTTTTGTGTGCTTTTTTTGTCAATAACTTTATTTAATAGCTGTTTTAATTCGTTTAGATTTCCTATATCTTAGCAAAAAATCGATTTTTACACATATGCTTGAGCAAAATCAATATACCGAAGACAATATACGCTCTCTCGATTGGAAGGAACATATCCGTATGCGTCCCGGGATGTACATTGGTAAATTAGGTGATGGCTCCTCTCCTGATGATGGTATTTATATCTTGTTGAAAGAAGTTCTCGATAACTGTATCGACGAATTTGTAATGGGAGCAGGTAAAACCATTGAGGTTACTTTAAAAGATAAAATGGTTACCGTGAGGGATTATGGCCGCGGAATTCCCTTAGGAAAAGTGGTCGATGTAGTATCCAAAATGAACACGGGAGGTAAGTACGACTCAAAAGCTTTCAAAAAATCAGTTGGTTTGAATGGTGTTGGTACCAAGGCAGTAAATGCACTTTCAACTTTTTTCCGAGTAGAATCGGTTCGTGATGACCAACAAAAAGCTGCCGAATTCTCTGCTGGAAATCTTACAATTGAGGAAGATGTAATCGCAACTACAAAAAGACGCGGAACTAAAGTTGCTTTCATAGCTGATGAAACTATTTTCAAACATTATAAATATCGAAATGAGTATATAATTAAAATGCTAAAAAATTATTGTTACCTAAATACGGGATTGACAATAATTTACAATGGTGAAAAGTTTTATTCTGATAATGGACTAAAAGATTTATTAGAAGAAAATATTACAGAAGAAGATATGCAATATCCTATCATCCATCTCCGTGGTGATGATATTGAAATTGCTATGACGCATAGTAAAACACAATATTCTGAAGAATATTATTCCTTTGTAAACGGTCAAAATACAACTCAAGGAGGTACCCACTTAGGTGCTTTTCGTGAAGCAATTGTACGTACTATTAAAGAGTTTTATAATAAACCGTTCGAAGCTTCAGATATTCGTAAATCGATTGTTTCTGCTATTTCGGTTAAGGTAGAAGAACCAGTTTTTGAATCACAAACCAAAACCAAATTAGGTTCTACTGATATTGGTCCTAATGGTCCTTCGGTTCGTACGTTTGTAAACGATTTTATTAAAACTAAATTAGACAACTTCTTACATAAAAATCCAGAAGTAGCCGATTTATTACTTCGTAAAATCCTGCAAGCAGAACGCGAACGTAAAGAACTCTCAGGTATCCGAAAATTAGCTAAAGAACGTGCTAAAAAAGCAAGTTTACACAATAAAAAATTACGTGATTGCCGTGTACATTTAACCGATGCTAAAAATCCACGAAGCCTAGAAAGCACCTTGTTTATTACAGAGGGGGATTCGGCATCAGGGTCAATCACTAAGTCACGTGATGTAAATACCCAAGCGGTTTTTAGTTTGCGAGGTAAGCCTTTAAATTCGTACGGAATGACCAAAAAAATTGTGTATGAAAATGAAGAATTCAATTTACTACAAGCAGCCTTAGACATTGAAGAAAGTATGGAAGATTTGCGTTACAACAATATCGTAATTGCAACCGATGCCGATGTCGATGGGATGCACATACGCTTGTTATTGATTACCTTCTTCTTGCAGTTTTTCCCAGAAATCATCAAAGAAGGGCATTTGTATATTTTGCAAACACCTTTATTTCGTGTACGTAACAAAAAAGAAACCATCTATTGTTACAGTGATGACGAGCGAAGAAACGCTATTGAAAAATTAAAACCAAAACCAGAAATCACCCGATTCAAAGGATTAGGAGAAATTTCACCCGATGAGTTCAAACACTTCATAGGAGAAGACATTCGTTTAGATCCAGTAATGCTTGACAAAGCGACTTCTATCGAAAAATTATTAGAATTCTATATGGGTAAAAATACACCTGATCGTCAGGAGTTTATTATCAAGAATTTGAAAGTGGAGCTGGATACGGTGGAGGAGTTGAATAGTTAGATTATGAAACCAAATTATTTATATATTCTGATAATTGTATGTTATTTTTCTTCCTATTCTCAGAAAAATACACAATTGAAACAATTTGAAAGATACGATAAAATTAGATTACTGTCTTACAATATGCAGCGATATGCATATAAGCCAGAAAATGAATTAAAGATTATAGGAAATAAAATAAATTTTAAAAAAGATTTAAAATTTATTGATGATATTATTTTAAGCGAAAAACAAAAGAATAAAATATTAAGTATTTTGATAGAGGATCACTCAAAGAAGAATTGTAGGGGTAGTGATTGCTATATGCCAAGACATATTATTTTATTTTATAAAAAGTATAAATTGATTGACTTTTATGAATTTTGTGCTGAATGTGGAGGTGATAGAAAATCAAAAGGATTAGATATTTTGAGTCACTTTTGTGATGACAAAGGCCAAAAAATAAAAGAATTATTAAAAAAAATGAAATTAAAAAACTACGGAGATGATGATACAGGAAATTATAAATACTATTGATTAATTTTTTTATAAATCATTTATTGAATACATTATAAAAAGATTAGTAAAATTAGTAATTAGATATGACAAAATCTAATTAGTTATTCAGTCAGTAAATTGTAGATTGGGACTACTTTTAAACGTCTATAAAAGATCATCAAATGACAGAATAAAAGATTAGTAATTTAAAAATATTGTGAAACTTTGTGCAAAACTTTGTGAGACCTTGTGAAACTTATAATGAACAACCAAAACAATAATAAAATTCCACACAACCCTGAAAACAATTTCTTTCAGGAGGTGATTACTATTGTTAAAAGTTCACAGCAGGAGTTACTACGTACCGTCAATCAAACTTTGGTTATGACTAATTATGAAATTGGTCGTAAAATAGTAGAAGAAGAGCAAAAAGGAGAAAATAGAGCTCAATATGGGAAGCAATTACTCAAATTATTATCAGATAGGTTAACTACAGAGTTTGGAAAAGGATTTTCAGTTGATAATTTAGAACGATTTAGGAAGTTTTATATTGTATATTCAAATTCCGCGTCACTGACTCGGATTTCTAATATTGAAATTTCCGCATCACTGACTCGGAAATCTGAAAGTTCAAAATATGAGGTTCAATCTCAGATTTTTGGTATTGATAAAAAAACGCAATCACTGACTACGGAATTTAGATTGACTTGGACGCATTATGTTTTTTTAATTAGCATAGAAGATAAACTAGAACGTAACTTCTACGAAATAGAATCTATCAAACATAATTGGAGTGTTCGAGAATTAAAACGTCAATACAATTCGGCATTATTTACAAGACTATCATTAAGCCGAAATAAAGAGGAAGTTTTAAAGTTAGCACAAGAAGGTCAGATTATTGAAAAACCAAAAGATTTAATAAAAGATCCGTATTTATTAGAGTTTTTAGGGTTATCCGAAAAAGCACAATATTCAGAAGAAGAACTAGAAACCGAAATCATAGACAAATTAGAAGCTTTTTTGATGGAATTAGGACACGGATTTACCTTTGTGGCGCGTCAAAAAAGAATTTCATTTGACGAAAAACATTTTTATATTGACTTAGTATTTTATAACCGAATTTTAAAATGTTTTGTGCTAATCGATTTGAAAATAGGTGAACTCAAACATCAAGATTTAGGACAAATGCAGATGTATGTCAATTATTATGATAGGGAGATGCGTTTGGAAGACGAAAACAAAACCATTGGAATAATTTTGTGTCAAAATAAAAGCGATGTATTAGTTGAATATTCTTTACCAGAAGAAAATAACCAAATATTTGCTAGTAAATACAAAACAGTTTTACCAACAGTAGAAGAATTTAAAAAGATAATTTCATAGGATGAGTGAAGAAAACTAAGATATAAAATTTATAAGTAATTCAAATCAAATTATTCAATCAGTGTCTGAATAATTTCAATTGATTGACAGTGAGAATAATGTAATTATCCAATCAATGATTTGACAATTTAATTGAGAATAAAATATAAAATAAATCAAGATATAGATTAATGTTAACCAGTTTAAATCCATTACAAAAAAAAGCAGTCACAAGTACTAGTAACCGTTTGTTGGTATTAGCAGGTGCAGGTAGTGGAAAAACAAAAACATTATTGCAAAAAATACATTATTTATTAGATGTAAAAAAGGCACAAGCTTCAGAAATACTTGCCATTACCTTTTCTAAAAATGCGGCAAACGAAATGATTGACCGCCTTATAATGGATGCTGATAAAACAGGTGCTTATAAAGAAATACTAGAAAATAAAAATACTACAGCAGCCCAAAAAAACAAATACCGTTTAGAGTATCAGCAAAAATTCAAATGGATAGGCAATTTACAAATTAGAACTTTTCATAGTTTTTGCTATAAATTAATGCAAACCTATGGAGTAAAAGAGTTTGATAATAAATTTAAGCTCATTACTGATGATAAAACCAAAAGTGACGAAGCCTTTTCAAAATTATCCGCAGATGAAACGGTTTTTGAAGTCTTTCATAAATTAATCATTGAAGCGTGTGAAGATTTTGAGTATATCTACAAATTCAAACGTTTTATTTTAGATTATTACATTGATAAAATTCATCTGTTAAAACAAGATTTAAAAATCTATCCGAAAGGGAAGTTTTATTCTACTTTACAGGGAGAAAAAGTCCGATCAAAATCAGAACAAAGTATAGCCGATTGGTTGTTTAGACACAATATTCGTTATGTGTATGAACCCAATGTAAATACCAAAGAATTTACTTTTAAACCCGATTTTTATTTAGTTGATGCCAATATTTATTTAGAACATATATCTTCTTTAAGTGCAGATACTTCAGGAAAGGAGCGACAATTTGCAAAAGGTCATATTCAATGTGTGAAAACATTTGAAGAGGATATGAACGATTCGGCTTATTTCAATAAAATAATGGAAAAATATGTAAAAGGAAAAATCAAAGATAGTGATACTCCTTTGCATAGAAAATTACAATATCTGGAAGAGTTCGCTGGGTATCAAGAAGAAATAAAAGATTTTATTCGAGATTGTGTCAGAATATGCGATATGATAAAAGTGGAAAATGTAACTTTAGATCATATCTATGCACAATCACAATTAGATCCGCACGAGCGTATTCGATTGTTTTATGAGATGGCAATGCCTATCATTACGTCGTATTTAAAGTATTGTACCGATAAATCATATTTAGATTTTAATGATTTGATTAATAAAGCAGTACAATTATTAGAGCATAATAATGATATTAAAAAAGTTGTTCGCGAACAGTTCAATTACATTTTGGTGGATGAATACCAAGATGTGAATAATTTGCAAGTCGAATTGTTAAAAGCTATTATTAAACCTACAACCAAATTATTTTGTGTAGGTGACGATTGGCAAAGTATTTATGGATTTAGAGGTTCGAATGTAGAACACATATTGCATTTTGAAACTACGTTTAAAAATGCCAAAACGATAAAATTGAATTTGAATTATAGAAGTTCGGAGAGTATTGTTCAGGCAAGCAACGAAGTGATTAAACATAACAAATTCAAAATAGATAAAGAAATAGTTTCCAGTCGAAAATCAACAATAAAACTCTATGAAAATATAGCTTCCACTAAAGAAGAAAATGTTTTATTTGCTGTAGAAAAAGTACAAGAATTATTAGATAGCGGAATACCAAATGAAGAAATATTATTTTTGTACAGGCGAAGTAAAATGTTTCAGGATTATTATTTTGCGTTTCGAAACCACGGTATAAAAATTCAGAATAAAACCATTCATGCGGCAAAAGGCTTAGAAGCAAAAGTCGTTTTTATCATTGGTCTTACCGAAGGAAGAGGAGGATTTCCTGATATTTGGTTGGAAGACAGAATTTTTCAAGTCATCAAAAAAGCCAATCACGAGCAACTGATGGAAGAGGAGAGAAGACTCTTCTATGTAGCCATAACAAGAGCTAAAGATCAATTATTTTTGTTGACAGAAAAAGGAAATGTATCCCGATTTTTAGCGGAAATACCAGAAAGTTTAAAACAAAGAGAAGCAGAAACCTTATTTAAAGAAGCCGACTTTGTTTTATGCAAAAATTGTAAAACACAAAATGCAGTGGGAGCAAATTTTTGTTCTAACTGCGGAAAGAAAATAAAATAAGTTATGAACGCAGAACAATTATGGGATTTGTATCATAAATCCAATAGAACACTAGATATTTACGATGAAGTGATGGCTTTTTTTTCGAAAGATTTACCTGAAAATTCAGAAGAAGATTATGAGTTGGAAGAATTAGTGCTGGAAGTGCAGGGACATCATATTTCTGAAAAAGAATTCCAAAAAACTTTAGATTTTGTAGCATTAATAAAAGAAAAGCATCCTAAAATATATCTAGAAACTGCTGTGTATTCTAGTCCAGAATTAATTAGTTATTCTTTTTTTAAAAATGATGTAGAAAAAGCAAATCAATTTTTTTTGGATGCTACTTTAAATATTCTAAGGAATTTTGAAGTTTATTTGAGTTCGTTTAATAGAATGTTGTTTTTTAAACAAGAAGGTTTATTGGATAGTGTAATTGAAGATAATTTTGAAAAAGTTTTAAATGATGAAGATTCAATAGAAACACCAGAAGATTTTTCGTATTATAAATTATATAAAGCTGTTCAAAATAATTATCAAAAAAACAATGAGGAAAATTTAGATGATATTAAAAGTATCGCCAAAGAATTAGATAATTTTGGTTTTGAATATGAAAATGTATTACCATTTTTAAAATTTTTTCAAATAGGATTATTTAACGAAACTATAGATTTTAAAAACGTTTATGAATTTGCCAATAATGATGTAATTGAGGTTTGTAATATTCTTCAAGGCAAGTTTATGAAAACAATGCTTGAAAAAGATTTTTCGTTTGCATTAAGTGCTAAAATTTGGGATGATTTTATGTTTTATTGGGAAGAAAATAATTCTGAACTAAATTATTTTACGATTAATAAAACCAAATTTTTAGAGCACATAGAAAGATATTCCAAAGGATTCAGTTACAACGGAGAATTGACTTCTTCTGCAATTTTGTGGGGTAGTGTGTATGTATATGATTTTCTTCTAGATTTCGGAATGATTACTGACGAGGTTTATAAAGAAGTTATTAAAATTATCAAAGAAACTAAGGCTTATTTTATTGTCAAATATACCAGTCAATTATGGGAATTTACTTTTTTACATCGTTGGATGAAACCTGATGGTACTTCTCAACAAGAATTTGAAGTAGAAAAGACAATATTTGAAAAAACGTTAACTTTTAAAGATTTTAATTTTTCAGAGTTTCAACCAATCATAGAAGAGGAAATAAAAGAAAATCCAGAATTATGTGAGAATATTAATAAAGGAATACAGCTACTTAAAAAAGAAGAAAAGGATAGTGTTAATAGAATGAATAATCTATTTGCAACACCTAAAAAAAATAGTTTTTTTGATGGTTATGATGAAGATGATTTCTTTATACCACCCACAGATCTAAAACCAATTGTTAAAGATGAAAAAGAGAAAATTGGTAGAAATGATCCTTGCCACTGCGGAAGTGGTAAAAAGTTTAAGAAGTGTTGTATGAATTAATTACCTTTTTCAAAGAATATTAATTATATTCCAGTATTCAAAAGAAAATATTCTGTTACTTTGTGACCCTAAACTATGAGCGAAGAAAACGAAAATATAGAAGACGAATTAACCCCACAAGACGAAAACCAATCAGAGGAAAATACTTCTGAAAAAGGGCATTTTGAGGGTGAGCATTTTTATGAAAATACCGAAGAAAATCCAGATGCGACTATTACAAAAGTAACAGGAATGTACAAGGATTGGTTCTTGGATTACGCTTCGTATGTAATCTTAGAACGTGCGGTACCTGCTATCGAGGACGGATTTAAACCAGTGCAACGTCGTATTATGCACTCAATGAAAGAGTTGGATGATGGACGTTACAATAAAGTGGCAAATGTCGTAGGACACACGATGCAGTATCATCCACACGGTGATGCGAGTATTGGTGATGCGATGGTGCAAATTGGTCAGAAGGATTTGTTGATTGACACCCAAGGAAACTGGGGGAATATTCTAACAGGTGACGGAGCTGCAGCATCCCGTTATATCGAGGCTCGTTTAAGTAAATTTGCTCTCGAAGTTTTATATTCTCCGAAAATTACCGAATGGGGTTTATCTTATGATGGTCGTCGAGCTGAACCTATTAATTTACCTGTTAAGTTCCCACTTTTGCTAGCACAAGGCGGAGAGGGGATTGCGGTAGGTTTATCAACTAAGATTTTACCGCATAACTTCAATGAGTTAATTGATGCTTCTATCAAAATACTAAAAGGAAAACCGTTTACGCTTTATCCTGATTTTCCAACAGCTGGTATTGCTGATGTTTCGAATTATAATGATGGTAATCGTGGCGGACGTGTCCGTGTGCGTGCCAAGATTTCGCAGTTTGACAAACAAACTTTGGTAATTACCCAAATTCCGTTTTCGACAAATACGACAACTTTGATTGATAGTATTTTGAAAGCGAATGATAAAGGGAAAATCAAAATCAAGAAAATTGAAGATAATACTGCCGCTGAGGTTGAAATTTTAATTCATCTTCCGCCTGGAGTATCGCCAGATAAGACAATTGATGCCTTGTATGCGTTCACAGCTTGTGAAACGTCTATTGCGCCTTTAGGTTGTGTGATTGAGGATAACAAACCGTTGTTTATAGGGGTTTCTGAAATGTTGAAGATTTCGACCAGCCGAACTGTGGATTTGTTACGTCAGGAGTTGGAAATTCAGTTGAAGGAACTGCAAGAAAAATGGCATTTCTCCACTCTTGAAAAAATATTTATCCGTGAAGAAATGTATATCGACTTCAAATTATATTCTGATAAGGAGTCGTTATATGAATATATGTACAAGCGTTTTGAACCATTTAAAAAGTTATTGGTGCGTGATATTGTAGATGATGATTTACAACGTCTAACGCAAATCCCAATGATTCGTATTACACGTTTTGACTCTGATAAGGCTGATGATGCAATTGCCAAATTAGAATCGGAAATGGAGCAAGTAAAACATCATTTGGCAAATCTAATTGAGTTTGCTATTGATTATTTCGCTCGTTTAAAAGAGAAATACGGAAAAGGTCGCCAACGCCAAACTGAAATAAGAAACTTCGAAAATATTGAAGCAACAAAAGTAGTTTTACGTAATACGAAACTATATGTAAATAGAGAAGAAGGATTTATAGGAACAGGTTTAAAAAAAGACGAATATGTAGCTGATTGTTCCGATATTGATGATGTGATTTGTTTTCTACGTGATGGTAAAATGGTGATTTCTAAAGTTGATGAAAAGAAATTCATAGGTAAAGACATTATCCACATTGCTATTTTCGATAAAAATGACAAACGTACTATTTATAATATGATTTATCGTGATGGTAAGTCGGGACCTGCCTTTATTAAGCGTTTTAATGTTTCGGGTGTAACGCGTGACAAAGAATATGATTTAACCCAGGAAAAAGCAGGTTCGCAAGTATTATATTTCTCTGCTAATCCAAATGGAGAAGCAGAAACCGTGACCATTTTACTTCGTCAAGCAGGTAGTGTTAAAAAACTGAAATGGGATATCGACTTTGCTGAAATTATGATTAAAGGTCGGGCATCTCGTGGAAATACTGTAACGAAATATCCTATCAAAAAGATCGAATTAAAAGAAAAAGGAATTTCCACTTTACGTCCACGTCGTATTTGGTTTGATGATACAGTACAACGTTTAAATGTTGATGGAAGAGGGGAGTTGCTTGGCGAATTTAAACCTAACGATCGCTTATTGATTGTTTTACAAAGTGGAAAATTAAAAACTGTAATCCCAGAATTGACAACCCATTTTGAAGAAGATATGATAGTTTTGGAAAAATGGCTTCCAAAAAAACCTATTTCTTGTATCTATTATGACGGAGAAAAAGAGCGTTATTTTGTAAAGCGTTTTTTAGTAGAGAATGAGAACAAAGAAGAAATATTTATCTCAGAACACGAGCGATCACAGTTAGAAATTGTTTCAACCGATTGGCGCCCTATGGCAGAGGTTGTTTTTGCTAAAAAAGGAGGTGTTCAAAAAGAAAGTTTAACGGTTAATTTAGAAGAATTTATCGCAGTTAAAGGTATAAAAGCATTAGGTAACCAATTAACAACAGATAAAATTAAACAAGTGAATTTGTTAGAATCCTTACCGTATGATGAACCTATAGAAGTAATTCCTGATGAAATTGAAAGAAATGAATCAAGTTCAGAAGAAGGAACAGATTTAAAAGATTTTAATATTAATCTAGATGAAGATGGTCAAATAACGTTGAGTTTGGATTAAAAAATTATCAGCGTTTTTATTTAATAACGTGAACTCGACGAAAAATTACTATTTTTTCTGCCACGAATGCACGAATTAAAAAGGTTTAGCTCATTAAATTCGTCGCCAAAGGCGAAATTCGAATATGCACAAATCGAATCTTTCTAATATTTTAGTTCTAGATTCGTGTATTAGTGGCATTAATATACGCATAATTACTGTTAAGCAAAGGGATATTATCGAAATCACGTTTAATAACAAAAGCTACCCAGATTGTAGGTAGCTTTTGTTGTGATAAATTGTATCAAATGGTGTTTTTTTAGTAAGAAAGAATTAGTTTGAACTCTCCTATAAAATCTTTTGTGATTGTAGCATTATAATTAGCTAATTTACATTTTACATTACCTATTATAATTTTTGTTTTTTTACCAGTTTCAGAATCTGTACCATTTGTTACAGAGGTATATGATATTGTACTATTAGCCTGGCTAGTGTATAAAGTGGAAAAAGTAGTGTCAATATTAGTTAAACCATTTTGATGATAGGCTACTTCAATTCCTTTAATAAGATTACGATCTTGGTCATCAGTTAAAAAATTTGTTGGAACTGGTTCAAAAGCAGGGTAAAATAAATTAGCTTGCGCAGAAGGATCAGTTGTTGTAATCATATTTTTGAAATCGATTCTAAGAATAGGTTTTGTCATATCATCATATGGCATTGGAGATAAATAGCCTCCATAAAAATAAGTTCTATTATATATATCACCTTGATATCCAAGCGAATAATTATAAGCAAAAAGAGTATTGCTACTCTTTGTCATATAAAAATTTAACGTTTCAGAGCCGAGAGTTCCTCTAATATAAGTCAAAGTTTCTGGCGATGATGAAGAATTAGTTTGCGAATTGTCATTTTCTGATTTTGAGCAAGAAAAAATAATAAAAGTGACTAAAAGATAAAATAGCTTTTTCATTTGAATATTTAATTATAAATTTTGTGTAAAGATATTTTGTTTGCTCATTAAAATATTGACGACTTATTGAACGGTAGTTATCGCTTTTTGAAGTGTATGTTTTATTTATTAAATGAAAAAGCCTAACATTTTATTGGGATGTTAGGCTTTGCTATTAGTTATTTTAAAAATTAATTCATAGGATCTTCATCCGTTAATTTTTCATCTATAATTTTATTGTTTCTAAGCTCAACAGGTTTTTTAGAACTTTTCTTCATTTTTAAGTTCAAAAATTCAACGAAAAGAGAGAAGAAAATGGAGAAATATAAGTATCCTTTAGGAATACTATGTACTTCATTATCGCCAAAGAATTTGAAATGTGCCATATGAGAACCTTCTGCTAAAAGCATTACACCAATTAAAATTAAAAAAGATAGACCAAGTATTTGAATCGTTGGATGTTCGTTTACAAATTTACTTACTGGACCAGCAAAGATTAGCATAATGATAATAGAAATCACAATAGCACCTATCATTATTTCTAAAGCACCAGCAGGACCAAATCCTACAGGTGGTTCCGCCGAACTCACTAAACCTACTGCAGTTAAAATACTATCAAATGAGAAAACAATGTTTAGTAAAGCAATTTGAATAATTGCATTTATTAATGAATTTGAAGCTTTTCCGTTTGCGTTTTCTTCTTCACCTTCTAATTTATGGTGGATTTCTGTAACAGATTTATATAATAAAAATAAACCTCCAAGGAAAATTATAATACTTTGTCCTGTAATTCCGCCTTGTAAGAAACCTATATCAAAGTGAAATAAAGTTTTTTGTAAGCTCATAACCCATGTGATCCCGAATAATAAGATAATACGAAATGCCATTGCTAAAAGTAATCCTATACGTCTGGCTTTAGGTTGTTCGCTTTCTGGTAATTTACCTGATACAATAGATAGGAATACAATGTTATCAATTCCTAAAATAATTTCTAAAAATGTTAAAGTTAGTAAAGCTATTAGAGCTTCTGGCGTGAATAAAATGTCCATTTTAATATTTTAATTTACTACTTATACGTTGCTAATTCAATTTTGTTACAATTAAAATTAATTTTCGTGTCAAAAATATTTCTTTTTTAGAAGATATCAACTCGTATGGTTTTCATTTTTTTCAAATTTTAAAAAAATAATATGATATTGAATCATTATTAGGCGATATACTCTCATTTAAATCAATTATAAAACTATAATATCAAAGGTTTTATATTTCCAGTAGGAGTAATCAAATAATATTTATTATTGACCTGAATCGTATTTTTAGGTAGTTGATCTTCAGTGAGTTTTATCCTAATAGTTAAATCGTAAAATAGCTGAATGCTGGGTTCTGTAATTTCTGGGTTTACAACAAATGAATGTGTTTTTAAGAGGGCAGCATCATAAAATTGGGTTTCATTTTTTTTGATTTCATTCACTTGAGAATTTGGAGTAAAGTTTATCGAAGCTTGGCTGTAAGCACTATACGCTTTATAACTTTCCATTGGATAAATAGTTTCAAAAGCTTCTGTAAGTCTTTTTTGCTTTTTTGTTAAGTTGGTATCCATTATAAAAGAATATTCAGCTAATAAACGTTTGTATTCTTCAACGGCTTTTTGTTGGAGCGTTTTACGAATTATTTCGGTGTTGGTTGTAATATAATCGACTTTTGCTAAATCATAGATTTCTTCTTTAGCACAAATGCTAATAATTTTATTCAAATCATTTGTGTTTTTGTATCTCACAATAATATTTTTTTTCAATTCAAATCCTGATGGTTTTTCATTATATGTTTTAGGATTAAAAATCTTCTTTTGTATATCAAAGCTATAAGAAGGTACAAAAGAAATGAAATCTACCACAACATCAATTTCATTTGAAAAGTTTTTAAGTTTTTCTATGGTGTTTTGAATTCTTTCGTCCATCAATTTATTTGTTTCATCTGCTGTTTTTCCAATCTGTAAAACACTAAAAACGGCTCTTTGATAGGTTGCTTTTTCATTATAAATACCTTTTATCTTGATAGTCATTTCATATTCATCGCTTATCGATGTAGGAATCGTATTGACTGTTTTGTTGGTATAAGGTGTTTCCCTGGACGCATTATAATTACCAGAGTGTTGTGCGTTTATACCCATTGTACAAATAATCATTGCTAAAATAAATTTTGCTTTCATAACTTGAATTTTTAAAGTTTTATAAGGCAAACATAATTCGGTTCAGATTTAAGATTTTGGTAAATAGGTTGTATATTGGCTGTAAATTAAAGTATTAGTTTTACAGTACTTTTACAGTGGTTTTACAGTAAGTATGTACATAGTTTATTTACTTTTACATCTCAATTAATATATGTCTGAAATAGCATCTTTTTACCAATTAAAAGAAGAAGTACTTTCTCGATACAAAGAAAGTTTTCCCTATTTTACAGGTAATTGGAAAAGTTTTAGCTCACAAGATATCACTAATTTGATTGAAGATATTTATAGTAAAACAAAATCTACAGTAAGCGAAAAATGGATTTATACTCATTTGAAACCAGAACATAATGAGAAATTACCTCGCAAAAATATGTTGGATATTTTGTGCCAATATACAAATGGTAAGAATTGGGATGAATATATATATTATCATTTGGATACTGTAAATATTGAAGAAAAAAGTACTGAGAATGAAATCGAAATAGTTGATGCAAAAAATAAGAAAAAGCGATTTATTCAAATAGTTTCGGTTATTGTAGTTTTTTTTGTAGGTATAATTGCTTATTTTTTTCTAAGAAATGAACAACCCATCAAAACAAAATTAGAGTTTAACAACGGATATACAAATGATAAGGTTTATACAGATGAGGTTAAAGTGTATAAAGTAGATGATAGTACACAATCCAATTTAATTTCAACACAACCGAAGATTGAAGTAACCGAACCAATTCGAGTGATTGTAAAAAGTCCGTTGTATAAAACCAAAAATATAGCGCTTATGCCAGGAGATACTTTGAAAAAAATCGAATTATATCCTAATGATTATGCTATGATACTAAACGCATTTATGAAAAGTGATATTAAAGACTGGAAAACTCGTAAGGAACAATTGGGAAAAATTTTATCTGATGATGTTGAAGTTTTAGTGATGTTGAAAAATAATTTAGGTATCGAATATTTAAACAAGGAAGAGTTTACCCAAAAAATAGTAGTGCCAACAGCATCTTTAAAGAAAATGAAGATTATAGAGTTGAAAAGTGATGTTGAACAAAAAGTTTCTTTTTTAAGAATCGCTACCGAATAAAAAAGGATTATGAGAATAGTTACGATACTACTTTTTTTGTTTTCAGTCTCTTTGTATTCACAAAGTGTTAACCATAATTCTGATGAGTTTTCATCAAGCTCGAATATTTCAAAAGTTTTTACTCCGATTGTGTTAGATGCTTATCAAGAACAAGCAAAATCAAAAATTAATGATTTTTATTCCTATTTGAATTTATGGAATAAAGAAGATAATCTTGAAACGAAAAACGAGATCAAAGTTGCAATTAAAAGGCTTTTTGTTGAAGATATTAAATTTCAAAATTTTCTAAATAATGGAAATACTGATTTAACTTTAGATCAATTTTTGGAAAAAATAAAAAAAGAGAAATCACAATTTACAATTTCAAAAATCGAACTTGATAAAATTCAAGGTAATTTTTTTGAAATGAAATATACTTTAACAATTAATAATTTAGATGCTTCCAATTACAACTTATTGATTGACCAAAAAGTTTTTCTTTTAGTAGAAATAAAATCGTTTGGAACTAATAAAAAAAGAGTTTGGCAGTTACGAATGGGTGAATTTTCATTTTAATTCAGTTTTGTCACACTTCCTTTTTGTCTTTTATCTTCATTTACGAAAGAATATTCAAAAGTATAACCGTTTTTATTGGTTGTCAATATTCTAATGTTGATGGCTTTTTTCTCTTGCATATTCTTTGGATGAATTTTTTGAAGGATATATTCACAATCATTTACCCAGCGTATAGCGGCTGTATCAGTCCTTCCGTTAAAGGTTTCAATTTGAATAGAATCATTTCTTTCAAAAGTAGAGATCATCTTTTTACCATCGATAGTTTGAACAAATTCAAATTTTCCAGTTTTAAAATCTTTACAATTTCTTTCTGTATTATAGCAAGAAGTTAATGATATAAGGATGAGAAAAATAAAATATTTTTTTATTGACATTGTTATTGCTTTGTTATTGTAACTTTTTTAATTCATCATCTGTAAAATGCTTTAGACTTTTTTCTTTAGAAAACTTATCAGCATTGTAATCGTTTGATTTGTTTTTAGGAATCGATAGACTATCCCAAGCACCATTCTTTAACATTTTAGCATAAAAAACGATTTGACCTATATGGTAAGGATAATGTGCTAATTGACGATTAATTGCATCCATTGCTGTCTGTCCTTCATTTCTTATATAAATAATTTGTGATAGATCTTCAGAATGTAAATTATGTATAGCGTTAAAAAAGCAGTTCCAACCTTTTTCCCAAAGTTCCAGAAGATTTTCTTTACTCACAATTTCAGTTTCAAACTCGGCATCACGATTACGCCATTCTTTTTCGCCATCAGAAGTTAAGAAATCGGTCCAACGCGAAAGCATATTTCCAGCGATATGTTTAATTATAACCGCAATTGAATTGGTATCTTCGTTTGAAGTAATAAACAGTTGTTCTGCTTCTAGTTGTGCAATAGCTTTATCAGCTATGGTTTTGTAATACAGCATTTGCTTTTTTACACTTTCTAAATAAATGTTAGTTATTTCCATTTTTTTGGTATTCTTGAAGTATGTCTAATTCGTAAAATTTGAATGTCTTGTGAAGTAATTCGGTACGAAATTTTATATGAGTAAATGAAAAAAGCTCTGAAAGTTCCATCATTATCATACTTCTGCTCATCAAGTTCATAAATTTCAGGGGATTTTTCAAGTATTTGTGTAGCGTTAAAAATGGTATCTATGACCTTATCTGCAATTCTTAAAGATTTACTTTCGAATAGAATATAAAAATGTATATCTTCTAGTTGCTGTAAAGCATCTGATGATCATATTATTTTCTTTCCCATTTTTTAGATAATTCTCTTGCTTCTTGAGTAGAATAATAATTACCCTTTTCAATATTTTTTAAGGCATTATCAATATCAATATTATAATCGGTATCATCTTCAGTTTTTCCGAAATTTTGAAGCAAATGCTTTAGTTTTTCTAAAAAAGTAGGGTCACTTACTTTATCAATCTCTTGGTGAATCCACTTTAATTCTGCTTGAATATCCATAATTTTAATTTTAGTAAATATACAAATTAGTTGTTAAATAAACTTTTCATTATGGTTTGAATTCCTTTAAATATTAGAAACATAGAAAGTAAGCATAAAATAATTCCTATCCCTAAAATTGGTATATAAAAGGGGTGATTTTGATTTTTAAATGAACTAAAAATAACAGAGGGACCTATAAACATTAAAGGTAGTGCAAAGACTAAAAGTTTAATTCCTTTTGTTAGGATTTGTTTGTTTGTATGCATAATTAGTTTTTGAAACTTTTAAAAATTTCACTTGACTGGATTTCTTTCTCTTTTTGCTCTTCAATTTTTTTGAAGATTTTATCAAAGTCGCCTTTAAAATTTGATTTTAAATCTTTTTCACCTAATTTATCTAAACAAAAAAGATAATGATTAATTGCTTCTTTTTGTCTGTCTTTATCGTGACCAAATGAAAGCCAAAATAGTTGACTTGCAAAATCATATACTTTCAAATCACAGGCTATTTGAGCGTATTCAAAAAGATCTTTAAGGAAATTGTCTTTTTCTTTAAATAGATTATTTATCTCTTGTCTTCTAAACAAAAAATAAGCTTCTGTTCCATTACTAGCACGAACATCCATATGGTATAAAGGATTGTGTTTGTAAATTTCTTTTTTATCAATATCCCATTCTTTTCTATCATCACGGGTTACTTTATTCTCTTTTAAATCTTTGGCATTTTTTGAATAATATTTCTCATAAAGAGTCCAAGCAGAATTTGCATATGTTTTTAAAATAGCATCATAAATTGCAATAGCTTTATCGTATTCACCTTTGTCGTGTAACTCAATACCCTTTTCAATTTCTTTAGTTAAATCTGTATTAAATAGGTCTAATCTAAATTTTAAATTTTTTAAATACGTTTTAGAGATATTATCTTTAGAAAAAATACTTATCATTTCTATATACTTATAAGCATAATCAAATTCGCCTTGAGAAGCTAGAGTAAAAATTTTAGTAATAGGAATTAACTCATTACCTATTTCCATTTCCATAGTTGCTCTCCAATAATTTTTGTTTGTGCTTGTCAATTTATCAACATCCTGTTTTTCATTGAAATTTGTACGGCTAATCAAGTTTCCAAAATTTTTGACACCAGCAAATTTTTCATCAACAATGGTTTGGTATGCTGCTAAAACAGGTAATACTTCGTTTATAGCATATTCCTTATTCAATTGGAACTTGGTTTTTAAGTCGGCTTTTTTATAGTTTTCAATTTTTAGCTTTTCAGGATCAGTAAAATCTTTAAAATCTGTTATTTCTCCTTCATTTTTACTATTTATGGAAACAAATATAGGAAAGTCAACTATTTTAGTGTTTTCAATAGGAATATTGTTTAAATCTGCTAATGTTTTATTTACAACTTCAGCTTTAAGTGTAGGTTCAGCATATATTTTGTAGGTCGGGCTACCCGTTTTATGCGCTGTTAAAAAAATACCAATTTTTTGAGTTTTTGGATAATCTTTAAATTCTTTTTCGCAATAATTAATTACTTTACCTATAGATTTAATAAAGGAGTCACTATCAACATTTACATCTGCAATTTTATCGTTTGCTAGTAAATTGATGGACACATCAATATCTCTTTGTTGTGACCAAAGAAAACTACTTGCTAAAAGTAATAATAGGGATAAAAATTTATTTTTCATTTTATGCTTTATAATTCTCGACAGCTTTACGTACACTGCCATATTGGTTTAATAATTTTTCTGCTTCTTCGTAGCTCACAGGAATTTCGCCCATAATCATACGAACGCCACGGTCAATAAGTTTTACATTGCTCAATTGCATATCAACCATTTTGTTCCCTTTTACACGTCCTAACTGAATCATTGTAGCTGTTGATATCATATTTAAAACTAATTTTTGAGCCGTTCCAGCTTTCATTCTGCTACTACCAGTTACAAATTCTGGACCTACAACGACTTCAATAGGAAATTGAGCTGTTTGAGCAAGCGGGCTACCTTGATTGCAGGTGATACAACCTGTAGCAATACCATTTTCATTGCATTTTTCTAATCCGCCTATTACATAAGGTGTTGTTCCTGAAGCCGCAATCCCAATTACAACGTCATTTTCGTTAATATTCCATTTTTGAAGGTCTTTCCAAGCTTGATTTTTATCATCTTCAGCAAATTCCACCGCTTTGCGAATGGCAGTATCACCACCTGCAATAATTCCAATAACTAAATCAAACGGAACACCAAATGTAGGAGGACATTCAGAAGCATCTACAATGCCCAAGCGACCAGAAGTACCAGCTCCTATGTAAAATAATCTTCCGCCTTTTTTCATTTGGTCAACTACTTTTGAAACAATAGTTTCAATTTGTGGTAACGCTTTTTCTACAGCAAGCGGAACAGTTTTATCTTCATTGTTAATATTAGTCAGTAAATCGTGAACCGACATTTGTTCTAAATGTTCGTATTTTGAGGATTGTTCGGTGGTTTTAGTGAAAGTCATTTTTTTGAATAGTTTCTAGCTTTAAATTTACAAAAAGGATAATCTAATTTAATTAGATATTTTACTTTTTATTTTCATTACTAAAGATTTTAAAACTGATTTTGAATTTTTTGTTGAATTTGTTATTTTGCCATAGTGAATTACTTTTCCTGTATTTAAATCCTTTATAATGTAATAGAATTCTTTATACAATATGTGATTAGATTTATCAAAGCCTCTTACCATTTGATAATTTAGAATTATTTGAAATACTGAATTTATATCCTTTATGTTGAAAGCTCTTTCGAGTTCTTTATCTAAATTGTTTTCCTGATTAACTATTCTGTTCTTTATTGCATTTTCGGCGTTATTCAAACTGGTGTAATTTAATCCAGCATCAATTAGCATCTGTCTTAAATCTCGTAATGTACCTATTTGGTCATCCTTATCTTCGGCTAAAGTAAAAGTAGATTTGTTGTTAAGTAGAACAGAATAATCAATTGTCTTGTGCTTGGATATCACGCAAGAATTTAGGCTAATAAATAAAACGAATAAAAAAAATCTAAACTTCATAATTACATAAAATAAGCCAATACAATTCCTAAAACAATCGCACTCAGCTTGGCTAAATTAAACTTATGTCCTTCGCTGCTTTCAAAAATTATTGTGGATGAAATATGAAATAAAATTCCAATGACAAAAGCAGTTATTTCTCTTTGATAATTTACTATATCTACAATAGAATTTGCAGTGAAAGTTCCTAATGGAGTCATCATAGCAAAAACCAACATAAAAATTAATATTGATATTTTATTCAAATGAGACTGCATTAAAAAAGTAGTCAGAATAATGGCAATAGGGAAGTGGTGAACCGAAATTCCCCAAGCTAAATGATGATGTTGACTTACAGGCATTCCTTCAAGTAAGGCGTGTAAACACAGACTAATAAACAACAACCAAGGAATGTGATTCATTTTGTCGTGTCCGTGAACATGTCCGTGTTCTGCACCCTGAGAGAAATATTCTAAAACAATTTGGAATACAATTCCGAACATTATGAAAATACCAATGTTGTTCTGAGAGTGCAATTCAGTATGTGAAAAATCAGAAAAAGCATAAATTTCAGGTAAAAGATGTGATACGGTAAGAGCTAATAAAAAAGAACCACTAAATGCCAAAAGTAGTTTTAAGTTTTTCTTTTTGGTAGGCTGTAAAAAGTTTGCTAATAAATAGCCTGCTATTACAGATAAAAAAGGAATTAGGTATATCATTTTTTAAAGTTAGAAGTTTTGAAGTTAGAGTTTAGAAGTTAAATGATAAAATTTTCTTCCATCACCTAGCTTCCATTATCCAGCTTCTATCATTTAAAAATCATTATCAATCGTTCTGAATCGTTTTTAAAGAACTTTCGGAGTTTGTAATCGCCAAAAATATCCAACAAATAAATATCAGCTTTTTCCATCATTGCCTCAAAATCTTGTAATGTTAATGCTCTTACTTTTTCTGTAAAATGGAATTTTTGGTTATTGTCTTCAAAATCAATTTCCTTGTAAATATGTCCGTCTTTTACATAACGTTTAAGGTGAAAATCTATTCCATCAACTGTTTTGACTTCTTCTGGTACTAGATTGTTTATCACATAATTTGCATTTAAAAAATCGATAACAGCAAAACCATATTCAGTCAAACTTTCTTTGATGGCAACTAATGTTTTGAAATTATCTTCTTCCTTATCAAAATATCCAAAACTTGTAAATAAATTAAAAACAGCATCGTACTTTTCTGTCGTATGCTCACGCATATCGTGAACCCTAAAGCGTAAGGTTTCATTACTTGATTTATTGGCTTCTGTTATGCTGTTTTCGGCTAAATCTACTCCAGTTACATCATAACCTAGTTGGTTTAGATAAATAGCATGACGACCTTTTCCACAAGCTAAATCTAATATTTTAGCTTCTTCGGGTAAATTTAGGTAATGCGTCAAATTATCCATAAATAATTGCGCTTCAGTATCATTACGGTCTTTGTAAAGAATATGGTAGTATGGTGAATCAAACCAAGTTTCGAACCAGTTTTCTGATTTTGGATTTGAGAGTACTTCTGACATTTAAATTCGGTTAAAGTGCAAATTTAATGTATTTTTGCAACCAATTCCATATTTGAAATTTGAGATTTAGTATTTATTTGAAATTTGAGATTTGGGAATTGGAATTTTTAAAAATATTATGGAACAAAATTTTAAAATGATAGCCAAAACCTTATTTGGTTTTGAGGAAATATTAGCTAAAGAATTACTTCAATTAGGAGCACAAGATATAGAACAAGGCACTAGGATGGTTAGCTTTGTTGGAGACAAAGGATTTATGTATAAAGCGAATTTAGCTCTGCGTACAGCCTTAAAAATTCTAAAACCAATTTATCATTTTAGAGCTTTCAATGAAGTTAGTTTATATAAAGGAATACAACAGATAGATTGGTCTAAGTATCTAGGAGCCAATAACACTTTTGTAATTGATACAACGGTGCATTCAGATAATTTTAAACATTCGCAATTTGTTGCACAGAAATGTAAAGATGCTATTGTAGATCAGTTTAAGGCGAAGTTTGGTAGTCGTCCAAGCATAGATAAAGATTATCCAGATTTACGAATCAATGTTCATATAGATAGAGATCAATGTTCTGTTTCGTTAGATTCATCAGGAGCTTCATTGCATCAAAGAGGGTATAAAACAGCGACTAATATTGCACCTATAAATGAAGTACTAGCAGCGGGTATGCTTTTACTTTCTGGTTGGGACGGTAGTTGTGATTTTCTTGACCCTATGTGTGGATCAGGTACAATTCTAGCCGAAGCTGCAATGATTGCTTGCAATATTCCAGCAAATATTAATCGTAAAGAATTTGCATTTGAAAAGTGGCAAGACTGGGATAACGATTTGTTTGACCAAATTGTGAATTCATTAATGAAGAAAACACGCGAATTTCATTATACCATCACAGGTTATGATAAAGCTCCAAGTGCAGTAATCAAAGCAAAGGACAATATTCGAAATGCAAATCTTGATGATTATATAAAAATATCTGAACGCAATTTCTTTGATACAGAAAAAGAAAACAAAGGTCCTTTGCATATGCTTTTTAATCCGCCTTATGGAGAGCGTTTGGATATACATTTAGAGCGTTTTTACCGCGAAATAGGGGATACCCTTAAGAAAAGTTATCCTAATACAAATGCTTGGTTTATCACTGCAAATTTAGAAGCATTGAAATATGTAGGATTAAAACCTTCGAGAAAAATTAAACTTTTCAATGGTAAGCTAGAAGCACGTTTGGCTAAATATGAAATGTATGAAGGGAGTAAAAGAGAAAAGTTTCAGAAAAAAAATGATAATTAGGAGATAAGATGTAGGAGATAAGATAGTAGATTATGGGTTCAGTTAATAAAAGATAATGCTAAAATTATAAGACCACCCATCTTCCATCTTCCATCTTCCATCTTCCATCTTCCATCTTCCATCTTCCATCTTCCA
>JASGCW010000143.1 GCA_030053945.1 Limnohabitans sp.
AAGTCTATGAACAGTTGAGACGTACCGCCATTATTCATGCAGTCTGAAAAATGAAGCCATTTTAAGGTGTCTGGTTGATCGGTGATTTTTTCGTCTATCGTTACAAAGTCGTATTTTCTCCTGATGTAGTCAGAAAAGCATTCAATGGCTTTGTTTTTGTTTTCAATAATTTCTGTTGATGATAGTAAATAATAGGGATATTCTTCAATATCTGAGCCAAGGAAAAAGAATGCAATTTGTTCGCCCTGGTATTCTCTCCAATAGGTTCCGTCAACGTATTCAAGTAAACCTAATAAACTATCGGGTGTGTCCGGGTATATTTCTTTTATTTTTCTGATGTTTTCATTTGTTGCACCGTGTTTAATTTTTTCAAAGTGTTCCCAGATGTCTTTTCCTTCATTATTGAGGTAAGCAGTTTTGAGTCCTGATAAATAGTGTTCTACAATGTTCATTGTTGTTTTTACTTATAGTGGAATTGAACTATTAGTTTAATTGGTTTCCTCGAAAGCAGGAAGTTCAATAAAGTTTCCCATAATACCAAGGTATTTATGTTGTTGGTTGAATCCGTCAACTGTATAGAGTGAAAAAATATAGAGGTCTTTTTTTTCGGTTGTTAAACCCATTAGCCATGATTGAGGCCCTGAAAATATTTCCTGGAAAGCGCCTTCAATTCCTCCTTTATTAATAGCTTCCTCTTTTAGCGTATTTTGAATGTGCATTTTAAGTTGATACTCTTTAGGATTGGTAGAATACAGAATCGTCAAGAATGCTATTGTAATTAATGTCCATGTCATTTTTTTTGAAGTATTCATTTTGATTATTTTTTAGATTATAATTTGCTGTTAAATTTTGGTGGTTAGAGTTTTCAGTATTGAGAATTGTGTAACTGTACTTTTGGTTATTACTTGATTTTTTTTGCGATATATTTTTTACTTATTTACGTTTACAAATCCACGCTATCGGGTTAAATAGGTAACTAAAGTTGATTAATCTAATATCTCTTACCAGAACAACTTATTAAAAATTGTAATTTGATTAGGGTTGATTTCTAGTTTCCCACGTTTAACATTCTCGCATAGTTTCTCGATATAAGAAAGCCCTGACTCAAATGTTGAGCAATATAAAATACTGTCCTTAAATTCCTTTTTCCCTTGAAATGTGGCAACAAAGGATTGTAATGTCCATTGATTTCGTAAATATTGATTTACAACTTTAATTATCAAATTTCGACCAACATCCCAATGATCTACCTCAAATTTGTTTTTGCCCCGTTTCTCAAAATATGTCCAAATAAAGAATGGATTAAAATCTGTATGATCTTTTATAGCAGGCTCCTTACTGATAGTTTTCCAAATATTATTTCCAATTTCATTTTTACAAACCTTATCATAAACAACCGGAAAAGTTCGTTCTACCAAAACATGTGATCCAAATAATTTATTGTTCAGTCCAACAGCAAGTAATTTTATTGAAACTGAATTTAAAAAGTTTGCGGTACTATTAGTTTTGAAATCCTCATATCCTGCAATAAGGTATTTTGGTTCAAGAGACAGATACCCAATTTCCGCAGGAGATAAGTACTTGAAAATATGCTGATATATGTTTCGGTTAAGGCTTGCTTTATTAGAAATTACCCATTCTTTAAAAACACTTTCACTTTCTGCAATATATTTTGACCATTCTTCAATTAATACATTATTTAAAGATGAGTTAGTCCATTCCAAAGAGAAGGCGGAAATTCTCGCGCCTAAATTTTTTCTGAAATCAAATATGATTTCACTTTTTGATTGAAGTACATTAACAGTTATAGAGTGCCAATCAATATCGTCAAGTTTTAAGATGGTATAAAATATTAATCTTTGTGTTGAAAAATCAAATTGCCATATCTCTTTACAATTCGCTATTGACGGCCATTTTTTAACCAAAATTGGTATTAAGTCACTGTCAATACGAATTAATTTTAAAATAAGTTCGTGTGATAAATTTAGTTTATCCCATACTGAATTATCAATTCGTTCGTACTTAATATTCTTAAATAATTCAACAAATTCATTCGTTGAGAATTCATTACTATTAATAAGTGATGTAATCCTTTCGTTAATTGATAGCTCATTAAAGTCAATGGTTGGTTGCTCCTCCGAAGTAAGAAGGAATTTTACAATTTCCTTTTCGCTCACCGGAAGCAGGGATTTAGAACCAAATAAACTTTTCTTTAGAAATTTACCTTTATTTAGTGATGGGAAAAATTCATTTACATACTGGTTGATATCTGAAAGGCTAAAGGAAGAATTATTTATTGCATCAAATAGTTTTAATAAAGGGATATAATTTATTCGCTCGCCCTCAATATCAGAACCAAAAGACCACAAAAACTTTCTGAGGTTCTGTTTGGGATGCTTTTCGATAAGCTTAATCCATTCAGAATCGGACTTTGAGTTGTAATCAAGAAGTTTTCCTTGTTTTGATTGTCTTTCAACTGAAGTGATATTTCGTTCAGGTACAATTTGTAAATCAAATTCTTTTTCGTCAAGGGTCTTTAAGCTCAAAGAGCCACTGCAAAAAGTAAAGTTCCTTCTCAACCGAGGCCATTGGTTACTCCAAAGCTTTAATATGTTTATTTCGAAGATTCTTGCTTCTGATGACGAAACTAAGACACTGTTAGAAGGGTTTTCATAAATAGCTTTAATAAGAAACTTCTGCTGATTGTCTAATTCTGATAAATTGCTGTTATCAAAGGGTATTTCAAAACTTATTATTTCTGAAAAGTTCGAGTATTGATTGACTTCCGGACGATTAAAAAGACTGTATAGACAATCAAATTCAGGTATCTTTCCTATGTCAGCAAAATCTATCAATAAACTATGTGTCCACACGCAACCGGGTCTAGACATCTCATTTGCATACCATGTTTTTGCGAAAACATAGATGTTACTGTCTTTTATTGGATATCCTGTTATGTAGCTTTCATAGCCTGATTCGACCATAGAGCCAGTCAAATCCGACTGAAATAGCAGTGTTTTCTTGGCATAAATGCTCAACTCTTTAGAGCATGCTAATAACTGATGCCCATTTAAGTATCCATGCAATGCTTGATTTATTTCTATTTTCACTTCTCTGTTAGCCAAATTATAGGTGCTGTTAAATCTTTCACTACTTCGTTTTCTAATTTTATAAATGGTCGATCAAACGGTTCAATATCAAACATTCTGTTAACATCATTCTGATTGTCATAATCACATCCTTGTGCACTCACTCCAAAATACGATGGTTTAAAGTAGTTAGTATTGCATTTTAAATATTGATAAAGCAGTGGCATATTTGTTTGAATCCATTGTTCTGGAGAAGGACAATCTTCAGCCTCGATTAAATCCCAACGAGAGACTATGACTGAAACCTTAATAGGCTCAACAATATCTTTCCTCGCTTCAATAAATTGCAGTGTTTCAACTAATTTTACTTGGTTAGAAGTATGTTCTTCACTCCATGCAGCAAAGTTTACGTTGTCATTACTTTCAGGTGTTCCCCCTAATCCCTTAACAATTTCTAATGAATCAGCAATAAATTCTGTTCTATTCTTTTTATCCTTAGGATTTATGAAAAGTAAAATTCCAGTGACTTGATGAATCAATGAATCGTATTCTGTTGTCCACTCTCTTAATTGGAAGTGATTGCTGAAAAGTTCCCCTGAAATATCCGGTATTTCAAGAATAATGTTTTCTGAATTCGATTCCTTCAAAAGATTCATTTTCACGGTCTCTGTTTTATTCAAATTAGTACGAGTCACTTTCTTACATTGTAACCATTCTTCACGAATCGTATCTAAATATTCATTTTCAGAATTAGCGAGAGTGTTTAGTTTTAAGTGCTTGCCTTTTTTATCAGAATTTACATAAGCCCATAATGCAGCAATGAACGTAGTTTTACCCGAATCATACATCCCAGCAAACAATATTCTATTTGTATTCATAATTGTCATGTGTTAGGGAGTGAATATTTGTAAAATGCACGGTTTGAATGTTGTTTGCCTCCGGATATTTCAGAGGCTTTCTCGTTGGTGAATTCGGTTTTCCAACCTTTTAAAAGGTCGTAAAGGCCAAATCCTGTTTCGACACTCGCATTTTCGGATCTTGCTGCGAGTTTTGTGAATTCTAACCTTCCTAACTTGCTTTCAAATCTCTCCTTGAAAACTCTTTCTATTTTATCTGTAAAGTCGAATGTCGTGTCAGAATGCAGGAAATCCCATTTGGAAACAGCAACCTTCAGATTCGTATTTGAATCAAATATATTCTCATCTAATGCCTTTTGAATAAAAGTCTTAGCATCTTCCAATGTCACTGGACGGGTTTCCTTTGTCGCAATCTTTTCGCCATCAATAATGAATAAAATGAAATCTGCTGCTTTCAGAATTGTCAAATCCTTCATTAAAACTGTTGACCTCTTTGCTTCCCTGAAAGTTTCTCCTGAAATGTCTGAAATTAAGAAATGCGTAGGCTCTTTATCAAGTTCATCTTTATGCTTTAATGCTAAATGTAAAAAACTAAACTCTCTTGATTGAGTTCTTCCAGTGTCAGGCTTCTTAGCTTTTGATCCAACAGTGGCATAGAAACAACGTTCTTCAAAACCCGTCTGAGTTTTAGACCCAGCGAAATAGTATTCTTTTATTGGCTGCTTTTGCAGGTTAATGTAATATTCAGCAAGTAATGTGGTTTTACCACTCTTACTTTCTCCAACAATAGCGATTAATTTGCTATCATATCTATTAGTGATGATTGAAGTTTCTTTGAAGCTCAACTCTCTTCCTGTGAAAAGTTTAATAGAAGTATACTGTTTGGTCTGCTCATTGATCTTTTCATCATTCTTCTCATCATTCTTACTATCTAAATAGAAATGCGGGCACTCATCTTTTGTTACATCAATACTTTCTAAACAACTACCACCTTCCATTATTTTACAGCCGGGTTGGTGACAAATTTTTTTAGCTTGTGTTTCCATAATAATTTAGTTAGCCGAATTAATGAAGACAATTTCTTTATAAAACTGCATCGCTAAATCACTATGATTTTGTTTTTCATCCGCTGCAAAACCAATAGTCTTATGCCACTCTTTTGTGCTGGATTTTTTTAATGCATAAAGACAAGGTGTAAGTATGTCAATTGACTCGGCATTTGAATCAAGTATTTTATCTCTTAAGGTTTGATCTAAAGAGTCGATGCATGATTTTAGGCTTGTTTGTTTTGTTCCACCTCCATTTGAGGCTTTAATTGCCTTTCTAAGCATGTGTCGGGCAGCAGGTAGTTCACTGTTGAATTTTGAAAGATCGTATAGTTCTTTCGCACTCAATACAGCCATTGAGTTATCTTCAATTTCGCTAAAATATTTATTTGCCAGTTCGCTATATTCACCAAATAACCACCATAAAACATTAACTTCTTCAGAAAGCAGTTTATTTTCTTTTATCAGTGCCTGCAATGATTTAACTAAGTTCACTTGTTCCGAAGCCTCTAATTCCTTCGGTTCTTTGGACATTCTGCTCATTGTTTCATTTAATTCTCCTTCATATTCACTGATTTCAGATGTTCTTTGATTAAACGAATAATCAGTTAAATACGCTTTTGCAGTTTCTAATACAGGAACCTTTGTATTTAATTTGTATTGATTGAAAAAAACTGAATTAACAAGTGCGTTGCTAATTACAAGAGCGATTTCATTATGATCAACAACTTCATCTTCTTCTTCACTTTCCTCTGATGAAGCCTCTTCTTCCTCTTCTTCAGACTCATCATCAACAGTCGAATCGCTATCTACAGCTAATTCAATCTTGCAAATCAAAACCATACCCGCTAAAACTTGTAAAAGTTTTTCATTTTTGGTTAATGGGAAAGTATTATCTACAGTGGAAAATGCGCTTACAAAGTCTGTGACATTTTTTCCTGTAACATTGATTTCAAGGTAAAGTCTAACAATATCAAGCCAAAAATCAATCTCGTTTCTATTTGTTAGATTTTCAATTGACTCATATCTGTGATTCAAAGTTTCGTCGTGAACTGCAACCTTTGATAGAGTGTGCCATTCCGCTATTTTACTTTTATTCATATTAATTTAATAATTTAATTTGTGAAGGGATTGGTTGCATTTTCAAATGGTGATATCTTATTCAACTCTTCCCAAAGATTTGATAGAACATTGTTTCTTTGGGCTCTTGAAAAAATTTCTTTGTCACGTTCATGAGCGTATATGGAATTCAACGCTACCACATACACACCGATCTTTTTAGCAATAGTAATTTTTTGCTGATCATCCAGTGAACGAAATGCCCGGACAAACTCGTTGATTGTGCTTGGGAGCTTTGCTGTTGTGTTTTCTTTCATTTCAGTTATTATTTCTTTTTCAATTTCCTTGGAAGTGGGGACTTTTGACGTTTTTTTTGTAGACCTCTTCTTTGCTATCTTTTTTTTCTGATATTTTGCTGGATATAATCCAATGTCTTTAAAAGCATGAGGTGAATTAAATACATGATGACATATATCAACTGCACTTCCCGCTGCTACTCTTTGATTAGCTTTTTTATTTTTCTTTTTATTTCCATCCGCCCAATCACATATAGACTTTACTACTAACCAGTGATTAACTTTTCCATCGCAGGCAGTATAAATACCCATACCTTCCATTTCGCCACCTTTGGCATCGGGCTGAAAATCCATTAATTGCTTTTTGTACTTTTCGTTGTCTATTAATTTTTCTCCTGAGAAAACCCCTCCGATGTGGATACCGGGGATTTTATTACGAATTTTATATTCCCAATTAGTTATATGTTTAAATCTATTAAGCATCGTGGAACAGGCAGCTCCTGGCGCACCACGATATTGAATATTATTTGTTCCTTTGCTTACCCTTTGTACTTCGTAGGGGATTACAGTTTCAGCAACAAGTACATCCCCAATTCTTTGAGGTCTTCCTGTTCCAAACGCAATTCCCGGCATCAACACAGCTTTTGGTTTACAATAATTAATTGCATCAATTGTTGTTGAGATTGACGCTTGACGGCCTGTTGAACCCATATTGTCGCACGATACATGAACGGCGTTATATTTTCCGAATATACCTAAATAATAAGTTTGACGGTCTTTATGAATTTTAATAATTCCTGATCTTCCATCAACTGGTTTTAGATAACTATGCAAAGTGTCCTTTTCAATCTTTGTTGCAGTAACTAATAATAAGTTAAAATCATCAATGATTGAATTAATAAAACTGCTTTCTTCTTCTTCGTATTGAATTTTGTCCATAATAAATAATTGTTATCTGGGCCCCATAAATCTGTCGCCATTAAGGTGAGTAGTATCAATTGGCTTTTGATTGTTTTTGTTGGGAATCATAACGATGTTTAGTTTTTTTGCACGAGTAATTTCAATGCTTATAAGAGTTTTTAGAGATATTGTACTTCATTTTGTTTCAAATTTGATGTTTTTTACTTTTAAGCTCTCTGCAACTTTTGTCAAATAAGGATTTATCCATGCAACAAAGCCAGAATGTTTTA
>JASGCW010000144.1 GCA_030053945.1 Limnohabitans sp.
TTCTCTTATTTCCAAAAGCTCTTGAATCTCTTCTCTAGTAAGCGCATTCATAAAATCTAATCTTTTCCAATTACTTATTACTAGTGCATTTTTAGCGTACTTCAACAATAATTTACCATATTTACCAAAAAAAATCTGCAAGACCTTTTTCGTTAATTTCACTTCTGCTGCTCCTATAAAAGGTAATAATTTTGAATAAGTAAGTTCAAGAGAATCTTTCAAATAAATTTTATAAGCATCAAACACCTCATCTATAATCCTCAAAATTTCATCAGTGCCTTTTGCTAAAAATTCATACACCCAATGTAAGGCATTGTAAAGCACTGAGACTGTTTTGCCAACAACTTTTACAGGTAATTTCAAGACACCTATAAGTAGATTGCCAAGTGCTTTAAAGGTTTCTCCTAGTTTTACCAGTATGGCTTCAACAGTTAACGTTCCTCCTGTAAAAAGGATGCCTACAACTATTTCGATAACCAACTCGACAATAATGCCAATGAACATTCCTGAAAAATAGGCTATTTCTGTTAATGAAAATGAACTATCAGAAAAAACCCATTGTTTTATATCTGCGACTAATTTAGTGAAAATTTTACCAAAATCAATTGCTTGAAATTTAAGAATAATATCATCAATCTTTTCTAGCAATTCAGGACCTTTGGTTTTAAAATTTCGTAATAGATCGGTAAAAAATTCTGCTCCTTCATACAGATATTGTACTAATGAAATAATGCCACAAACCGCTTCAATAAAACCATTCCAAACACCACATATAAAAGCATTAACAGCATTTATTCCTTCATTTAGCATTGTAGAAAAATCAATTTTTTCTACATCTACTAAAATTTTATCCATAGTTTTACGCAACTCAATGTATTTATCCCAAAGCGCATCTGTAAAAGTCTTAGGCATTTTTGTGGGTACTGAAACTGGAATAAGTGGAAGTAAAATAGGAATGGGAACTTTATTAATAATATCTAAAGCTTCTTTAACCTTTGCATCATACTTTTTCATTTCGGTGTTTAGATTTTTAACACCTTTTTTAAGCAATTCATTTATTGCTTTGTCATCCATTTTATCCAAAGATTCGGAAACTTCTGAAAATAAAAAGGGTTCAAATTTATTCCCTTTCTCTACTTTTTTAGGATTCCAATTCTTTTCATCTATAAGACAGTTGTCTTTTATAAAGTCAACTCCTTTTTTGATTGCTCCAGCAATTGTTTTTAAAATGATAGGATTCGTAGTAAGCAAACCTGCTAGCTCAACAAAAGTAGATATCACATTCCAAATAGGATGGTTTATCTTTCCATCTATTAAGAGTTCTTTCAATTCACTACTACTAATCTTATATTTAGAGTTTATATAATCTGAAAATAAATTACTCTTTGATAAAACATTCGATAATTCTGTATCGACTAAATTTCCTTTTTTAATATAAAATGTAGTTCCACTAAAATCATTTGCGTTATCCTCTAAGAACAATAGTATTTCTCTTGGCTCTGGTTTAATTGTAGGGTTATTGTATACTTCATCGAGTTGTTCTTTTATTTTTGAAATAAACAATTTTACCTTGATATCATATTCACCATTGTCTTGAATTCCATTATGATTAGAGTCTCGATAAAAACTATGTGTTATAGGTTCTATTTTATCTTTTGGATTTATATTTGACGTAGGATCTATAATAACTTGAAAATTATTGTAATTTTCAATTTTTGAACCTCCAAAAAAATTGTCTCTTACATCGTTACCGTTTTTAGATAATGGTGAGTTTGCTAAAGGATTTTTTCTTCTAATTTCTCTATCAACAGAGTTTTGTGTAGGATAACGCGAATTAAATCCCTGAGCAAACAACCCTCCAAAAAGTTTTTTATCTCCTTCCGTATCCCAAATAAGGGGTATTCCGTTTATATTGTCCATAATTTTTGTTATTTATTATTAAAACATATAAAAAACACTGCCTGCTAAGACAAGCAGTGTTTAAGGTTATTTGTTACATTTTTGAAGTTGTTTCTGTATTAGCAAGATCTCCTATAGGTCTTACTGGCGTAATAATCTCGATAGGGCGTAGTACAAACGGATTTTCTTTTCCTATAGCATTACCATCTGAGTCAAACAAGGTGTTTTCTTTACAGTCTTCATCACATGGTAAAGCGTGTTTTACGTCTAGTCCTGCGCTTCCTGCTTGAAGTATTGTTAACGATGTAGGAACACGAGTTTCCCAAGTTTCTTCTACATCGCCATCTATTTCGCGAAGTTCATCTACGATAGAGACATACAAAGGATCGTCTATAGTAGGGACTTGGCCTCCGTTCCATATTTGGCCTGTTGCCATATACCAGTTTACGGCTTCTTCAAAACCTGGGCGAACGGTAACAACTACTCTTGCCATACCGCTTTGTAAAAAGGCACGGAAAATAGGATCGTTGTATTCGTCAACATTGTACTTTTGTTGTAATTTAGCTTTTTCGCCCCAGTACATTGGGTAGAAGTTATAGCTCATATTGTTCCACTCAAAAGCTTGCTCGAAGAATTTGACTCTCGCTGCATACGCTTCTAATTCAGGAGCATCATACTTCACTTTGAAATCAGGTACCGCATTTGTTCCTGTAATTAATTCTTTTCCAGCAGTAATACCCGTTAAGTTATGGCTATTTAAGTACTCGATACAGTTTTTGCGTAATACGGTGTTTTCAATCTGACGGTAAAAACCTGGATTAGTGCCTTTTATTTCGCCTTTTAGCTGTTTTAGCTTTTGGTTGTAATCTGCTAATTTGGATTCATAGGCTTGAATTATGGCATTGAAGGTTCTAAGTTGCCATTCTGTCTTGGCTTCTTCAGTCAATGTACATTCAATTTCAATATTAATACTAATAATATGATAATCTATAAATGAAATTGATACAGGAACATCTTTTGAATATCCAGATAAAGACAGTTTATTATAATTATTATTAATGATATCTGTATGTTTTATATGACCTACCATTAAAATAAAATCATTATTCATCGCTCCTCCTGCAATTGCATCACCGTACTTCAAGTTGACAAATTGAGAAGTGTAGTTTTCAGGAATTTGAATGCTATCCTTTTGAGAATTTGTCTTATTTCCTTCATCATTATTAAAAGCATAGGATTTGCCTATCTTGATGTTTTTTTCTGACAGAGGTTGAATAATAACATTATAATACTCAGCCCAGTATTTATATCTAGACTCAAAAGAATCGCCTAATTTTAAAACTTTATTATCGTCAGCTTCTCTTGGATCAATTGGCTTTACTAATTTTTCGCCACTTCCTGTATTTATGGTTGCTGCTAGGTTGTGAAACGCCGCTGGCTCTGGTATCATAAATTCATACATTAATCGTTTGCCGTAATTCACTACGGTATTGCGATATACTTTATCTATCCAGCGATATACACCTGAGATATGATTAGGATTTTTACTATTATCAAAACCATGTTTGTTGGTTTCTTCAAATTCGTTCGTGATTTTTACTACACGTTCTTCTTTTACCTTTTGCACGATACGGTCTAAGGCTCTTTCGGTTACTTCTTTTGCAGTAGTTACTGCTTGATGGTTGGATTCCTCTTTTGTGGTATTGGTAGCGAAATCAGCACCAACATTTAGATTGAATTTTGTATTTCCAGGACCATTCCAAGAAGAATTAAAATTGCTATTTACCCCCATATGCGTATCCTCAGCCAATACATTATTGACCTCTTGATTCATTTCAAAGCGGTTGCTGGTAGTAGTATCAGTCAGTTTTTCAGTCTCCGTTTCTTTAGAGAACGTATTGGTTTCTTCACGACGTTGTAAGGCACGAGTTGACCTTTCCTTATACTCGCTTGCCATAATGTTTTCGATATGCGAAACTTCACCCGGCACATAACAACAAATTTCTTGTTCTACTTTTCGGTAATCTGCAATTCCTAATCGTTTTACACCATACATAGGTGGGATAAAATCTCCTGTAGTAGGTAATTCTGATAAAGTATAAGTTCCCTGTCCTTGTAGGATATATAGTAAGGTTCCTAGAAACATATTGAATTTATAATCTATATATCCTTTGCCTTCAAATTCTACTTTTCTGCCATCGGCTAATACAAAAGTTCCTTTGATAGCAAAAGTTTTTGCTTGAGGGAGGTTTATTTTTTCTAAGAAAATAGTGATACTATTTTTGTTGCCTATTGCATTTTGAAAGGAAGTACCAGTGAATTTTGTTGCATTATCAAAAGTTAGTTCATAATTAGCTGATGCAATTGCTTGGTTGTCAAAACTATTGTTGAATAATAGGTTTAGGCTATTTACTGCACCTGAACTAGGATTCGTGTTTATGATAGTAAACACTTTTTGTGTTGGTTGTACAGGTGCTGCGGGCAAGAATAAGCCTCCTACATTTACTAACACCTCCTCTTGAGGGAGGGTTGCTGTAACGGCAGTTTGTTGCAACATCTCTACTTGCTCTTGCAGGTTTTGAATCATTTCTCCAAAAGTGTCCAAAGACATATTTTGATTGAAGTTTTGGACTTGTTCAAATGCAAGCGGTGACAATTGACTTTGTAATACTTTTAAGTCAATTTCTAAAGGTCTTTCAAACTTAAATGGCTTGATAATTGGCATTACTACTTCAGGAGTAGAATCTGTTGGAGTAGTGCTAATTGTAGCGTCTGTAATAGTTCCTTCTTTTGTACTAGTTGTTGTAGAGCTAGCTTGATTTTGTGCTGCTGCTTGAGCTTGTTCAATAGCTGCTTCTTTAGCCAGTTCATATTGTTTGAATGCTGCGTTATAAGCTTGTTGTGTTTTTTTAGCATATAAGTTTTCAGCATTTTTCACTTCTTGAATCAGCGCTTTGATTTCTTCAGCCTGATGTGCGGCCATTATTGCTTGATGTTGTTTTGCTAATTCCTCTTGGCTTTTTTGGATAGCAAGTGTGTTGGTTGTTGTTGTTTGCGCTTTATTAGCTAATTTGTTCATAAACAAGTTAGGAATAATCACACGTGCTTGTGCTAATTTGCGGTAAGCATCATCTGTTACAGCATTGCTACCATAGTTTTTCAAGAAGAAATCGGCAACCAGGATAGACAATATGGCTTCACGTACATAGTTCGATTTGTACGTAATAATTTGATAGAACAAATTTTCCCATAATTTAGCTGTTGCTGTTGCATTTCCAATAGGTTTTAATGAAACTGTTTTTGATAATGCCTCGATTTTTTTGTTTACATCATCGACTTTTAATGTACTTCTATTAGAAGTTAACCAAATAGCAAAATCATAAAATTCTTTAGACACTAGGTTGGTAGCATCAACAAGGTTTTCTCTTTTTTTGATAGCTGCTGGTTCAAATCCTTTGGCAACTGTTACTAAGCTTTTGTAATCTGAAGTACTTTTTGCTGCTTCTGCTAAAAATTTGCTTTCAAAAGTTGCTGTGGCATCTTTTTCAGATTCTGGGTGTTTTACAAAGGCTTTATTTACTTCTTCTTTCTCCAATAATTCTGGAGTTCTCATTGTTACAAATCGGAACAATGTATTACTGATTTTTGTACTCATAAATTTGAGATTTTTAATTATTAATTGTTATTTACTGGTTTAAATTCTTTTATCTTGCGTATGTTAACCCTTTCAAGGCTTTATACTTATGTGATTTTTTTGTAATTAATTGATTGTTTTTAATTTGTGCATTTCTTTACATTGTTAATTTACCTCCTTTCTCATAGGCAACAAATGCCTGATTTTTAGTTGTTGTTTCTATTATATTTTTTAATTTTTCACGCTATTTTTTAAGCATAGTTATCCCCTTGAAGTTACATCGTGTTTTTTTTGATGTCATTCATTTTGAGTCAAATTAGCTTTTGGCTAATTTTTAAATTTGATTGTGTCTGTTATTTTTTGGTGAGCTTAGAAAAAATATTTTTAACAAGTAATAATTTACAAATATTATACCAAAGATGATTTTGTTATTTAGTTTCTTATTTTTATTAATAACTCCATATTGTGAGAAATATTTTAAACTTTATTGTTAAATTTTTCATAATCTAATTATTGAAAATGCTTTTTAGTTACAATTTAATACCTCCGAAAAGCAAAAATAGACAGTAACTGCGTTCATTATTACAGTACAAATTTGGTGAGATTTCGGCATAATTAAAAGAAAATTGCCGTCGTAAAACAGTAGTTTCAGTAGTTTGGTTTTGAATAAGAAATTGGTAACTATTCAGCTATTACTTTGTTCGTTTAATAATAAATAGAGTTGCTGTTAAACACGGTTTCTTTATTACACCTAACAGGTTTTTTAAAACCTGTTAGGTGTAATAGCTTAAAATTAGGTAATTATTCAACTCCATTGGAAAAATCACATTGCTTTAAAACTTACAATTCAATAAAACAACAACTATTATACAAACCCAAACGAACTGAATAGTTACAGAAATTGTATTAAGAGCAGTGGCTAAAATGGGTGGGTTAGGAACAATCCTTTTGAAAGTGTAAATGATGAACTTAATTTTTTACAGCTGACAGGTTTTTCAAAACCTGTCAGCTGTAAAGGAATAGCTATAGTCGTTTAAGGAAGTTTCGGGATTATTTGGAATTTGGAATTTGTTATTTGGGATTTGTTATTTATCTAACTAGTAACTATTCTTTAAAGTTGTATTTGTCTCTCAATTTGTTGGTCTAATGAGATAAAAGTTTCGGTTCTAGAAACGCCTTCAATCGTTTGGATTTTTGAGTTAAGTAATTGCATTAAGTGTTCGTTGTCTTTACAAATAATCTTAATTAATATACTCCAATTTCCTGTTGTATAATGGCATTCTAATACCTCAGGAATTTTTTTAAGTTCGCGAACAGCCTCTGGATTTCGGGCTGCTTTGTCAAGATAAATCCCCACAAATGCCATAGTGCTGTATCCTAAAACTTTGATATTCACTATGAATTTAGAACCCGAAATGACTTTAGCTTCTTCTAATTTTCGAAGACGTTGGTGTATAGCTGCTCCCGAA
This sequence comes from Limnohabitans sp., assembly GCA_030053945.1. GTDB lineage: Bacteria > Bacteroidota > Bacteroidia > Flavobacteriales > Flavobacteriaceae > Flavobacterium. The sequence goes on from JASGCW010000144.1 coordinate 7,003, forward strand.
ATTCCAATTTTATTCGCAATTTGAAGAATAGGTTTTCGAGCATCTTCCATTAGATAGCGAAGAATCTCTTTGTCAATGCCATCGATTTCAATTTGTAAGTGATTTATCTTCATAAAGATTTAATTCGAAACTTTAAAGATACAATTTTATTGTATAAAGTAACTATTTAGTTAGTTTGAGCCACGGCATTTGCGTTTAAAAAATGGCACGGGTGAACAGATTAAAATAAACTTGATAAAATAGAAATTTTAATATTTATTTCCGTAAAGCGGATAATTTTATAATTAATTTCCTAAAAACTAAATAGGGCTTGCTGATAAACTTAAGAAACTAACTTAAAGAAATTTAAAGATAAAGTAACAATTAATTTATTACTGCATTCGTAACTATTCAGTTATAGCTTTATTCGCTTGATAAAAAAATCAAAACAACGTAAATACCAAATAGCAAACCCCAAAAAACAAATAAATTCAAAGA
>JASGCW010000003.1 GCA_030053945.1 Limnohabitans sp.
TGAATTTATCTTTTTTATGTAATATTCTTGTTTGTTGCTAAAATTGCAAATTGGAGTTAGATTGCCATTTTTGTTTTTAAATGACAAATTCCAAAATTCTTTTGTAGAAATAACAGCTAAATTTTTTTCCATTGATAATAACTTAAAGTTGAATATTTCAAAATTTGAATGGTTATTTTCATAGTCATAAGTGTATTCTAATTGGCATAACTCAAGTATGTTTCGTTTTACTCTTTTTTGAAAGGGGCTATTTTCAAATACATATTTGTTCATATCATCAAAATCGATATTAGGAATTTTTTTTAGACATTCAAATTCATAAAGGCAATATTCTTGAATTAAATTTTGGAAAAAATCTAAATCTAAGTCTGTTTTTTTTTCTATTTTTTTATTATCATCTACATCAATTTGATTATCAGTGTTATTAGAGTTTTTTTGTAAAAAATCATTTAAATCGTAATATCCTAGAAAAATGCAAAATTTATCTAATGTTTTTATGAATCTTAAATCATTAGAATAATAGGTGTCTTCAGAATTGAAAAAACGTTTAATTGTAGAATCTGAAATGGAATTTCCTATTTCATAAACTCTAGATTGTGTCATTAAATTTGATTTTTTTAATTCTTCTTCAATTAAGTTTGAAAGAAATATGTAATGATTTCTTTTCCAATTTGTGGCATTATTCAAGATGCTATTAACTACTTTTGGGTGATTAAGTAGTTCTTTTTTTAGTTTCTCAATACTATTTTTCATAGTAGATGTTTTTTTGGGAATATTATTTTAATAATTGGTTTTTATCACTCTTTAAATCATATTTGGTATATTTTTAAAACTCAAATATTTTATATTTATTTCATTTTATAACGAGTTTAGTGTTTCGACTAAAAAAATAATATACAAATTTACGGTGGTTGTGTTAAATGTAAAATTAACAATATAAATGTTTTTTATTCAAAAAATATCATTTTTTATTATTGAATTATGGTTTATTTATGATTTGTTTGTGATTTTTTTTATTCGCTCAAAGGGCTTTGCTTTGTGGTGAATTAAAAAACCTTAAACCATGAAAATTAAAAATTTTAAAAATTTATTCAAGAGACTTTCGGCAATAACTGTTGCTCTTTTTTTTGTAATTTCTTGTCAGCAGGAACAAGCAGATTTGAATGAGAATTCAATAAATAAAGATCCAAATTTATCAAGATTAGGGGTTCCAGAGTTTTCTGAAAGTTATTTAAAATCAATTGTTCCATTATCTCCAGCAGAATACCAGCAGAATATTGCAGAATTTAGACCAGATTTGAAAGGAGAACAGTTGAAAGCAGCAGTTCCAACCTCATTTTATGTTCCAGCACCACCAGTAGGAAATCAAGGAAATGAAGGCTCATGTGTAGGTTGGGGAGTAGGTTATGCAGGTCATAGTATAACACGTTATATTAATAATACTTGTCATAACAGAACGTGGAGTAGTGCTTCTAGGAGTGCAGCTTATGTCTATAATCAAATAAAAGTAAATAATTGTGCAAATGGATCATATCCACAAGATGCAATGAATTTGTTACAAAATAAAGGTGAGTGTAGCAATGCTCAAATGCCTTACGTAAATGGAGGCTGTTATACAATGCCTACTAATACCCAAAATGCATATGCTTCTCAAAGAAAAATTTCTGGATGGAGAAATATTAGTGCTACTAATGTTGATGATTGGAAATATTATTTAAGCCAAAATTATCCAATTCCAGTATGTTTTGATTACAATCAGTCTTTTGCTGATATTTCAAGAACTGGTTATGTTTGGAGTCAAGTTTATGGTACACGTAATGGAGGTCATTGTGTTTGTGTTGTAGGTTATGATGATGCAACTCAAAGATTTAAAGTTATTAATTCTTGGGGTTCTGGTTGGGGGATTTCTGGCTATTTTTATGTTACTTACGGGGCTGTAAGAAATAGGGCTTTCAATTGGGCGGCAGTTATGTTTCCTAATGTACAGGCTAATCAGGTTCAATCAAATGGATAAATTTAAAGATTGTTCTTATTATAAAATGTCCGAAAATTTTCGGGCATTTTTTTTAATAATCATATTTATCTCTCCATCTATTCTTCAAAAAATGACGCAATTCTTTTTCTCTTGCATTTTCTCCTGGTTCAAAGAATTTTGTAGCAGTTATTTCATTGGGCAAAAATTCCTGTTCAGCAAAATTATTAGCATAATCGTGTGAATATTTGTATTCCTCACCATAACCTAATTCTTTCATTAGTTTTGTTGGTGCGTTGCGTAAATGTATAGGGACTGCTAAGTCACCAGTTTGCTTCACCATTTGTTGTGCTTTCCCTATGGCTAAATAACTTGCGTTGCTTTTAGCTGAAGTAGCTAGATAAATTGCACATTGACTTAAAATAATTCTGCTTTCTGGATAACCTATCGTAGTAACAGCTTGAAAGGTATTGTTTGCCATTATTAATGCTGTTGGATTAGCATTGCCAATGTCTTCACTAGCCAAGATAAGCATTCGTCTAGCAATAAATTTTACATCTTCACCGCCTTCAATCATACGTGCTAACCAATAAACAGCTCCATTGGGGTCACTTCCTCTTATGGATTTTATAAAAGCCGAAACAATATCATAATGCTGTTCACCAGTTTTGTCATACAGTACCGTATTTTTCTGAACCAATTGCATTACTTTTTCATTAGTTATTTCTATTGTTGCAGTTGCTGTAGTATCCGATGCATTGATTACTAATTCGAAAATGTTTAAAAGTTTTCTGCCGTCGCCACCTGATAACCTCAGTAAAGCTTCACTTTCTCTGAGTTCAATTTTTTTTGTTTTTAGAAAAGTGTCGGTTTTCATTGCGCGTTCTAGTAAATTTTCTAGGTCTTCTTTACTAAAAGCATTCAGTATATATACCTGACATCTTGACAAAAGAGCTGGTATAACTTCAAAACTCGGATTTTCTGTCGTGGCACCAATCAAAGTTACCCAACCTTTCTCTACAGCAGCGAGTAGCGAATCTTGTTGCGATTTGCTAAATCTATGAATCTCATCAATAAACAAAATAGGATTTTTTGCGGTAAATAACCCTCCACTTTGTTTGGCTTTATCTATTACTTCACGAACATCCTTCACGCCACTATTTATGGCGCTTAGTTCATAGAAAGGGCGATTGCTAGTCGTTGCAATTATTTGAGCCAAAGTTGTTTTTCCTGTGCCTGGTGGTCCCCATAAAATTAGCGATGGAATAATTCCTTGTTTTATTTGAAGGGTAAGCGAACCCTTTTCGCCAACTAAGTGCGATTGACTGATGTACTCTTCAAGTGATTTTGGTCTTATTCTTTCTGCTAACGGTGCTTCCATAGGGGTAAAATTACTCATTTCTGACAAAAGTTCATTATTTTAGTTATGGATAAATTTTTGATAGTGAATTGCTATGGATGAAAATGAATTCAAATTTACCCCTTCGGTAGTATTACTGCCATTTTATTTTGTTTTGTTACTATGGATAGTATATTGGTTTGAAAATCAATTCAAAATTTCCTTGTCACAATACGGTATTTTTCCTCGTTCTATAGAAGGGTTACGCGGAATATTTTTTAGTCCATTTTTACACGGAGATATAGAACATCTGTTTAATAATTCGTTACCACTATTGTTTTTACTTTCGGCTTTGCGATATTTTTATCAAAAGCAATCTATTTCTGTATTATGTTACGGAATTTTGCTCTCTGGTTTCGGTACTTGGCTTATAGGTAGGGAAAGTTTTCATATAGGAGCCAGTGGACTTATTTATGTGTTAGCAAGTTTTATCTTTTTTAAAGGTTTGCAAACCAAATATTATCGTTTAGTAGCGCTCTCATTTACAGTTGTTATTTTATACGGCGGAATGATTTGGTTAGTATTTCCTGATGTTGAAAATGAAATTTCGTGGGAAGGTCATTTGTCGGGATTTGTTGCAGGTTATGTGTTGAGTTTATTGTATAAAACTGAAATATATCAAAAACCAATAGTTTACGATTGGCAAAAACCAGATTATGACGAATCACAAGATCCTTTTATGAAGCATTTTGATGAAAATGGGAACTTTATCCCAAGTTCAAAAATGCGTGATATCGAACTTGAAAAATGGAACTATTTTGTGTCTAATTTGCCTGTAATTTATAATTACAAAAAAACTGAAGACTAAACCTTCTGTAAACTATAATTACGTAGTCAGTAACTATTCAGTCTATCAAATTTTTGACTATTCAGATATTTTTTTATTGACTTGAATAACTTAAATTGACATAAACATCAAATAACAATATCCAAAGAGCAAATAAATTCAAAAGAATAAATCAAAAAATTCAAAAAATATTGCTTTTTGGAGTTTCAGAATTTTGAATCATTTAAATATTGAGATTTATTTAGCTTCGCTCAGTTCGGCTTCGCCTCGAGTGTACTTTGTTATTTGTATTTTGTCATTTATATAACTTGCTCTGAATAGTTACCGCAGTCAGAATCTGAACACTAACAACTGAACCCTGACCACTCCCAATACTGACCACTGCGACTGCAAACTAATTACTGTCTTTGTCTCACAGTTTCGTATAAAAATGCGCCACAAGCTACTGATACGTTTAGGGAAGAGATACTGCCAAACATAGGTAGTTTTGCTTTCTCATCAACAATTTTTAGCACTGAAGGGTTTACTCCCTTATCTTCACTCCCCATAACAATTGCTAAAGGTTCGTTTAGGGATAAATCATATATATTGTTGTCTGTTTTTTCAGTTGCAGCTACAATTTTTATACCTGATCCTTGAAGATAAAAAATAGCATCTTTGATATGGTCAACTTTACAAATAGGAACATTAAAAACGGCGCCAGCCGAAGTTTTAACCGTATCGCCATTTACTGGAGCTGAACCTTGTTTTTGAATGATAATACCATCAACACCTGTACATTCTGCAGTACGAATTATGGCTCCAAAATTTCTTGCATCGCTAAGTTGATCTAATATTAGGAAAAGAGGTGTTTTTTCACTCTCCATAATAGAATCTACTAAAGTTTCTAATTTTATAAATGAAATAGGTGCAATAGTTGCAATAGCTCCCTGATGATTATTTGATGTAAGGCGATTTAATTTTTCAACAGGCACATAAGAAAAATTGACATTATTCTTTTTGATTGTTTTCATTAGCTCTTGCATCAAGTCACTATTTGCGTCTTTCTGAATGAAAACTTTATCAATTTCTTTTTTTGCATTAATAGCTTCAATAACTGCGCGAATTCCAAATATCTGATTTTCTTTTTCCATAGGTGCAAAGATAGAAAAAACCGTCAAACTCTAGAGCTTGAAGTTTTTTGTATAACTAATTCAAATTATTAAGGTCTAGTGTCCCAAAATACTCATACTTTCATATCAGGTTTTTGTTGAATATTTTGTGAGTTCATATCTTTTTCTGATTGTGCATAAAATAAAGTTCTTGGAATATAAGTCGTTACTGCATTAGCAGGTAGTGAAATTGTTGGGTAACCTGTTCTTCCCCTTGATAACTCTAGCGTCTTGTCTTTTACGCAAAGGCTAGCGCGAGCTTCTAGCTCGTGAACACAAAGAATATCATTTTTTTACTATTTTTGAAAAATGAGCAGGAAATATAAATTTGATGATATAACAGGAGCTTATTTTATGTCTTTTGCCACAGTTTACTGGATAGATGTCTTTACTAGAGAGGCTTATTTTGGTTGTCTTATAGAATCACTGGACTATTGCAGAATCGATTATAAATATAGTAGTGCAAGAAATTACGGAAATGATGACTAAACTATTTTGGAAATTGATAGAAATTAGTTGTGGGTACGAGCTAGAAGCTCGCACTAGCGAACGTAATAGATACTTGCGCCAGCAAGGGGCTTACAGAATTTGACAGAAAAGCTATTTATGATATTTACTGCGAGAACGAAAAAGGAGAAAAATTTATAGTAGAACTGCAAAAAGCCAAACAAAATTATTTCAAAGAAAGAACCATTTATTATTCCACTTTTCCCATTCAAGAACAAGCAGAAAGAGGGGAGTGGAATTACAAACTGAAAGCAGTTTATTGTATCGGAATTCTTGATTTTACCTTTGATGATTATGAAAATGAGCTTGAAAAGAACGAAGTAATTCATACGATAAAACTCAAAAATCAATACGGGAAAACCTTTTATGATAAATTGACCTACATTTATCTTGAAATGCCAAATTTTAATAAAAGTGAAGCCGATTTGAAAACTCGAATAGAGCAATGGTTATATTTTATCAAGCATCTAGAAGATTTTCAAACCATTCCAACTATTTTCAATGATGATGTTTTTTCAAAAGCATTTGAAAAAGCTGAAATAGCAAACTATGGACCAAACGAGTTAGACAAATATGAAGATAGCTTGAAGTCATATAGAGACTTAAAAGGTGTTATAGACACAGCCTATGACGAAGGTAAGTTGGATGGTAAAATAGAAGGTAAAATAGAAACTGCAAAATCCCTAAAGTTACTCGGAATCGAACTTGATATAATCTCTAAATCCACAGGACTAACGAAAGAAGAAATCGAGAAGCTATAAAAAGAATTTCTGTCAATCAATCAAAGAAATTGTTTGTTCGTTAAGCACTGAGAGATTGTATTACAATTATCAAATTAAGCTAATAAAGGTCAAGCTTTTTATGAGTTCCCTATAACATATATCTAGCAGTTTGCGTATGCAAATATATTCACTGTACACCTATGAAAATATATTCAATGTGTGACAAACACCGTCGACTAAAAAAGGAATACTCTCGAGGCTCCGAGATTACTACAAAAATATAATTTAAACATATGAAGTTCCTTTTTATCACAACACTGGATTGAAGATATTAAAAAACCGTCAAACTCTAGAGTTTGACGGTTTTTTGTATAACTAATTCAAAAAAGTATAATAATTCTATATTAGTTATCCCACCATACTTTGTTTAAGATACTTACGTATGGAATAGGTACTCCAGGTCCCTGCTCTAATGAAGCACGATTTACATTAATCTCAATTTGGGGATATGGGAGTTTTCTAGGAATAACATTACTTGTAAAGTTTCTCGTTGGAACAGTCAATGTTGGGAAATTTGTTCTTCTCCAATCTACCCAAGACTCAAAAGAAGCTTGGAACATAGTTATCCATTTTTGCTCTATTATTCTCTCCAAGGTATTATTAAATGCAACGCTTGGATTAGAAAGATAGGTGTTTGCAGCTGTTGTAGATAAAGCAGGTGTTGAACCAACTTTTAATGAAATGAAATCTTCTGTGATTGCTTTATTAAATGAAGTTTGAGCATTTGTATTGTTACCACTTCTAAAGTAAACTTCGGATTTTATAAAATTAACTTCAGCAGCAGACAAAAGCATAACAGGAGAATTATTAGAAGCGTAAGCAGAGCCAACTCTTGAATATTTTGTTTCACCAGAATCATCATCATCTTGCCCTGGTAAGTTTCCAATAATTTGACCAGCTAATGCACCATTTTTCACACCTTTAAAATAAAGAGTGCTTCTTGGGTCTGATAACGCAGACATTTTGTTAACTAATGTTGCACATACAGCATTGTCTTTTCTACCTGAAAGTTCATCAAACTGGTAAATTGGATTGGAATTATTATTAGCAACTAAGAATGTTAATTTCGCATCATCTGCCGAATCATTTATTAAAATTGGATTTGTATTTAAAAAATTCAATGCATCACTAGCATTCGAACTTCTTTTACTTAGGTGGTTGTATAGTCTAAGTTTTAATGAGTTACCAAAACGCTCCCATTTTACTATATTGCCACCATAAATCAAGTCATCGGTAGTTGGTTTTAATCCTTGGTTAGCCTTAACATTTGCAATACCCTGATCGATTAAGGAAATTAAACTTGGATAAATATCTTGTTGTTTGTCATACTTAGGTGTGATGTTCAATGTTCCCTTTAGCGCTTCTGTGTAAGGAATATCACCAAATAAATCTGTAGTAACACTAAATGTGTAAGCAGTTAGTATTTGTGAAATGCCTAAATATACTGTGCTATTAGTTGATTTCGCTTTATTCTCAATTAGCTTTAAATCCATTGCAGTATTGTACATCGCTGTCCATAAATTATCAGTTGAGGCAGATGTAATATTGTATTGTCCATACTCAAGAGGTTGTGCTCTATGGCCTGCATAATATTGCATAACGCTTGAAGACATTCTGTTTATGTTTCCACCTAGTGTGTATGCTAAATTCACTTCAGGACTAGCTAATAAGTTCTTAAGAGGGGCATCTGATGGTACATTTGGGTCAATATTTATATCTAGTTCTCTTGAACAAGAACTTAAAAGCACTGGCAATAGTGCAATGAGTCCTATTTTTTTTAGAATGATTGTTTTTTTCATTTTTCTATTTTTTAGAATAATACTTTTAAATTGCAACCTATGCTTCTTGTGGTCGGGAAGTTAAATCTTGATGCTCCTTGAGCATTTCCTGTTCCAAATGCACTAGATTCTGGGTCTATATGTGGGATGTCTGACCATAAGAACAAATTCCTTCCAAAGAAACTAATATCTATTGATTTTACAGGAACTCCTTTTGGTGAAAAACTATAGCCTAGTGAAAGTTCTCTCAACTTTATCCAGTTGTTTTCATAAACGTATGCTTCATTTGGAATTGGTCCAGCATACCAATTATGGTCTCTCTTTACAATAACTGTATTTGGAGCTTCAGTAGTTGAATTTACACCAGGAAATACATAATTTTCCTCTCTATGTAATGTTTTTGCTGTTACACCATAAAAATCCATTAGTTGTTCTGTTCCATTCCAAATTTTTCCCCCTCTTCTAATATCTGCCGTACCAGTTAAGTAAATTCCTTTATATCTTAAAGTTGTACTTAGACCTCCTGTCCAGTCAGGTTCAACATACCCTAAATTTGCACCATCTACTGTAAGTGGTGTTCCAGCATTGTCAACCAAGATTTCACCTTTAGCATTTCTTACATATGCACTTCCAATAATAGAACCATATCTTTCCCCTTTTACTGCATATATTGCTGGATTTCCGCTAAAACCACCCAAGTATATTTTATCTACACCAGGATATGTTTCTTCAACGTTCGACTTTATTTTGCTAAAGTTAGCACTAATATCCCAACTGAAATTGCTTGTTTTTATAGGTGTTATTTTAAGCATAGCTTCTATACCTTTTGATGTTGTAGCTCCACTATTGACAATGGCTCTAGTAGCTCCAGAGGCTGGTGATATGTCTAGTCCAATTATACCGTCAGTATTTCTGTTTTCAAAATATGTAAAATCTAAAGCTACCCTATCATTCACTCCTTTTAACTCAATACCAATTTCCGTCTCCTGTGTAAATTCTGGTTTTAGATTAGGATTGTTAATTGTATTTGGCACAGTAAATGATGGTAATGTCCCGAACGGGAATTCTATACCAGTAGTAAAGCCATCGCCAAATTGTGTTTTGTCAACATAGTCATAAATGCTATAAGGGTTAGCATCTCTACCTGTGGTTGAGATTCCTGCTCGAATCTTACCATATGAAAGTAACGTTTTGTTTTTTATAAATTCGCTAAACATAAAAGAGGTGTTAACACCTGAATAGAAATACGATCTATTATTTGCAGGAAGAGTTGAACTCCATTCGTTTCTTGCAATACCGTTCAAGAATAAATAATTTTTGTATCCTAATGTTAAGTCGCCAAATAGACCAAAAAGTGTTCTTCTGCTGTTGAATTCATAGGCAGGGTCAAAAGCACTAACGTTTTTAGTATTTGCATAACCTGGTAATACTAGTTCAGTACCCGTTGTTGTTGTGTTTCTAAATTTTCGTTCGTTATAATCCTGACCTAAAGTTAAATCGATTGAAAAATCATCTTTTATTTTTTTACTTATAAAAGCAGAAAGTACTGATGTTGTTTCTTCTCTTGTGTAATCGTCTAATTCCAGTCTTCCTTTTGCAGCTCCTCCTGTATTAATGTCTTTGAAAATTCTTCTTTTATCTATAGATAAATCTTTTCCAAACCTATATGATAATTTTATCGATTTTGATATGTCATAATTAAGATTTAAACTTCCTATTGTTCTTGTAGCGTCACTGTTTGCGAAGTTTTTATTTACAATCCAAAGGGGATTGTCAAATGAACCTCCTCTGAAGTTTATCTGTCTCCCATCTGGTCTTTGGTATCCGTATCCTGTAAGATTCCAAGATGTTGGTACATGAAAGAGTGAGAAAATAGGGTTGTTACCATCCTGTCCAGTAAAAGGTAAATCACCGCCGTTGATAGAGTAAGTTAAATTTAGACCTACACTAAATTTTTCTGAAAAGTTATGATTGCCATTAAATCTGAAATTTACTTTTTGAAAGAACTGATTTGGAATTATAGAAGTTTGTTTGTTTTGCCCTGCAGAAAAAAACATATTAGATTTTTCATTAGCAGCACTAATTGATATATTGTTGCTATAAGTAAGTCCAGTTTTTAAAAATTCAGCTCTTGGATCGTATGACTTTAAAGTTATTGATTGTGCTCCTAAACCATTAATTGCTCCAGCTCCAGCACTTAGTACTGTTTGTCCTGTGATCCTAGGTCCAAAAGATCTAGAAGTATTTTCTAAATAAGTTGTTGGTACATTTCCTTGTGCGTATTCGTATTGGTATTCAGGAAGTTTTAAAGCGTCTTCAAAAGACACAAGACTAGTATACTCAATATTAGGTCTTCCAGTTTTTCCTTTAGCGGATTTTGTTGTGATTACAATTACACCGTTAGAACCTCGGTTACCATATAAAACGGCACCATTAGCTCCTTTAAGTACGGTAATGTTTTCAATGTCATTCGGGTTGATATCAACTATCCTGTTTGGAGTTCCTACGCCGGTTACAGTGTTTCCGTTCCCGTCATTACTATTTGATACTGGAACTCCATCAATTACATAAAGTGGTTCGTTTGATCCTGTTATGGATTTGTTTCCTCCCCTTATTACCATTCTACTTGCTTGTCCAGGTGCTCCGCCAGAAGCAATAGTTTGGAGGCCAGCAACTTTTCCAGATAAAGATGTTAGTATGTTGGTGTTTCCTACCCTATTCAAATCTTCTGAATTGATTTTTGTGTTTGCATACCCAATTGTTCTGTCTTTTTTCTTTATCCCCTGTGCCACTACAACTACTTCTCCTAGTGTCTTCGTATTATCTTGAAGGATAGTGTTTATAACATTAGATTTGTCAACAGTTTTTGTGATTGTTCTCATCCCCATAAAAGAGTATTCTAACACATCACCTTCTTTAGCTTTGATTGAATATTTTCCATCAAAACCTGTAGAAACACCCTTTGCATTTCCTTTTACAGTTATGTTTGCGCCTGGAATAGGTGCGTTACCATCAGTAACTACCCCCGTAATGGTTTTCTCTTGAGCGAAAGAAAACTGCATTGTCATCGCTATTAAAAGCGTAAAAATCCATTTAAATCTTGATCTCATATTTTTAAAATGATTAGTTTAATTGCCACAAATATCAATAAAATATCATTAAAGCAAAAGAAAAAGAGGAAAAATATTAAAGAAAAGTTAAAAAAAAGCTTTCAAACTTATATGCACTATCGAATTTGAGAGTTTTATCTCTTGATTTTTTGTATTTCCATTGGCGTAAACTAGATTAAATAGCCCATTTTTTGTTTGAAAACCAAAGCCAAAACCAAGTCCTGTTAAGCTATTTTTGTTATTTGAGCTTTTATCTTGAAATTGCCCATAATCAATTATAGAATGTATGTAAAAACTTGGATTGAATACGTATCGGTATTCTGTTAAAATACTGCTAAAAAAATTGGCTTGAATACTGTTTTCGTTAAATCCTCTTATAGAATTGATTCCTCCAAAGCGATACAATTCATTTATTAGGTATTCGTTACTTTGTAAATAAAAATTTTGACTTCGTAAATTGATGATGTTTTTTTGATTGATATAAAAATTGTGACTTAGATTTATGTTTGCAAATAACTGTTTGTTGGAGTCTAAACTTGTATTTCGAGTTCCAAAGCCTATTTTTATGTTTATATCTGTTTTCTCTGGGAATAGGTAATCGTCTATTTTGTTTGCTTTGTATTCAAAAAGCCCTGTTAGAAATTCATTGTTGTAATCACTCAAAGAATTATTGTTTTTGTTTTGTATATCGCTTGATTCAGTTGTTTGGTATCCTAAATATACTCTTGTATTGTAGTTGAAGAAGTGACCAAGTTCTATGGCAGTTTTTGCATTTTGGAAAGTGCTGTCTTGTTTGAAAATGTTTAGTTGCGCTTTGATGCCAAAGCGAGATTTGAAAATGTACGGAAGTTCAATATTTGCATCAAATGTATTTTGTTTGTTTTTATCGCTTTTCCAATATAAGTTTAGCTTTTCGCCGCTATTTAAAATATTGATTAGTTTTAGGTCTAAGTAGCCAGTCAAAGTAAATTTGTTTTCGTTATTATTGAATCCGATGAAACCGTCAAAAGAATTTGCTTTTGATTTTTCTAAATAGATGAAAACCTGAGTGGAGTCTTTGGTGAATAAAATCTCAGGAAATTTAATTTGCTTAGAAAATCTAAATTTATCAACATCTATACTTAATTTTTTTAATGTTTCTTGATTGAATATTTTGTTTTTATAAAGTCTTTTGAGATTTTTTGTGTGACTAGCAGGAAATTTTTGATAGCCATTTATTATGATGTTATCAAGAGTTCGTTTTTTTTCAATGTTTAAATCTAAATCGGCAAAAAGTTGGTTGTTTAGACTTTTAAAATTTTTCAATTTTATTCGGGATAAGGAATAGCCTTTTTTTTCGAGAATTTTTAAACAGTTGTCCATAAAGGATTCGACTTTGTTTATTGCTATTGTTTGAGTCTCCTTCTGAAGTTGAAGTGTTTTGAAATTTTCACCTATATATATATGTATTGCATTTATTCTGTTTCCAAAATCAAATGTTGAAACAAAAGTAGAATCGTTTAATTTGATAGTTTTGCTTTTGTTCACAGAAAGATATCCAAGTTGCATTATTTTCTGTGAAAACTCTTCTATTTCAATTTCTATCGCTTTTGTGTTGTCAAATATTTTTTTGTACGAAATCGAGTCGATGATTTTTTTTTCATTTGAGTTGTCTGAATCTATTTTTAAATAGAGTTTTTGTCCCAGCATTTTTGATGAGAAAAAAAATAATAATGGAAAAAAAAGAAAAAATATTTTTTTCAATGGCTTGAAATTTCGATAAAAATAACGCAAAAAATCTAGATTTCTTATTCGAAAAATAACTATGCTGAAAATTAATAATTTACAGTTTGTTTTTTGAAAATTAATATATACATTTGCAACCCCGTAAAATGCGGGATTTTATAAATAAGTAATTTTTAGTATTTAATTATGCCAACAATTCAACAATTAGTAAGAACAGGAAGAGTCCAATTGACTAAGAAGAGTAAATCGGCTGCTTTAGATTCTTGTCCTCAAAGAAGAGGGGTTTGTACGCGTGTTTATACTACAACGCCAAAGAAACCAAACTCTGCAATGCGTAAAGTTGCGCGTGTACGTTTGACTAATGGTAATGAAGTTAACGCTTACATCCCAGGTGAAGGACACAATTTACAAGAGCACTCGATAGTATTAGTTAGAGGTGGAAGGGTAAAAGATTTACCAGGAGTTAGATACCACATCGTTCGTGGTGCTTTAGATACTGCCGGAGTTAACGGTCGTACACAAAGAAGATCTAAATATGGTGCGAAACGCCCTAAAGATGCAAAAAAGTAATCTAAAAACTTTTAAAGAAAAGAAATGAGAAAAAGACAGGCAAAAAAGAGACCTCTTTTACCAGATCCGAAATTTAACGATCAATTAGTAACCCGTTTTGTGAATAACTTAATGTGGGATGGTAAAAAATCTACTGCTTTTGCAGTATTTTACGATGCATTAGATATCGTTGAGTCTAAAAAACAAGATGCTGAAAAGTCATCTTTAGAAATTTGGAAAGATGCATTAACAAATGTTATGCCTCACGTAGAAGTACGTTCACGTCGTGTGGGTGGTGCTACATTCCAAATTCCAATGCAAATTCGTCCAGATAGAAAAATTTCTATGGCGATGAAATGGTTAATTCTTTATGCAAGAAAAAGAAATGAGAAATCTATGGCAGGTAAACTTGCTTCAGAAATTTTAGCTGCGGCTAAAGAAGAAGGAGCGGCTGTTAAGAAAAGAATGGATACTCACAAAATGGCAGATGCTAATAAAGCATTCTCTCACTTTAGATTTTAATTCATAGAGAAATGGCAAGAGATTTAAAATTCACAAGAAACATAGGTATCGCTGCTCATATTGATGCTGGTAAAACTACCACTACTGAGCGTATCTTATTTTATACAGGGAAATCACACAAAATTGGTGAAGTGCACGATGGTGCTGCAACAATGGACTGGATGGCGCAAGAGCAAGAGAGAGGTATTACAATTACTTCTGCTGCTACAACTTGTACTTGGAATTTCCCAACTGATCAAGGTAAAACTTTACCAGAATCACAACCTTATCACTTTAATATTATTGATACTCCAGGTCACGTTGACTTTACAGTAGAGGTAAATCGTTCATTACGTGTATTAGATGGGTTAGTGTTTTTGTTTTCTGCTGTTGATGGTGTTGAGCCTCAATCAGAAACTAACTGGAGATTAGCTGATCAGTACCGTGTTCCTCGTATGGGATTCGTAAACAAAATGGACCGTCAAGGTTCAAACTTCTTAGCGGTTTGTCAACAAGTAAAAGATATGTTAAAGTCTAATGCTGTGGCAATCACTTTACCTATTGGTGAGGAGCAAGATTTTAAAGGGGTGGTTGACTTAGTGAAAAATCAAGCTATTGTATGGCATGATGAAACTCAAGGAGCTACTTTTGATATTATCGATATCCCTGCTGATATGGTTGACGAAGTAAAAGAATATCGTTCTAAATTAATCGAAGAGATTGCGTCATATGACGAAAATCTTTTAGATAAATATATGGAAGATGAGAATTCTATTACGGAAGAAGAAATCAATAATGCATTACGTGCTGCTACAATAGATATGGCTATTATTCCAATGTTATGTGGATCTTCATTCAAAAACAAAGGAGTTCAGTTTATGTTAGATGCAGTTTGTAAATATTTACCATCTCCTTTAGATAAAGAAGGTATCGAAGGTATTCATCCTGATGATGCTGATTTGTTAGAAGAAGATCAAACTAAAATCTTACGTCGTCCAGATGTAAAAGAGCCTTTTGCTGCTTTAGCATTTAAAATTGCTACTGACCCTTATGTTGGTCGTTTGGCTTTCTTCCGTGCTTATTCTGGTCGTTTAGATGCTGGTTCTTATATCTTGAATACTCGTTCAGGTAATAAAGAGCGTATTTCTCGTATCTACCAAATGCATGCTAACAAGCAAAACCCAATCGAGTATATCGAGGCAGGTGATATTGGAGCGGCTGTAGGATTTAAAGATATCAAGACAGGAGATACGATGTGTGACGAAAAGAATCCAATCATTCTTGAGTCAATGAAATTCCCTGATCCGGTAATTGGTATTGCTATTGAGCCTAAAACAAAAGCTGACGTGGATAAAATGGGTATGGCTTTAGCTAAATTAGCTGAAGAGGATCCAACATTTACAGTTAGAACTGATGAGGCTTCTGGTCAAACAATTATTTCTGGAATGGGTGAGCTTCACTTAGATATCTTAGTGGATCGTATGAAGCGTGAGTTCAAAGTGGAAGTAAACCAAGGAGAGCCTCAAGTAGAGTACAAAGAAGCGTTTACTAAATCAGCTCAACACCGTGAGGTTTATAAAAAACAATCAGGTGGACGTGGTAAATTTGGAGATATCGTTTTCCGTTTAGAGCCTGCAGAGGCAGGAACTGTTGGATTAACGTTTGTTAATGAAGTAAAAGGAGGTAACGTACCTAAAGAATATATTCCTGCTGTAGAGAAAGGTTTCAAAGAAGCAATGAAGCAAGGTCCTTTAGCTGGATATGTGGTAGATAGCTTAAAAGTAACTTTATTAGATGGATCTTACCACCCAGTTGACTCGGATGCTTTGTCTTTCGAATTAGCTGCTAAGTTAGGTTATAAAGAAGTTGCTAAAGCTGCTGGAGCTGTTATTCTTGAGCCAATTATGAAAATTGAAGTTATTACTCCAGAAGAAAATATGGGTGATATCGTAGGTGACTTAAACCGTCGTCGTGGTCAAGTAAATGATATGGGGGATAGAAATGGTGCTAAAACTATTAAAGCTAATGTGCCATTATCAGAAATGTTTGGTTATGTAACAACTTTGAGAACTTTATCATCAGGTCGTGCTACTTCAACAATGGAATTCTCTCACTACGAAGAAACTCCATCAAATATCTCTGAAGCAGTAATTAAAAAAGCAAAAGGTAACGCTTAATTTTTAAGAAAATGAGTCAAAAAATCAGAATAAAATTAAAGTCTTACGATCATATGTTGGTTGATAAATCAGCTGAGAAAATCGTAAAAACTGTAAAAAGTACAGGTGCTGTGGTAACAGGTCCAATTCCATTACCGACAAACAAAAAGATTTTTACTGTATTGCGTTCTCCACACGTTAATAAAAAGTCGAGAGAGCAATTTGAAGTAATGTCATACAAAAGATTGTTAGATATCTATTCTTCATCATCAAAAACTATCGATGCTCTTATGAAATTAGAGCTTCCTAGTGGAGTTGAAGTAGAAATCAAAGTGTGATAAAATACTCAAAGTAAAATATTTAAGCATTATGTTTTGATATTCAAAACATAATGCTTACTTTTGCGCACTCAAAAAAATGAGTTTTATATATTATTAATATTAATTAGTTAAGTATGTCTGGGTTAATCGGAAAGAAAATCGGAATGACTAGCATCTTTGATGAGAACGGGAAAAACATCCCTTGTACTGTTATTGAGGTTGGTCCTTGCGTAGTTACCCAAGTCAGAACCACAGAGGTTGACGGGTATGAGGCTCTTCAGCTTGGTTTCGATGACAAAACTGAAAAGCACACTATTAAAGCTGAAGAAGGTCACTTCAAAAAAGCGGGTACAGTTGCTAAGAAGAAAGTTGTTGAATTCCAAGGATTTGAAACTGAGCACAAATTAGGTGATGTTATCACTGTTGATTTATTCTCTGAAGGAGAATTTGTAGATATTCAAGGAGTATCTAAAGGAAAAGGATTCCAAGGTGTTGTTAAACGTCACGGTTTTGGTGGTGTAGGACAAGTTACTCACGGTCAGCACAACCGTTTAAGAGCGCCAGGTTCTGTTGGAGCTTCATCTTATCCGTCAAGAGTATTCAAAGGAATGCGTATGGCAGGAAGAATGGGTGGAGATAATGTAAAAGTACAAAATCTTAGAGTTTTAAAAGTAGTAGCTGATAAAAATCTACTTGTAGTTAAAGGATGTATTCCTGGGCACAAAGACTCTTACGTAATCGTTCAGAAGTAATGGAAGTAAAAGTTTTAGATATCAACGGAAAAGAAACTGGAAGAAAAGTTCAACTTTCTGATTCAGTATTCGCAATTGAGCCTAATAACCACGCTCTTTACTTAGATGTGAAACAATATTTGGCAAATCAACGTCAAGGTACTCACAAGGCAAAAGAGAGAGCAGAAGTTACTGGAAGTACTCGTAAAATTAAAAAACAAAAAGGTACTGGTACAGCTCGTGCAGGAAGTGTTAAATCACCTGTATTCAAAGGTGGAGGAACTATTTTTGGTCCAAGACCAAGAAATTATTCTTTCAAATTAAATAAAGCTTTAAAGCGTTTAGCTCGTAAATCAGCTTTAACGTTAAAAGTAAAAGAATCAAATTTAATCGTAGTGGAAGATTTCAATTTTGAAACTCCAAGTACTAAAAATTTCATTAACGTATTGAAATCGTTAGGATTAGAAAACAAAAAATCTTTGTTCGTATTAGGTGATACAAATAAAAATGTATATTTGTCGTCTCGTAATTTACAAAAGTCTTCTGTTGTAACTAATTCAGAATTAAGTACTTATGCGATATTAAACGCAAATAATTTAGTTCTTTTAGAGGGTTCTTTAGAAGGAATTGAAGAAAATTTAAGCAAATAATAGGCTATGAGTATCATTATTAAACCTATAGTTACAGAAAAAGTTACCAAAGATGGTGAAATATTCAACCGTTTTGGTTTCGTTGTAGATAGAAAAGCTAACAAAGTTCAAATTAAGAAAGCTGTTGAGGCTGCTTATGGAGTGACTGTTGTTGAAGTAAATACAATGAATGTACGTCCAGATAGATCTACAAAATACACTAAAAGTGGTATGATTACTGGAAAAACAAATGCTTACAAAAAAGCAATTGTACAAGTACAAGAAGGAGAAACAATAGATTTTTACAACAATATCTAAGTAAAAAAAGATGTCAGTAAGAAAATTAAAACCTATTACCCCGGGTCAGCGTTTTAGAGTTGTTAATGGTTTTGACGCTATTACAACTGATAAGCCGGAGCGTTCATTAATCGCACCGAAAAAAGCCTCAGGAGGTAGAAATAGTCAAGGAAAAATGACCATGCGCTACACAGGTGGTGGTCACAAACAAAGATATCGTATCATTGATTTCAAAAGAACTAAAGATGGAATTCCAGCTACAGTAAAATCAATTGAATACGATCCAAACAGAACTGCTTTTATCGCGTTATTGGCTTATGCTGATGGTGAAAAAACGTATATCATTGCTCAAAATGGTTTACAAGTAGGTCAAAAAGTAGTTTCAGGTGCTGATGCTGCTCCAGAAATTGGTAATACTTTACCATTAAGCAAAATTCCTCTAGGTACAGTTATTTCTTGTATCGAATTACGTCCAGGTCAAGGAGCAGTAATTGCTCGTTCTGCTGGTACATTCGCTCAGTTAATGGCTCGTGATGGTAAATATGCTACTATTAAAATGCCTTCTGGAGAAACAAGACTTATTTTGTTAACATGTTCTGCAACAATTGGAGCTGTTTCTAACTCTGACCACCAATTAATCGTATCTGGTAAAGCAGGTAGATCAAGATGGTTAGGTAGAAGACCTAGAACAAGACCAGTAGCAATGAACCCAGTTGATCACCCAATGGGTGGTGGTGAAGGACGTTCATCTGGAGGTCACCCACGTTCAAGAAAAGGTTTACCAGCTAAAGGTTACAGAACCCGTGCTAAACAAAACCCGAGCAACAAGTATATTGTAGAACGTAGAAAGAAATAATAAGATATGGCACGTTCATTAAAAAAAGGACCTTTCGTACACTATAAATTAGAAAAGAAAGTACAAGAAAATATCGAAGGAGGTAACAAAGGAGTTGTTAAGACTTGGTCTAGAGCTTCAATGATCACTCCAGATTTCGTAGGACAAACTATCGCAGTTCACAATGGTCGTCAATTTGTACCAGTATATGTAACTGAAAATATGGTTGGTCATAAATTAGGAGAATTTTCGCCAACAAGATCTTTTAGAGGTCACGCTGGAGCAAAAAATAAAGGTAAAAAATAAGAAGAAATGGGAGTTCGTAAAAGAGAAACAGCAGACGCAAGAAAAGAGGCTAATAAGTCTATCGCTTTTGCAAAGTTAAATAACTGCCCTACTTCACCTAGAAAAATGCGCTTAGTAGCAGACTTGGTAAGAGGTCAGAAAGTGGAAAGAGCACTAAATATTTTAAGATTTAGTCAAAAAGAAGCTTCAAGAAAATTAGAAAAACTATTATTATCTGCAATCAATAACTGGGAGCAAAAAAATAGTGAAGGTGATGTGACTGAAGCAGGCTTATTTATAAAAGAGATCAAAGTTGATGGTGGTATGATGTTAAAAAGACTTCGTCCAGCTCCACAAGGTCGTGCACACAGAATTAGAAAACGTTCTAATCACGTAACAATCGTATTAGGATCAATTAATAACACACAAAGCAATTAATAAAGATGGGACAAAAGACTAATCCAATCGGAAATCGCCTTGGTATCATCAGAGGATGGGATTCTAACTGGTATGGTGGTAATGACTACGGTGATAAAATCGCTGAAGACTACAAAATCAGAAAGTACATTCATGCTCGTTTATCAAAAGCTAGTGTATCTAAAGTAATCATCGAAAGAACTTTAAAGCTTGTAACCGTTACTATCACTACGGCTCGTCCAGGTATCATTATTGGTAAAGGCGGTCAAGAGGTAGACAAGTTAAAAGAAGAACTTAAGAAAATTACTGACAAAGAGGTTCAAATTAACATCTTTGAAATTAAAAGACCTGAATTAGATGCTTATTTAGTTGCAAATAGTATCTGTCGTCAAATCGAAAGCCGTATCTCTTACAGAAGAGCTATCAAAATGGCAATCGCAGCATCAATGAGAATGAACGCAGAAGGAATTAAAGTAATGATTTCTGGTCGTTTAAATGGAGCTGAAATGGCACGTTCAGAAAGTTTCAAAGAAGGAAGAATTCCTCTATCAACTTTCAGAGCTGACATTGATTATGCTTTAGCTGAAGCTCATACTACTTATGGTAGAATGGGTGTTAAAGTATGGATCATGAAAGGTGAAGTTTACGGTAAGAGAGATCTTTCTCCACTTGTAGGTATGGATAAAAAAGCTGCTCAAGGTGGTAAAGGTGGTGATGCTCCACGTGGTGGAAAATCAAACGGTAAACAAGGAGCTCGTAAAAGAAAGTAATTTTTAAATTAAAGAAAAATGTTACAGCCTAAAAGAACAAAATACCGTAAGGTACAGAAAGGTAGAATGAAAGGGAACTCTAATAGAGGTCACGAACTTTCAAATGGAATGTTTGGAATTAAATCTGTTCACGAAACAGGTGCTTTCTTAACGTCTCGTCAAATCGAGGCTGCTCGTATCGCTGCAACTCGTTATATGAAACGTGAAGGACAATTGTGGATCAAAATTTTCCCAGACAAACCTATAACTAAGAAGCCTCTTGAAGTACGTATGGGTAAAGGTAAAGGTGCAGTTGAATACTGGGCTGCTGTTGTTAAACCAGGAAGAATTATGTTTGAGGTAGGTGGTGTACCACTAGCTGTTGCAAAAGAGGCTTTACGTCTTGCAGCACAAAAATTACCAGTAAAAACTAAATTCGTCGTTGCTAGAGATTTCGAAGCATAATAAAGTAAGATTATGAAACAATCAGAAATTAAAAATCTATCTGCAGCTGAGTTACAAGAAAAGCTTAGTCAATTAAAAAAGACTTACGCCGACCTAAAAATTGCTCATGCTATTTCTCCAATCGAGAATCCACTTCAAATTAGAAGTATCAGACGTTCAGTAGCAAGAATTGCAACTGAATTAACTAAAAGAGAGCTTCAATAATAGTATTCAGCTGAAAAGATGGAAAAAAGAAATTTAAGAAAAGAAAGAATTGGTGTAGTTACTTCAAACAAAATGGATAAGTCTATTGTTGTTGCTCAAGTAACAAAAGTGAAACACCCATTATATGGTAAGTTCGTGTTAAAAACTAAAAAATATGTTGCACACGACGAAACAAACGACTGTAACATTGGTGATACGGTAAGAATTATGGAGACTCGTCCATTATCAAAATCAAAATGTTGGAGATTAGTTGAAATCATTGAAAGAGCGAAATAATTATGGTACAACAAGAATCAAGACTAAAAGTAGCAGATAATACGGGAGCTAAAGAAGTTTTAACTATCCGTGTTTTAGGAGGAACGAAACGTCGTTATGCCTCTGTTGGTGACAAAATTGTAGTAGCTATTAAAGATGCAACTCCTAACGGAAACGTTAAGAAAGGTGCGGTTTCAACTGCAGTTGTTGTTAGAACTAAAAAAGAAGTAAGAAGAGCTGATGGTTCATACATCCGTTTCGATGATAACGCTTGTGTATTATTAAATGCAGCAGGTGAAATGAGAGGAACTCGTGTATTCGGTCCAGTAGCTAGAGAACTTCGTGAAAAACAATTCATGAAAATTGTATCATTAGCACCAGAAGTGCTTTAATTATTACTTACAATGATAAAGCTAAAAATAAAATCAGGAGATATCGTAAGAGTTATCGCAGGAGACCATAAAGGTGCTGAAGGTAAAGTTTTACGTGTATATCGTGAAAAAAACAAAGCGGTAGTTGAGGGTGTAAATATGGTGTCTAAACACACTAAGCCTAGTGCTAAAAATCCTCAAGGTGGAATCGTTAAGAAAGAAGCTCCTATTCATATTTCAAACATTGCTTTAGTTGATGAAAAAACTAAATCAACTACAAAAGTAGGTTTCAAAGTAGAAGGAGATAAGAAAGTAAGATTTTCAAAAAAATCTAATCAAGTATTATAGTGATGGCTTATATACCTAGACTAAAAGAAGAATATAAGAGTAGAGTTATCTCTGCTCTTACAGAAGAATTCGGTTATAAAAACGTAATGCAAGTTCCTAAATTGGAAAAAATCGTTATTAGCCGTGGTGTTGGTGCAGCTGTATCTGATAAAAAACTTATCGATTATGCTGTAGAAGAATTAACAAAGATTACTGGTCAAAAAGCAGTTCCTACTATCTCTAAAAAAGACGTTGCGTCTTTCAAATTGAGAAAAGGTATGCCAATTGGAGCAAAAGTAACTTTACGTGGAGAAAGAATGTATGAGTTTTTAGATCGTCTAATTACTTCTTCATTGCCACGTGTAAGAGACTTCAGTGGAATCAAATCTACAGGTTTCGACGGTAGAGGAAACTACAATCTTGGAGTTCTTGAGCAAATTATCTTTCCAGAAATTGATATTGATAAAGTAAATAAAATTGCTGGTATGGATATTACTTTTGTAACATCTGCAAATACAGATAAAGAAGCAAAATCATTATTAGCTCAATTAGGTTTACCTTTTAAAAAGAATTAAGTTATGGCTAAAGAATCAATGAAAGCCCGTGAGGTGAAAAGACAAAAAACGGTAGAAAAATATGCAGAGAAAAGAAAAGCTTTATTAGAAGCTGGAGATTATACTGCATTACAAAAATTACCGAAAAATGCTTCGCCAGTTCGTTTACACAATCGTTGTAAATTAACAGGTAGACCAAGAGGGTATATGCGTCAATTTGGTATTTCACGTGTAACTTTCCGTGAAATGGCTAATCAGGGCTTGATTCCAGGAGTTAAAAAAGCTTCTTGGTAGTTTCAAAAAAGTTTCTTACTTTTGCGAACTGAAAATATTTAAGTTTAATGGGTTAAAGGTTCAATCCGCACTCAGCGGATTGAAAACCGTAACCATAATTTTGTATATATGTACACAGATCCAATTGCGGATTTCTTAACAAGGATTAGAAATGCTGTGAAAGCTAACCACAAAGTGGTAGAGATTCCTGCATCTAATTTAAAGAAAGAAATCACTAAGATTTTATTCGATCAAGGATATATCTTAAGCTACAAATTTGAAGATAGTTCTGTTCAAGGTTCTATCAAAATCGCTCTTAAGTACGATAAAGAAACTAAAGAGCCAGTTATCAAAGATATTCAAAGAATTAGTAAGCCAGGTTTACGTAAGTACGCTGGAGCTTCTAAATTGCCTAGAATTTTAAATGGTTTAGGTATTGCAATTGTTTCAACTTCTAAAGGAGTTATGACAAATAAGCAAGCAAAACAATTAAATGTAGGTGGTGAAGTAATTTGTTACGTATACTAATTTAACAAGTCAAAAAAATGTCAAGAATAGGTAAAAATCCAATAGCAATCCCAGCTGGAGTAACTGTCGATATTAATGGCTCTGTTATTTCGGTAAAAGGAAAATTAGGTCAGTTAACACAGGAATTTTCTAATAACGTAACTGTTAAAGTAGAAGATAATCAAGTTCTTGTTTCAAGAGCTGCTGATAGTAAAGAAGAAAGAGCTCAACATGGTTTGTATAGAGCTTTAATCAATAATATGATTACTGGTGTTTCAACTGGTTTTACAAAAGAATTAGAATTAGTGGGAGTAGGTTATAGAGCTTCTAATCAAGGGAATAAACTTGATTTAGCTTTAGGTTATTCTCACAATATTGTTTTAGAAGTAGCTCCAGAAGTTACTGTTGAAACAGTTTCTGAAAAAGGTAAAAATCCAATTGTAAAGCTAACTTCTTATGATAAACAACTTGTTGGACAAGTAGCGGCTAAAATCCGTTCTTTCCGTAAGCCTGAACCGTACAAAGGAAAAGGTATCAAGTTTGTTGGTGAAGTATTAAGAAGAAAAGCAGGTAAATCAGCTTAAAAAATAAGATTATGTCATTAACAAAATCTGAAAGAAGAGAAAGAATACAGTATAGAATTCGTAAAATTGTTAGCGGAACTGCTTCAAGACCACGTTTGTCTGTATTCAGAAGTAACAAAGAAATCTATGCTCAGCTTATAGATGATGTAAACGGTGTTACATTGTTAACAGCTTCTTCACGTGAGAAAGCTGTAGATGCAAAAGGGACTAAAGTAGAAATTGCTAATGCAGTTGGAAAATTAGTTGCTGAAAAAGCTTTAAAAGCTGGTATCGAGAGTGTTGCATTTGATAGAGGTGGTTATTTATACCACGGTCGTGTTCAATCATTAGCAGAAGGCGCTAGAGCTGCTGGATTAAAATTCTAAGAAATTATGTATCATAATTATAAAAACGTAGAACTAGTAAAACCAAGTGGTCTTGAATTGAAAGATCGTTTGGTAAGTGTTAATCGTGTTACTAAGGTTACAAAAGGTGGTAGAGCTTTCGGTTTTTCTGCTATTGTAGTTGTAGGTGACGAGAACGGTGTAGTTGGACACGGATTAGGGAAGTCTAAAGATGTTTCTGAAGCTATTGCTAAAGCAGTTGAAGATGCAAAGAAAAATTTAGTAAGAATTCCTTTAAGTGGTCAATCTGTACCTCACGAGCAAAAAGGTAAATTTGGTGGAGCTAGAGTATTTTTAATGCCTGCTTCTCATGGTACTGGAGTAATTGCTGGTGGTGCTGTTCGTTCAGTACTTGAATCAGTAGGTATTCACGATGTATTATCAAAATCTCAAGGATCTTCAAATCCTCATAATGTGGTAAAAGCAACTTTTGATGCTTTATTACAAATGAGAAGCGCAGCTACTGTAGCTAAGCAAAGAGGAGTTTCTTTAGAGAAAGTATTTAAAGGTTAATTCAAGGAAATTATGGCTAAGATATTAGTAAAACAAGTAAGAAGTCAAATCAATTGTCCTCAAGATCAAAAGAGAACAATGGTGGCTTTAGGTCTTCGTAAAATGGGACAAGTAGTTGAACACGAAGCTTCTCCTGCAATCCTTGGAATGGTAAATAAAGTTAAACACTTAGTTTCTGTAGAAGGAACTAAATAACAAATGACTGTTATGAATTTAAGTAATTTACAGCCAGCTGAAGGTTCAACACATAACCAAAATAAAAGAGTAGGTAGAGGAGAAGGTTCTGGTAAAGGTGGTACTGCTGCACGTGGTCACAAAGGGGCTAAATCTCGTTCAGGTTACTCTAAGAAAATTGGTTTTGAAGGAGGTCAAATGCCACTTCAAAGACGTGTTCCTAAATTTGGTTTCAAAAATATCAACAGAGTAGAATATCAAGGTGTAAACTTAGATACTTTACAATCATTAGTTGATAATGGAATAGTAACAGATACTGTAGATTTTACTACATTAGTTGCTAATCGTTTAGCTACAAAAACTGAAGTTGTTAAAATTTTAGGTAGAGGTGAGCTAAAAGCTAAATTAAAAGTAAGTGCACACAAATTCACTGCAACTGCTAAAGCTGCTATCGAAGCGGCTGGTGGAGAAGCTATAGAATTATAATTTTTTGAACACGATGAAAAACTTTATTGAATCGATTCAAAGCGTTTGGAAAATTGAGGAACTTAAAAACAGAATCCTAATTTCATTAGGATTTCTGTTAGTTTATCGATTTGGCGCTCAAGTTCCTCTTCCAGGAATTGATGCTTCCAAACTGACTAAACTTTCTGATCAAGCTGGTAGCGGTATAGGTTACTTGATTGATATGTTTACTGGTGGTGCGTTTTCGCAAGCATCAGTATTTGCATTAGGAATTATGCCTTATATTTCTGCATCTATTGTGGTACAATTGATGGGGATAGCTATTCCGTACTTACAAAAACTTCAAAAAGAAGGTGAGAGTGGAAGAAAAAGAATGAATCAAATAACAAGATGGCTAACTATTGGTATTACGTTAGTACAAGGTCCTGGTTATATTTATAACCTTTACCGCATATTACCTGCTGATGCTTTCTTATTAGGATTTAATTCTTTTGCATTCTTGTTTTCTTCAGTATTAATCCTTTCTACAGGAACTATTTTTGCAATGTGGTTAGGAGAAAAAATTACTGATAAAGGTATCGGAAACGGTATCTCATTACTAATTATGGTTGGTATCTTGGCAAGAATGCCTCAAGCATTTGTGCAAGAACTTTCTTCAACTGTAACTGGTGGACCTATGAAAATTGTTTTTGAGGTAATTATTTGGTTATTAATTATTGTTGCTTGTGTTTTAATGACTATGGCGGTAAGAAGAGTGCCAGTACAATATGCTCGTAGAACAGTTTCAGGAGATTTAGAGCAAGATTTAATGGGAGGTAACAGACAGTTTATTCCTTTAAAATTAAATGCATCTGGTGTAATGCCTATCATTTTTGCTCAAGCGATTATGTTTATACCTGCGGCAGTTGCTGGATTGTCTTCTTCGGAAACAGCTCAGACTATTAGTTCTAGATTTAAGGATCCATTTGGTTTAGAGTACAATTTATTATATTCTTTTTTAATTATAATATTTACGTACTTTTACACCGCAATTACAGTTCCATCAAATAAAATGGCTGATGATCTAAAAAGAAGCGGAGGTTTTATTCCAGGTGTTAAGCCAGGTGTAGAAACAGCTGACTTTTTAGATAGAATAATGTCACTAATCACTTTCCCAGGGTCTTTATTCCTTGCGTTACTAGCTGTGTTCCCAGCTATTGTACAAAGTGTTTTAGATGTACATTCACAATGGGCACACTTCTTTGGAGGTACTTCATTGTTAATTATGGTTGGAGTTGCAATTGACACTGTACAGCAAATTAATTCGTATTTGTTAAATAGACATTACGATGGTTTAATGAAAACAGGTAAAAATAGAAAAGCAGTAGCTTAATATGGCAAAACAATCAGCAATAGAACAAGACGGGTCAATCATTGAAGCATTGTCTAATGCGATGTTCCGTGTTGAATTAGAAAATGGGCATATCGTTATTGCTCACATTTCAGGAAAAATGCGTATGCATTATATCAAATTATTACCTGGTGATAAGGTGAAGCTTGAAATGAGTCCTTACGATTTGTCAAAAGCAAGAATTACTTATAGATACTAAACTAAAATGAAAGTAAGAGCATCAGTAAAGAAGAGAAGTGCAGAGTGCATTATCGTTCGTAGAAAAGGAAGATTATACGTTATTAACAAAAAGAATCCTAGATTTAAACAAAGACAAGGATAATTATGGCAAGAATAGCAGGGGTAGATATACCTAAAAACAAAAGAGGTGTCATTGCATTGACATATATCTTCGGAATTGGAAAAAGTAGAGCTATTGAGATTTTAGAAAAAGCTCAAGTTAGCCAAGATAAAAAAGTTCAAGATTGGAATGATGACGAAATTGGAGCAATCCGTGACGCTGTATCATACTACAAAATTGAAGGGGAATTACGTTCTGAAACTTCATTAAACATCAAACGTTTAATGGATATAGGATGCTACAGAGGTATCCGTCACAGAGCTGGTCTTCCTTTAAGAGGTCAAAGAACTAAAAACAATTCTAGAACAAGAAAAGGTAAAAGAAAAACTGTTGCTAACAAGAAAAAAGCAACTAAATAATAAGTAGTAATATGGCGAAGGCAAATACAAAAAAACGTAAAGTTGTAGTTGAGTCTACTGGTGAAGCTCATATTAGTGCAACATTCAACAATATCATCATTTCGTTAACAAACAAAAAAGGTGAAGTTGTTTCTTGGTCATCAGCTGGTAAAATGGGCTTCAGAGGTTCTAAAAAGAATACTCCATATGCTGCTCAAATGGCTGCTGAAGATTGTTCTAAAGTTGCATTAGAGGCTGGACTTAAAAAAGTAAAAGTTTTTGTAAAAGGTCCAGGGAATGGTAGAGAATCTGCTATCCGTTCTATCCACAACTCAGGTATCGAAGTGACTGAAATTATTGATGTTACTCCAATGCCGCACAACGGATGTCGTCCTCCAAAAAGACGTAGAGTTTAATGAATGCTGAATTTATTCAGCATCTTTAAATAATTTATAATTAAGTATAACTAGATTGATGTAAGATTATCGGAGGATAAATTAGACCTGAATTCATAATCTCAATCTTAAACAATTTTAAAATGGCAAGATATACTGGTCCAAAAACTAAAATTGCTCGTAAATTTGGCGAAGCAATATTCGGAGACGATAGAGCCTTCGAAAAAAGAAATTACCCTCCAGGGCAACATGGTTTAGCTAAGAAAAGAGGAAAAAAATCTGAATATGCTATCCAGTTAATGGAAAAGCAAAAAGCTAAATATACTTATGGTATTTTAGAGCGTCAATTCAGAAACCTTTTCGAAAGAGCAGCTGCTGCTTCTGGTGTAACTGGTGAAATCCTTTTACAATTATGTGAAGCACGTTTAGATAACGTAGTTTACAGAATGGGAATCGCTCCTTCAAGAAGAGCTGCAAGACAAATTGTAACTCACAGACATATTACAGTAAATGGTGAAGTGGTTAACGTTCCTTCTTACCATTTAAAACCTGGTGACAAAGTTGCTGTTCGTGAAAAATCTAAATCATTAGAGGCTATCGAACGTTCTTTAGCTGCTTCTTCTCACGTATATGAGTGGATTACTTGGAATAATGATACTAAAGAAGGTACTTTTGTGTCTGTTCCACAAAGAATCCAAATTACAGAGAACATTAAAGAACAACTAATCGTCGAATTGTACAACAAATAATAATTGACATCAGTCGAAATTTATGGCAATATTTAATTTTCAGAAGCCCGATAAAGTTATCATGATCGATTCTACAGATTTCGAAGGTAAATTTGAATTTAGACCTTTGGAGCCTGGATACGGATTGACTGTTGGTAACGCACTTAGAAGAGTTTTACTTTCTGCACTTGAGGGTTATGCTATCACATCTATCCGTATAGAAGGTGTAGATCACGAATTCTCTACTATTTCTGGTGTTGTGGAAGATGTTACTGAAATTATCCTTAACTTAAAACAAGTACGTTTTAAACGTCAAATTGAAGATATCGATAACGAATCAGTTTCAATTTCACTTTCAGGAAAAGATCAAATTACTGCAGGTGATTTCCAAAAATTCATTTCTGGATTTCAAGTATTGAACCCTGAATTAGTAATTTGTAATTTAGACAGCAAAGTGAACCTTAATATGGAAATGACTATCGAAAAAGGTAGAGGTTATGTTCCTGCTGAGGAAAACAAAAAACAAAATGCTGCAATTGGTACTATCTTTACCGATTCAATCTTTACTCCGGTAAAGAATGTGAAATATGCAATTGAAAACTTCCGTGTAGAGCAAAAAACAGATTATGAAAAATTAGTTTTTGAAATCAAAACTGATGGTTCTATTCATCCTAAAGATGCTTTGACTGAAGCTGCAAAAGTATTAATTCACCATTTTATGTTATTCTCTGATGAGAGAATAACGCTTGAGGCTGATGAGATTGCTCAAACAGAATCATATGATGAAGAATCATTACATATGAGACAATTACTTAAAACTAAATTAGTTGATATGGATTTGTCTGTTAGGGCTTTAAATTGCTTAAAAGCTGCTGAAGTTGATACTTTAGGTGATTTAGTATCGTTCAATAAAAACGACTTAATGAAGTTCCGTAACTTTGGTAAAAAATCATTAACTGAGCTTGATGAATTAGTTGCTAATAAGAATTTAACGTTCGGAATGGACTTGTCAAAATATAAGTTAGATAAAGAATAATTTGCTTCATATTTTGCTCTCCAAGGTGGATTGATGCAAGATGAAGTGTAAAAAACAATGTCATGAGACACGGAAAAAAAGTAAACCATTTAAGCAGACAGACTGGACATAGAAAAGCTATGTTAGCAAATATGGCTTGTTCTCTTATTGAGCACAAACGTATTAATACTACTGTTGCTAAAGCTAAAGCGCTTAAACAATTTGTTGAGCCTTTAATAACTAAATCTAAAGAAGATACTACTCATAATCGTCGTATCGTTTTCTCATACTTAAAAAGTAAATATGCTGTAACTGATTTATTCAGAGATGTAGCTGCTAAAGTAGGTGATCGTCCTGGAGGATACACTCGTATAATCAAGTTAGGAAATCGTTTAGGAGATAACGCTGATATGGCTATGATTGAATTAGTTGATTTCAACGAAATCTACAATGGTGGTAAGAAAGAAGTTAAAAAAGCGAAAAGCCGTCGTGGTGGAAAAGCTAAAAAAGCTGAATCTGCTCCTGAAACTTCTTCTGAAGAAACTACTGATAGTGCAGAATAATATGATGCTCACTTCATAAATATAAAAAAGGATGAACTTATTGGTTTATCCTTTTTTTTTTGAATAAATTTGCAAAACTTTTTTAAACAATGCAACACACAACTAAACAATCTGCTATTCTACTCCTCGCAGATGGGACAATTTTCCACGGTAAATCAATCGGGATATCAGGAAAAACTTTTGGCGAAGTTTGTTTTAACACAGGAACTACTGGTTATCAAGAAATTTTTACTGACCCTTCCTATTTTGGTCAGATTATGGTAACTACAAATGCACACATAGGTAATTACGGTGTAAATAATGAAGAGGTTGAGTCAGATAAGATAATGATTTCAGGGCTAGTATGTAAAAATTTTTCAACTTTTCATTCACGTCCAGATTCAGAGAGTAATCTTTTTGATTATTTTCAAAAGGAAAATCTCATTTGTATTTCGGATGTAGATACAAGAGCATTAGTAAGTTATATTCGTGATAATGGCGCTCAAAATGCTGTTATTTGTACTGATGGTACTTCAGTTGAAGAATTAAAAAAGGAATTAGCTGCTACACCAGATATGAAAGGTTTAGAATTAGCCTCAAAGGTTTCGACTAAAGAGCCGTATTTCTTTGGTGAAGAAAATGCTATATATAAAATTTCTGCACTTGATTTAGGAATAAAAAAGAATATTTTACGCAATTTAGCAAAGAGAGATTGTTATATTAAAGTTTTTCCTTACGATGCTACCTTTGAAGATTTAAAAGCTTTTAATCCTGATGGGTATTTTCTTTCTAACGGACCTGGTGATCCAGATCCATTATTCTCAGCTCAAGAAGTTGCACGTCAAATTTTAACTGAAAATAGACCTTTATTTGGTATATGTTTAGGTCATCAAGTTATAGCATTAGCTAATGGTGTTTCAACTTATAAAATGTTTAATGGTCACAGAGGAATAAATCACCCAGTTAAAAATTTATTGACTGGTCGTGGTGAAATTACCTCTCAAAATCACGGTTTTGCTGTGAATCGAGAAGAGTTAGAAAAACATACTGATTTAGAGATTACTCACGTTCATTTGAATGATGGAACAGTAGCAGGAATGCATATGAAAAATAAAAATTGTTTTTCAGTGCAATATCATCCTGAAGCAAGTCCTGGACCACATGATTCATCATATTTGTTCGACCAGTTTATTGAAAATATTAAATCAACTAAATAATTTTAGATTGGAAAAGTCTCTTTTCTTAAAGATTCTAAATTCTAAATTCTAAATTCTAAATTTTTTAAAAATGAGTATAATTATAAAAGTTCACGCAAGACAGATCCTTGATTCAAGAGGTAATCCAACAATTGAAGTAGATGTAGTAACAGATAGTGGTATATTAGGTAGAGCAGCAGTTCCTTCTGGTGCATCTACTGGAGAACATGAAGCGGTAGAGTTACGTGATGGAGGAAAAGCTTTTATGGGTAAAGGTGTGTTGAAAGCTGTTGAAAATGTAAATACTACAATTGCGGAAGCTTTAGTAGGTACTTCAGTTTTTGAACAAAATTTAATTGATAAAGTAATGATTGATTTGGATGGTACCTCAAACAAATCAAGATTAGGAGCAAACGCAATTTTAGGAGTTTCTTTAGCGGTTGCTAAAGCTGCTGCAAACGAATTAGGATTGCCTTTATATCGTTATGTAGGTGGTGTTTCTGGTAATACTTTGCCATTACCTATGATGAATATTATTAATGGTGGGTCACATTCTGATGCGCCTATTGCTTTTCAAGAGTTTATGATTATGCCAGTTAAGGCGACTTCTTTTACGCATGCAATGCAAATGGGTACAGAGGTTTTTCATAATTTGAAAAAAGTATTACACGACAGAAATCTTTCTACAGCTGTTGGAGACGAAGGTGGTTTTGCGCCAAATTTAGCTGGAGGAACTGAAGATGCTTTAGATTCAATAAAATTAGCTGTTGAAAAAGCAGGTTATGTTTTTGGTGATGATATTATGATTGCTTTAGATTGTGCTGCTTCTGAGTTTTATGTAGAAGGAAAATACGATTATACTAAGTTTGAAGGAGCAACAGGTAAAGTTAGAACTTCTGAAGAACAGGCTAATTATTTAGCAGAATTATGTTCAAAATACCCTATAGTTTCTATTGAAGATGGTATGTATGAAGATGATTGGGCTGGTTGGAAATTGCTGACAGAAAAAATTGGAGATAAAGTTCAATTAGTTGGAGATGATTTGTTTGTGACTAATGTTGAACGTTTATCAAGAGGTATTGCAGAAAATACAGCTAATTCAATTTTGATTAAAGTAAATCAAATTGGAACTTTGACTGAAACAATTGCTGCTGTGAATATGGCTCATAATGCAGGATATACTTCAGTAATGTCGCACCGTTCTGGAGAAACAGAAGATTATACCATAGCTGACTTAGCTGTAGCCCTAAATTGTGGACAAATTAAAACCGGTTCGGCTTCTCGTTCAGATCGTATGGCTAAATATAATCAATTATTACGTATTGAAGAAGAACTGGGTGACGTGGCTTATTTTCCTGGGAAAAATACTTTTAAGGTGAAATAAATAGCTTTTTGATGCAAAATTATAAATCCTGACTGCTTGTAGTAGTCAGGATTTTTTTTATAGAGATATTGAGGGATTAGTATTAGTTATTCTGATTGATTGCGATGCGATTTATGAAAAATAAAATTTGTACATATGAACTTTGCTTCGTTTTTTCATTTCTTAGATTCCAAGGTTAAGTTTCTGAATATTCAATTAGAAGCACATATCTGTAAAAAATATATAATGTTATTGTGTTTAAAATGATGCTGACTGGTTCAAAGGGGCCGTCAAAACTGTAGAATTTCTGTAGTAAAAAAACAAGATTTTGCATTACAAATAGAATAACGGTAATTAGTAATAATACATTTTTATTGTTATTGTATAGATAATAATTAGATAAAGAAAGCCCTCCTAGGAAAGACATTATTAGACTGTTAAAGAAAAGAGAGAAAAAACCTAAACTGAAAATTTTTTCATTTAGAAATGTTAGGTATAAATAAAAAAATAAAAAAGGTGATGTTGCTATGGCTATAGGTAAAGCTTTTTTGTTTTCAATCGATTTGTATACTAAAATAAAGGTTAAAAAACGATAAATTAAATAAGCAATTGTTCCGTAAACTAAATAGGCATTTGTTTTTTTTTGAAATAAAATATTACTAATGATAACAAAAATTAGAATGCCTAAATAGATGTAATCTTTCTTTTTTGAAGTGTATAGGTAGAGTATTATTAATGTGAATAAACGCAATAATCCTAGATAAGTCAAAAAAGGATGTAATTTTAGGATTTCATTAATCAAAAAAAGTAAAGCTGTAGTAAAATAGATTGTACTGATTATTACAGTTGTTTTATTGTTGATATTGGAATACATATTTGATTATCAGAGATGAAACCTGATTTTTTTAATAGGGTAATGGAGAATTGATATATATCCAAATTTAATAAAAAAATAACTAAAAGTTTTAGTAATTATTTAATAAAAAGCTACATTTAAAATCTTTGTGATTTGGTTAATGTCAACAATAATAGATGTTTTTTGATTCCTGTAAACAAATTGCTAAACATTTATTAAATTTTAAGAAATCCTAACTCTAAAACTTTTTATATTGAACACAAATGCATATTTTTGTTAAAATATATTTAAAAAGATTAATTCCCAAATTATATTATGTCAAAGACTGCAATATTAGAGTATGATGGCAATAAGTATGAGTTTCCAGTAATTGTAGGAAGTGAAAACGAACCAGCTATCGACATTGAAAAGTTACGCGCTTTAACAGGCGCAATTACACTTGACCCTGGGTATAAAAATTCAGGTTCATGTAAAAGTGATATTACTTTCCTAGATGGTGAAGAAGGTATTCTTCGTTATAGAGGTTATGCTATTGAAGAGTTAGCTGAAAAAGCTGATTTTTTAGAAGTGTCTTATTTGGTAATATTTGGAGAACTTCCAACAAAACAACAATTAGAAAAGTTTGAAAATGATATTCGTAAGTACACTCTTGTTAGTGAAGAAATGAAGAGTATCATTGACGGTTTTCCAAGAACAGCTCATCCTATGGGGGTTTTGTCTTCTCTTACTTCTGCATTAACAGCTTTTAACCCAAAGGTGGTAAATGTTGAAAATGAAAAAGAAATGTATGAGGCAATTTGCAAAACTATGGGTAAATTCTTGGTCATTGCTACTTGGACTTATCGTAAAATGATGGGGTATCCATTAAATTATTACGATAATACAATTGGTTATGTAGAGAACTTTATGAAATTAATGTTTTCTCTGCCTACAGGTCCATACGCTATCAACAAAACAGTTATCAATGCATTAGATAAATTATTTATTCTTCATGCAGATCATGAACAAAATTGTTCTACATCTACAGTTAGAATTGTAGGATCGTCTCATGCTGGTTTATTTGCTTCTATTTCTGCGGGTGTCTCTGCTTTATGGGGGCCATTACACGGAGGTGCTAATCAAGCAGTTCTAGAAATGTTAGAACAAATCCAAAAAGATGGAGGTGATGCTCAAAAAGCTTTAGAGCGAGCTAAAGATAAAAATGATGATTTCCGTTTAATGGGATTCGGACATAGAGTATATAAAAACTTCGATCCTCGTGCAAAAATTATTAAAAAAGCGGCTGATGAAGTATTAGCAGAATTAGGTGTAAATGACCCTATTTTGAATATCGCAAAACAATTAGAAGAAGCTGCATTAGTTGATCCTTACTTTGTAGATAGAAAATTATATCCAAATGTAGATTTCTATTCAGGTATCATTTATCGTGCTTTAGGAATTCCTACGGATATGTTTACTGTGTTGTTTGCTATTGGTCGTCTTCCAGGTTGGATTGCACAATGGAAAGAAATGCGTATCAATAAAGAGCCTATCGGTCGTCCACGTCAAGTATATACTGGTTGTCCTTTACGTTCTTTTGTAGATATGGATAAAAGATAAGAATTAGTTAATTTTGATTAGAGAAAAGCGATGAGAAGTCATCGCTTTCTTGTTTTTATTGACCTTTTTTGTTATGGGATTCTAGATTATGTGTTGTTTTTTCAACTTCTTTCAGGATTAAAAATCTTTAATTGTTTTGGTTTTTAGTTAAGATGTTTTTTTTAGTGCCAAAACCAAAATTTATTAGTTAAAAGTGCGATTCTCTTATTAGGCTTTTTTTATATTTGCTTTATAAATAGATGAAATTTTAGTAATAGTATTTTAAATAACAGAGAATGATATTCTGATATTTACTAAAGATTTATCCAAAACAATTTTATGAGTAAGTCAATTACTTTTCTAATAAACAAATCAGAAATTACAGCAGGCACTCGAGGTGCATCATTAGGTCCAGATGCGATTATTACTGCGGCCAGAAAGAAAGGGAGTTATGTCTTTGGTGAGAATACTCTTGAAAAAATTCAAAATGTAAATGGGTATTTAGATAAACCAACAAATTTTCCTTTTGCCAAAAGAATTGATGGTTTACTGTCTATTTATGAAGAACTAACTTCAAAAGTAGGGGCATTAATAAAATCGGATGCTTTTCCAATTATTTTAGCTGCTGATCACGGTTCGGCTGGGGGAACAATTTCAGGAATAAAAGCTGCTTTTCCAGATAAGCGCATAGGTGCTATTTGGATTGATGCACATGCAGACATACACACACCTTATACGACACCATCGGGTAATATGCACGGAATGCCTTTAGCATCAGTGATGAATTTAGATAATATAGAATGTAAAGTCAATCAAGTTGATGCCGAAACTGTTCAGTATTGGGAAAAATTGAAAAATGTTGGTGGGATTTCTCAAAAAATTAATGCAGAAGATATTGTGTATATTGCGGTTCGAGATACCGAACCTCAAGAAGAATCTATTATTCAAAAATTAGGAATAAGTTGGTACACTGTTGCAGATGTAAGAAGTCGAGGGACTGAACAAATTATTAATGAAGTAAATCAAAAACTAAGTAGTTGTGATTTAGTTTATTTGACTTTTGATGTAGATTCGATGGATCCAGATATGACTTCACACGGTACTGGAACCCCTGTTCCAGATGGTATTTCACCACAAGAAGCTAAGGATTTTATGATAGCATTTACTGCAAATCCTAAAACGGCTTGTGTAGAAATTGTAGAAGTAAATCCTTGTCTGGATGAAAAGGAAAATACGATGGCTGAAGTTACTTTAGATATTTTAGAAGCTATAACGGAAGTAGCAAAAAATAAATAAATTTTCATCTTTACTAAGCTAAAATATTAATCAATTGAAGCAAACGACAAACACTATACTAATGATTCGTCCTGTCTCTTTTAGGATGAATGAAGAAACAGCAGTTAATAATTTTTATCAGAATGCAGCAAATGGAATGTTACCAGCATCAATTAATGCTAAAGCACAACAAGAGTTTGATGCAATGGTGCAAAAATTAAAATCTGTAGGAGTTAATGTAATTGTGGTAGAAGATACAACCGACATAGATACACCTGATGCAGTTTTTCCGAACAATTGGATTTCATTTCATGAAAATGGGGATGTAATCTTGTATCCAATGTTTGCCGAAAATAGAAGGTTAGAGCGTCGAGAAGATATTTTGGATATTTTAGAAGACAACGGATTTGTGATAAATGATGTTATGGATTATACTTCGGCAGAAGACGAAGGTCTTTTTCTAGAAGGGACAGGAAGTATCGTCTTAGATAGAATAAACAATAAAGCTTATTGTGCATTATCACCAAGGGCTGATGAAGAATTATTTATAGAATTTTGCGAAGATTTTGAGTTTACACCAGTAATTTTTAATGCTTATCAAACTGTGAATGACAAGCGAGAACTGATTTATCATACGAATGTAATGATGAGCATAGGTGAGACTTTTGCAGTGCTTTGTTCTGAATGTATAGACGATAAAACAGAAAAAAAATCAGTTGTTGATAGTCTAAAACAAGACGGTAAAGAAATTATATATATATCAGAAAAACAAGTTAGTTCTTTTGCTGGAAATATGTTGCAAGTTGTTGTTGAAAATGGTAAAACATATTTAGTGATGAGTGAATCTGCTTATAATTCTTTGAATAAAGGACAAATTGCTCAAATAGAAAGGCATACATCGATTGTGTATTCTAATTTAGAAACTATTGAAAGATATGGAGGTGGTAGTGCTCGTTGTATGATGGCAGAAGTTTTTTTGCCAAAAGCATAATGATAGGATAGACAAAATGAAAACCCAAATACAAACTGATAATTTGAATTTGGGTTTTTTCTTTTATCACTTATTTGATGAGATGACTACTTTCAATGATTTTTAAAATTGCATTAACTATATATTGAACTCCAATTGCAATTACAAAAAAGCCCACGATTCTTGAAATAGCTGTAATTCCTGATTGTCCAAGATATTTAACTAAATGATTAGCGCTGTTTAAAATTAAGAATATTGTTAAAGCTACTGCAAAAATCGCACCTATGGCTAAACTAATATCAATCCAGTTATGATGTTCTTGACGGAAAGCAATTAAAATTGAAATTGATCCTGGTCCAGCGAGAATAGGCATTGCTAAAGGAGTTAGTGCAATTGTATGCTTTTGTTGTGCTTCATCTTCAATTTTTTTATTGATTCCCTTTCTCTTTTTTACCTCACCTGATAGTAGCCCAAATCCAGAATTAACAATTGTTATTCCTCCAGCAATACGAAGCGCTTCAAGATTAATACCAAAAAAACGTAACACATATTCACCTGCAAAATAGGAAACAATCATTATGATGAATACATTTATTGAAGTCCATTTTGATGTTTTTGTTAATTCTTCACGAGTATATCCATTTGTTAACCCTACAAAGACAGGAATAGCCCCTATAGGATTCAAGACTGAAAAAAGTGCTGCAAAAATGTAAAAGAATAAATCCATTGTTTTTTTATAAAAGTAAACTTTAAGTTAGATTGAATAGTTTAAGCGAAAGTTAAGATTCTTTTTCTAATAATTGGTGTTCATTAAGCTTTTTTAATATACTCTCCGTAGCACTATCGGCAATTTTTTGATTCAAGATTACTTTTGCCCCAATCCAAAGTAAAATTTTGGTCAAAAAACTATCTCCTCCTAATTTCATAATAATATATTGAACTCTCTTCTTTATGCTGGACTTGTATTCGTTTATGAAATTTACACTAACAGTTGGATAATCTCTTCCGTTAGAAAATTTAGGCATATACATTTTATCTTTTTTTGAAGAAAAAATAGGAATAATAGGCAAAAAGTCTCCTTTTTCTCCAACTTTAAATTCATCAAGATTTAAATTTTTATAGCCTTCTTTAAAAATTGGATTGGTTGTGTTAATAGGTACAGTGAAATGTTCTCTGAGAAAAATTTCACAATTAGCACGACCTAGAAAATAGTCGTGAGCTCTAAATTCTTTATTTATAAAACCACTAAATCCACTCAAAGCCCCACAAGCAATTGCGGTGTCGCCTTCTAGTCTATTTCCTGTACTATCATAGCGTACAGGAGCTACAAGATAATTGCTGGCATTATTACTGTCAAGACCAGTGATTAAAGTTGTAGGTTTTAACCTAGCTTGATCTATTAGTGCTCCTAATGTGTTAAAAATACTATTGATGATTGTTGTGTTTTCTGAAATAGTTTTGCTTTCGTCTTCACTATTTGGAAAAGGATCTATGGTTATAATTGTACTTTTGAAAGTGTCAAAAGATTCATAATCTGTTGGGTTATCTTGTTTTGTTTGATCTGTTAAAATTTTACGGACATATTCAAAAGGTTCGTTGTTTATAACCCCACCATCAATGTTTTTAGTAACTACAACAGGATCTTTAAAAGGATTGTTAGCATTGCGAGTAATAGTGTAAAACCAATCTAAATCATTTAAATATTTTTTATCTCTCGAAAAATCTCTCGATTTTAAGAAAATAGGAAATGCTCCAGTGCCCATTGCGGCATTTTTAACAAGATTTGTATTTGTTTCTTTATGGAAATCTACTGGAATCCACCCATCTTCATTATATGAACTTTTATCATTTTTAGAGACTTTAAAGCAGGCATAGTCATTGTGTGAGGTTACAATGTAACTTTCTCCTTTTTTTGTATTTGAGCGAAAATTTATATTAAAATCCATTCCTCTAAGATTGGTAAGGGTAACAAAAACCTTTACTTCATCTGCTATAAAAGGACGAAATAAAACTGTTTTTTCGGTTGGAGCTAAAATTTTATTCGCAAGTTTATCTACAAAATCACTGTTTAAAAGCGAATCGAAAGATTTACTATTATCAGTTTCTAGTAATCTGTTTAGCATTCTGTTTTCTTCCATATCTACCCAGGCATGGTAAAGTTTATTATGAGTAAACTCATCTAGAATGTTAGCTGTTTTTTGAACAGGGTGCCAATTTTCTTGAAGCATTGAAGCTAAAATTAACCCTGTCATTCCGCCTGCGGAAGCTCCACCAATAGCAGAAATTTCTATTTGATGTGATGGAGTGTTTTCAGGATCATTTATTTTCCGTTTTTCCCATTCCTGTAAGGCTTCGAGTAAATAATCAATCACTCCCGCACTATACGCTCCTGCGGATACAGCGCCAGCTAGACAAAGACCTATTTTAAAAGACATAGTTTTAATTTTAGTTTATTTGATTGTTTAAAATTAGTATTTTTATGTTTTATAAATTTTTTAAGATGAAAACTTTAGTCATTGGCGCATTTTCAAATCCAGAAAGATATTCATTTATTGCAATTAATAGATTATTACAACATAATCACGATGTCGTGGCTATTGGATTAAAATCTGAATTAGTTCTAGGAATAGAAATTCAAACTGGATTTCCACATTTTGATGCAATTCATACTATTACATTGTATTTAAAT
Organism: Limnohabitans sp.; assembly: GCA_030053945.1. Classification (GTDB taxonomy): domain Bacteria; phylum Bacteroidota; class Bacteroidia; order Flavobacteriales; family Flavobacteriaceae; genus Flavobacterium. The sequence continues at coordinate 40,431 of JASGCW010000003.1, forward strand.
GCTCAACGTCAAAAGGCTTATTATGATTATATAATTTCTTTAAACCCCAAGAGGGTAATTTTTAATCCAGGAACCGAAAATCCAGAATTCTACGAATTGCTTAAACAAAATCATATTGAGTTTGAAGAGGCTTGCACATTAGTTTTGTTAGGTACGAATCAGTATTAAAACTTTGTTTGTCCAGTAGCTGATTTACTAATAAATAACAAACCTATAAAAGTTATTAACCCGTTAATGATAATTAGTTCTTCTGCAATAACGTATCCATTAAACCAATCTGCTGAATGAGCGGATAAAAAATAACAGATAGCGGGGGAAATTAGACAAATAAAAGGGACTAGTTTATCATTAACAGTTTTAGTTTTCATAAATAATCCAAATGCATATAATCCCAAAAGTGGTCCATATGTATAAGAGGCTATTTTAAAAATCATTTTTACTACTGAAGCATCGTTAATAGCGTTGAAAATTACAATAACCAAAAACATTAAGAAAGAAAAACCGATATGAACCCAATGTCTTGTTTTAACAATGTTTGGGTTGTCTATGTTTTGCTTTTTTTCCATTTCTAAGAAATCTACACAAAAAGAAGTTGTTAAAGCCGTTAAAGCCGAATCTGTTGTGGCAAAAGTAGCTGCTGTTAATCCTAATAAAAATACAATGGCAGGAATTAGTCCTAATGATTTTAAGGCAATCTCAGGAAATAAAAAATCGGTTCTGGCAACATTATCTACCATCGGGGTTGATATTCCGTTTTTCTCAGCAAACATATATAATAAGGCTCCAACACTCAAAAAGAAAATATTGATGATAACAAATATTCCAGTAAAAGTGAACATGTTTTTTTGAGCATCTTTAATGTTAGCACAACTCAAATTCTTTTGCATAAGATCTTGGTCAAGTCCAACAACTGCTATAGTAACAAAAATTCCTCCAAGGATTTGTTTCCAAAAATAATTTCCTTTCATAAAATCTTCGAAGAAGAAAACTTTTGAATATTGACTTGTTTTTACTTTTTCAATTGCTTGAATAATACTCAAATCCAAACTCTGGCAAATAAAATAAATCGTCAGAAAAACTGAGGTGACTAAAAAGAAAGTTTGTAAGGTATCGGTAATGATTATCGTTTTTAAACCTCCTTTGTAAGTGTAGGCAAATATTAGAAGTAACGATAAGAAAACAGTAACAGTAAATGGAATTCCATAATAATCGAAAACATAACGTTGAAGTACAATAACAACTAAATAAAGTCTAAATGCAGAGCCAATTGTACGGCTAATTAAAAATATACTGGCTGCGGTTTTGTAACTAATTTTGCCTAATCGCTGCTCGATATAACCATAAATAGAAGTCAAATTCATACGGTAATACAGTGGAAGTAAAACCGTAGCAACAATAATAAAACCAATCGCATTACCTAGTACAAACTGAAAATATTTGAATTGTAAATCTGGATTTCCAACTTCTCCAGGAACTGAAATAAACGTAACCCCTGATAATGCTGTTCCTATCATTCCAAAAGCAACTAAATACCATTTTGAATTTTTATTAGCTTTAAAAAAAGCATCATTTCCACTATTGTTTTTACTTATAATGTGCGAAATGAAAAATAAAATTCCGAAATAAATGATGATTAGAGTTAAAATTGCAAAAGGGGTCATTGAGTTTTGTTTTAGTTTGTGCCAAATTATAAAAAAGTTAGAAGTTATAAGCTAGAAGTTGCAAGTTTTTTCAATTTTTATAATAGTTGTTGTAATTGAAATTTAAAATTGAGCTTGAAATTGAAATTTGAGGTTTGAGATTGAAATTGAGCTTGTAATTTGTAATTTGAATTTGAAATTGTAATTTGTCTTTTGTTATTTTTGCACTTATGGATTTCTCTTCAAAATTATTAGAAAAAGCAGTTGGTGAAATGTCTCAATTGCCAGGAATTGGTAAGCGTACCGCATTGCGTTTAGTGCTTCATTTGTTGAAGCAACCTGAGGAACAAACTAAATATTTGACTGAAGCATTGTCTAAAATGCGTGAAGAGATTAAGTTTTGTAAAAGTTGTCATAATATTTCAGATGTAGAGATATGTGAAATTTGCATAAATACAAATAGAAATCATCAAATAATATGTGTAGTTGAGGATGTTCGTGATGTAATGGCTATTGAAAATACGGGACAGTATCGAGGTGTTTATCACGTGCTTGGAGGGAAAATATCCCCTATTGACGGAATTGGACCAAGTCAGTTAAATATTACTTCTTTGGTCAATAAAGTTAAAAATGGAGATGTCTTAGAGTTGATTTTTGCTTTGAGCCCAACGATGGAAGGCGATACAACTAATTTTTATATTTATAAACAAGTTAAAGAAACTGGTGTTTTGACTTCTTCAATTGCAAGAGGAATTTCAGTAGGAGATGAATTGGAATATGCAGATGAAGTTACATTAGGAAGAAGTATTGTGAATAGAATTCCATTCGAAAATTCATTGAAAAATTTTTAATCAATTATTGTTTATCACAATTTTCTTTTTAGGAAATGAAAAACTATATTTGTTTCCCAAAATTGTCCCTAATGAAGAAAAAAATATATGTTTTTAGCCTATTTTCATTTCTTTTTTTGATTACTTCTTGTATTTCAAACAAAGACTTAGTGTACCTGCAGCAAAAAAACACTTCATCAAATCAAAATGAACTTAATCAGGATTTTAATAAGCCATATAGAGTTCAAACGAGTGATATTATCAGTATAAGAATAAAGGCTCTTGATCAAAAATTAGTGGATATGTTTAATCCAAGTGTTTCAAATTCTCAAGTAACATCACAAGAAACTTTATATTTTGACGGATTTACAGTAAATGACCATGGTATTATTCGTGTACCTGTGTTGGGCGAAGTGTCAGTTATTGGGTTAACACTAGATGAAATTAGATTGAAAATAGAGAAACAACTATTGGACGATTACTTTAAAAAAGAAGCTGATCTTTTTGTGAGTGTGAAGTTGGCAGGATTGCGCTACACTATAAATGGTGAAGTTACAAGTCCAGGATCAAGAATTCTTTTCTTAGATAAAGCCACAATACTTGATGCTATATCTAACAGTGGAGATATAACTATGGTAGGTAATAGAAAAGAGGTTTTGATTGTTAGAAAAAACCCTGCTGGAACAGAAATGCATACAGTAGATTTGACAGATGTAAATGTGATGAAATCGCCGTATTTTTATTTACAGCCTAACGATTTTATTTATGTAAAACCACTTAAACAAAAATCTTGGGGTGTAGGAACAAACGGAATACAAACTTTTACAACCTTATTTGGGGCTTTTTCGTTAATACTAACAACATTTTTATTGATTAAAAAATAAAGCCAATGTTAGATTCTAAAGATTTTAATTTTTTTGAAGCTCAAAATAATTTTGATTTCAAATCGTTTTTTACCAAGATTCTAGGACATTGGGCTTGGTTTCTTGTGAGTTTGATTATAGCATTTACTATAGCATATCAGATCAATGTTAGGAAGCAAAAAATATATGGTATATCTACAACTATAGCCTACAAAGAAGAAAATAATCCCTTTTTTACATCCAATACAAGTTTGATTTTTAATTGGGGCGGTACTTCAGATCAGGTTCAGACTTTGATGACTACTATAAAGTCAAGATCACACAATGAAGAAGTTGTTAAGGATTTGAAATTTTATATTGAATATTTACGACAAGGAAAATATAATATAGAAGATGCTTATGGAGAAGTACCATTTGTTATAAAACCTAATGTTAATTTTCCTCAAATTGAAGGGCAAATTTTAAATATCAAATTTCTTTCTCCAACCATTTATGAACTTTCCGCTAATTTTGAAGCAAATTCAGTTCAATTGTTTAATTATACTACCGAAGAGACTTCCAAATCAAATGTTTATGTTGGTGAGTTTAAAAAGAAGTTTAAAGTAGGTGAGCAAGTTTCTTTGCCTTTTTTACATTGGAAATTGGAACTTACGAGTAACCCTGGATATTATGTAGGCTCGACCCATATGGTTAGATTTGAAAATTTTAATGGTGCTGTTAGTAAATATAAAAATCTTGAGATTGACAATGATATTAAAGCTGGTGCGATTTTAGAACTGCAAATGCAAGGAACTAATAAAGCCAGAATGGTTGATTATCTTAATGGAACCGTAAATTATTTAATAAAAAAACAGCTGCAGGCCAAAAATCAATTTGCTACAAATACAATCAATTTCATAGATAGTACTTTGGTTGCAATGGAAAAGCAATTAAAGAACACTGAGGATGAATTAAAAAATTTCAGTAGAGGAAAAAATATTTATGAAGTTGAAATGGGAGGCGAGAAGTTGACTGAAAAAATTTCCGATTTTGATTTGCAAAGAGATGAGATTTCAAGAAAGTTGGATTATTATAATAACTTGCAATCTTATTTAGTCAACAACGGAGATTTTTCAAAATTACCAGCTCCATCTGTTGCAGGTATAGAAGATCCAAATATTATTTCTAATGTTACAAAATTAACCAACCTTTCGGCAGAAAGATCAGAATTGTCATATACATTGAAAAATGATAAGAAATTCAAAGATTTTGATGCTCAGATGGAAGCCTTGCGAAAAGTTTTGCTTGAAAATATTTCATCTGCCAAGAGGTCAATTACTAGAGATTTAGGTACGGTAAATTCAAAAATTGCTGTTGCTGAATCTAGTATTAGAAAATTACCCGAACAGCAGCAGGAATTACTGAAGATAAACAGAAAATATGATTTAAATAAAAGCGTTTATAATAATTTTCTTGAAAAAAGAAGTGAAGCAGATATAGTTAGAGCGGCTAATTTATCAGATATTCAGTTTGTGGATCCAGCAAAAGATACAGGAGGAGGTTTGTTAGGACCTAAGACAAATGTGAATTATGTGCTTGCTTTGTTTTTAGGAATCTTAATTCCTTTAGTATTAGTATTTGCTGTAACTATAATTGATAGTACTATCAAGAATACAGATGATATTGATAAAATGACCAAAATTCCTATTTTGGGAGTAGTTGGTAAAAAAGGACCTAAAAGTAATTTGGCAGTTTTTGAAAAGCCAAAATCTGCACTTTCTGAAAGTTTTAGAGCTATAAGATCATCACTTCAATTTATATATAAAAAGAAAGAAATTGAAGGAGCTAAGACATTAATGTTAACTTCATCTATTAGTGGAGAAGGGAAAACTTTTTGTTCAATTAATATCGCCACAGTTTTTGCATTGAGTGAAAAGAGAACCGTTATAGTTGGTTTGGATTTGCGTAAACCAAAAATTTTTCAAGATTTTAATGTAGATAATACTGTTGGTGTTGTAAATTATTTAATTGGTCAAAAAACTCTTGATGATGTAATTGTAAAAACAAACATTCCATATCTGGATTTAATTTCTTCAGGACCTATACCCCCTAATCCTGCCGAACTTATTATGAGTGAAGCAATGCGTAATATGATAGATGAGTTGAAAGAAAAATACGATTACATTATTTTGGATACACCACCGGTAGGTTTAGTTGCTGATGCATTAGAACTAACCCCTTATTGTGACGCCACAATCTATGTGGTTAGACAAAATGTAACAAAACGTGAAATGTTAGCATTAGTTAATAATAAACATAAGAGAGGAGAGCTAAGTAATATTAGTATTTTGCTAAATGGATTTGAAAACAAGGCTAAATACGGATATGGTTACGGATATGGTTACGGATATGGATATGGAAATTATAGTAATGGTTATCATGAAGTTGATGATTCAGGAATGACACTAGGAACATATTTAAAAGATACTTTAAAAAAGATATTTAATGGAAGAAAATAACAAAATACTTATTACTGGAGGAGCTGGATTTATTGGCTCAAATTTATGTGAGTATTTTTTAACAAAAGGATTTAATGTAACTTGTTTAGATAATTTTGCCACTGGACATAGAAAGAATATTGAGAACTTGTTGCCAAATTCTAATTTCCGATTGATTGAAGGGGATATTAGAAATTATGAAACTTGTTTAGATGCTGTACAAGGTGTAAAATATGTTTTACATCAAGCAGCTCTTGGTTCTGTACCTAGATCAATAAAAGACCCATTAACTTCAAATGAGGTAAATGTATCTGGATTTTTAAATATGCTTTATGCTTCTAAAGAAGCTGGAGTGAAACGCTTTGTTTATGCTGCAAGTTCATCCACTTATGGAGATTCTGAGTCTTTACCAAAGGTAGAAGATAAAATAGGGAAACCACTTTCACCTTATGCAATTACAAAGTATGTAAATGAATTATATGCTGAAATTTTCGGAAAAACATATGGTATAGAAACCATAGGATTAAGATATTTTAATGTTTTTGGAAGAAAACAAGATCCAAATGGTGCTTATGCTGCTGTTATTCCAAAATTTGTAATGCAGTTTATGAAGTATGAGAGTCCTGTGATTAATGGAGATGGTAATTTTTCAAGAGATTTTACATATATTGACAATGTGATTCAAATGAATGAATTAGCGATGTTAACAGATGATAAAGAAGCTATTAATACAGTTTTCAACACTGCTTTTGGAGATAGAACAACTTTAAATCAATTAGTGAATATTATTAAAACTGAATTGTCAAAATTTGATTCAAAAATAGCAGATGTAGAGGTAATCTACGGGCCAAATAGAGCTGGAGACATTCCTCATTCATTAGCAAGTATAGAAAAAGGGAAAAGAATATTAAGTTACAATCCACAATACAACCTTCAACAAGGTTTGCAAGAAGCTATAAAATGGTATTGGGAAAATTTAAAGTAAAATAATGAAGATAGCAGTAATAGGATTAGGGTATGTGGGGTTGCCATTAGCTCGTTTGTTTGCAACAAAATATGATGTTGTGGGATTTGATATAAACACTAGTCGGGTTGAGGAATTAAACCAAGGAAATGATTTTACACTTGAAGTAAGTGAATCACTTTTGAAATCGGTTCTAAAGCCAGCTAACGATAATAATGTAGGATTATTTTGTTCTACAGCAATAGATGATATCAAAGACTGTACGATTTATGTGGTTACGGTTCCTACACCTGTAGACAAACATAATAAACCAGATTTAACTCCGTTATATAAATCAAGTGAAACTGTAAGTAAAGTTCTTAAAAAGGGAGATATAGTGATTTATGAATCTACTGTTTATCCTGGTGTTACTGAGGAAGAATGTGTGCCTGTGTTAGAAAAAATAAGCGGTTTGAAATTTAATCAGGATTTTTTCGCAGGATACTCACCAGAAAGAATTAATCCAGGTGATAAGGAACATACTGTAGAAAAGATTTTAAAAGTAACTTCTGGCTCTACTCCAGAAATAGGGAAAAGAGTAGATGATTTATATAAATCTGTAATTACTGCAGGGACTCATTTAGCTCCAACAATCAAAGTCGCCGAAGCAGCGAAGGTTATAGAAAATTCACAACGCGATATCAATATAGCTTTTGTGAATGAATTGTCAAAAATATTTAATACTCTAGGGATTGACACACAAGATGTTTTAGCTGCTGCAGGTACAAAATGGAATTTTCTGCCATTTAAACCAGGTTTAGTTGGAGGGCATTGTATAGGCGTTGATCCATATTATTTAGCTCAAAAAGCACAAGAAATGGGTTATCATCCTGAGATAATTTTGGCAGGACGTAGGCTTAACGATAGTATGGGAGATTATGTAGCATCTCAAGTTGTTAAATTAATGATTAAGAAAGGTATTGCTATAAATGGTGCTGAGATTTTGATGTTAGGAATTGCTTTTAAAGAGAATTGCCCTGATGTACGTAATACTAAAATTGTTGATGTGATATCGTCTCTAAAAGATTATGGTGTTAATGTTACAATTTATGATCCTTGGGCAAATAAAGAAGAAGTCATTCATGAGTATGGATTAGAAATAACTACTAAAAAACCTATTAATAAATTTGACGCAATAGTTTTAGGAGTAGCTCATAATGAGTTTTTAGATTTAGATTTATCTAAACTAAGAAAAGAAAAATCAATTTTATATGATGTAAAAGGAGTTTTAGAAGTAGAAGTCGATGGAAAACTGTAATTTTACGTACTTATTTTATATAGATGAAAATAAATAATATTTGTTGTATTGGTGCTGGGTATGTAGGAGGTCCTACTATGGCCGTTATAGCACAAAAGTGTCCTGATGTAAAGGTAACTGTTGTCGATTTGAATGAAAATCGAATTGCAGCTTGGAATAATAACGATTTGAATCAATTGCCTGTTTACGAGCCAGGTTTAGCTGAAGTAGTTAAAGAAGCAAGAGGAAGAAATTTGTTTTTTTCGACTGAAGTTGATAAGGCTATAGATGAAGCGCAAATGATATTTATTTCGGTGAATACTCCCACTAAAACTTATGGTTCTGGTAAAGGAATGGCGGCTGATTTAAAGTATATAGAACTTTGTGCTAGACAAATTGCAAGGGTAGCTACTTCAGATAAAATTGTTGTTGAAAAATCAACATTGCCGGTTCGTACTGCTGAGGCTGTAAAAAATATTTTGGATAATACAGGTAATGGTGTTCAATTCCAAATTTTATCTAACCCTGAGTTTTTAGCTGAAGGAACAGCCGTTCAAGATTTGCATAATCCTGATAGAGTACTCATCGGAGGAGAAGATCAAGAAGCTATACAATCTTTGGTAGATATTTATGCGTGTTGGGTAGCTAAAGAAAAAATTTTAACGACAAATGTTTGGTCATCAGAATTATCTAAATTAACAGCTAATGCTTTTTTAGCACAGAGAGTTTCCTCAATTAATGCTATTTCCGAGTTATGTGAGAGAACTGGGGCAGATGTTTCGGAAGTTGCTAAGGCAATAGGTATGGATAGCCGTATTGGTTCGAAGTTTCTTAAAGCTTCAGTAGGATTTGGTGGTTCTTGTTTTCAAAAAGATATTCTAAATTTAGTATATATTGCAAAATCTTATGGATTGTATGAAGTTGCAAATTATTGGGAACAAGTTGTAAAAATGAATGACCACCAGAAACATCGTTTTTCTAAAAATATAGTTCAAACATTATACAATACTGTTTCCGGAAAAAAAATAGCATTGCTAGGTTGGGCATTCAAGAAAGATACGAACGACACCCGTGAATCTGCGGCAATAACAGTTGCAAAAGATTTAATTTTAGAGCAAGCTAACGTTGTGGTTTATGACCCTAAAGTAACCAAATCTCAGATTGCAATTGATTTAGAAGCATTAGCAAATAAAATTTCGGTTGAAGATGAATTTTATGCTACTTGTAAAGAGGCACATGCAGTCGCTATTTTAACAGAGTGGGACGAGTTTGTTAATTATGATTGGCAAAAAGTATATGATAATATGTTAAAACCAGCATTTGTTTTTGATGGTAGAAATTTACTAGATAAGAAAAAAATGCAATCTATTGGTTTTGTATATTCAGCTGTTGGTAGCTCAAATTAAAAAGACATTAAATGAAAAATATCTTAATAACAGGAGGGGCGGGGTTCATTGGCTCGCATGTAGTTAGATTATTTGTGAATAAATATCCAAATTATACTATTTATAATCTTGATGCACTCACTTATGCAGGCAATTTAGAAAATATTAAAGATATTGAAAACGCATCAAATTATACATTTCTTAAAGGAGATATAGTAAACGAGAATTTCATTAATGAGATTTTTACTAAATATCAATTTGATGGTGTTTTGCATTTAGCCGCAGAATCGCATGTAGATAGATCAATAACAGACCCTTTAGCATTTGTTAAAACAAATGTTATAGGAACAATGAATTTATTAAATGCCTTTAAAAATCTTTGGAAAGAAAATTTTGAAGAAAAACGTTTCTATCATATATCTACTGATGAGGTTTATGGGACTTTAGGTGAAACGGGGTTGTTTACTGAAACAACATCCTACGATCCTAATTCACCGTACTCGGCTTCAAAAGCAAGTTCCGATCACTTTGTTAGAGCTTATGGAGAAACTTATGGTTTACCCTATGTGCTGACAAATTGTTCAAATAATTATGGACCTTATCATTTTCCTGAAAAATTAATTCCGTTATTTATAAACAACATCATTAATAAAAAACCACTTCCTGTTTATGGTGATGGAAATTACACTCGTGATTGGTTATTTGTAAAAGATCATGCCGTAGCAATTGATTTAGTTTTCCATCAAGGGAAAAATCACGAAACTTATAATATTGGTGGTTTCAATGAGTGGAAGAATATTGATTTAGTTCGCTTATTGTGTGAGAAAATGGATTCGAAATTAGGTCGGGCAAAAGGAGAATCGGCTGAGTTGATTACTTTTGTAAAAGATAGACCTGGTCATGACTTGCGATACGCTATAGATGCTTCAAAAATTAATAAAGAATTAGGATGGAAACCATCCGTTACTTTTGAAGAAGGTCTTGAACAAACTATTGATTGGTATTTATCAAATACAGAATGGTTAAACAATGTGACTTCAGGTGAGTACGCAAAATATTACGAAAAACAATATCAATAAAAAACTAATTTAGATGTCTGTAGAATTGAAAAATTCTAAATTCTAAATTCTAAATTCTAAATTCTAAATTCTCTATGAAAGGAATAATTTTAGCAGGTGGTTCAGGAACAAGATTGCATCCATTAACACAAGTGGTCTCAAAGCAATTGTTACCTATTTATGATAAACCTATGGTTTATTATCCGCTATCTGTGTTGATGTTAGCGGGAATAAAAGAGATTCTTATAATTTCAACACCACACGATTTGCCTAATTTCAAGAGACTTTTTGGAGATGGTAGTCAAATTGGGTTAAAATTATCGTATGTTGAGCAACCTTCGCCAGATGGATTAGCGCAAGCTTTTATATTAGGAGAGGATTTTATTGGAGACGATGACGTTTGTTTAGTTTTAGGAGATAATATTTTCTATGGGGCTGGACTTCAAAATTTACTCTCAAATGCAGTAGATATAGTTACAAATAAAAAAGAGGCAACTGTTTTTGGGTATTATGTTGATGATCCAGAGCGTTATGGAGTAGCAGAATTTGATGAAAATGGAAAAGTATTGTCTATTGAAGAAAAACCAGTACAACCAAAATCTAATTTTGCTGTGGTTGGTTTGTATTTTTATCCAAATTCAGTAGTTGAAATAGCTAAAAATGTAAAACCTTCTGATAGAGGTGAATTAGAAATTACAACTGTAAATCAAAATTATTTAGAAGCAGGAAAATTAAATTTACAGCTAATGGGACGCGGTTTTGCTTGGCTAGATACAGGAACACACGAATCCTTAACAGAAGCAACGGAATTTGTAAAAGCTGTCGAAAAAAGAACTGGTCTTAAAATTGCGTGTATCGAAGAAGTAGCTTATCGAAAAGGTTTTATTTCGAAAGAGAAGTTTCAAGATTGCGCAAGTAGTTTAGGAAAAAGTACTTATGCTGATTATTTAAGAAAAATTGCTAAATAATACATATTGACGTCACTTAAAAAGAATATCGTTTTAGGAACTATATGGTCTATCATAGGACAGTTTGGATATGTAGGTGTCGTTCTGGTAACTAATATTATTCTTTCAAGGATTCTTTCCCCTTATATTTTTGGTCAAATCGGGATTGTAATGTTCTTTATAATTCTTTTTAATGTTCTAGTTGAAGGTGGTATGGGAGGGGCTTTAATTAGAAAAAAAGAAGTTTCCAGTCAAGATTATACTACAGTTTTTATTTTTAACTTATTAATTAGTCTAATACTTTTCTTTGGACTTTTTATTTTTGCAGGCAATATAGCTGCTTATTATAGAGATTCAAATTTGAAGAACATATTAATTGTATCAGGTTTAATTTTAATATTTAATTCATTTCAATTAGTTCATAATATAAAATTAACTAGAGAATTAAAATTTAAGAAAAAATCAGTATATAGTTTAGTTTCCATTATTTTTGCTTCAATTATAGGTGTTAAAATGGCTTTCAATGGTTTTGGAGTATGGGCGATGGTTTTTATTCAATTGTTGAATTCTATTTTTGTTTCAATTATATTATGGATTTTTGAAGGAGGATTGGGTAAATTAATTTTCTCCAAAGAATCATTTAAAGAATTAATAGGTTTTGGTGCTAATACAACCATTGCATTGATGGTAAATACTGGTTTTGAAAATATATATCAGTTAGTATTAGGGAGATATTTTTCAATTAATCAAGTTGGATTGTTTTATCAAGCAAAACGTTTAATGGATATGCCTTCTACTGTTGTTGCAGTAACTGGTTCTGGAGTAATTTATTCTGCTATATCAAAATTGCAAGACGAGAAAGAAAAATTTATAGTTGCTTTTGATAAAATTTTATTCACTTACCTGAGTGGTATAGGTCTAATTTCTACCTTATCTTTTATATATTCAAAAGAGATTATGGTGTTTCTTTATGGAAGCAAATGGGAAGGTGCCTCGTATTATATGAAAATTCTTTCTGTTGTAACTTTTTTATATTCAGCAAACATAATAAACGAACTTATTTTTAAAGTTTTTGATAAGACAAAAAGGATTGTTCAAATTATGTTTTTTCGAAATTTTGTTCAATTAGTAACAATTTTTTTAGGGGCTTATTTTCATAATTTAGATATACTTATTTATGGATTTTTTTTAGCAATTTTTACAAGTTTTCTTAGTTATTTTTACCTTTCAAGAAAAGTTTTAGGGATTTTTAAAAAAGAAGAAATATATAACTTTGTTAAAATTGTATCGATTTCTGTTTTTTTAATTATTATATTCAATTTTGGGATTAATATTTTTCAAATGAAAGGTCTAATTGCTTTTATATTTGTACCAGTAATTATTGTAATTTATGTTTTTGGTATTCAGTATCTAAAAGTTTTAGATATCTTTAGTCAATTGAGGTTGTTCGTAGAAAGCAGAAAATAATATGTGTGGGATTTATATTACCAATATTTCTTTTTCAGAAGAAGAAGTTAAAGCAAAATTGAAGTCTATTGAGTTTAGAGGGCCTGATAATTTGGGTTTTGAAAAACTCGATGGGATTTCTTTTGGTCATCTTCGCTTATCAATTATCGATTTAGATTCAAGGTCAGATCAACCTTTTTCATATAAACATCTTAAAATTGTTTTTAATGGAGAAATATATAATTTTAAAGATATTAGAAATGAACTTATAGAGAAAGGTTATTCATTTTCTACTTCATCAGATACCGAAGTACTTTTAAAAGGCTATGATTTTTGGGGTAAAGAGGTACTTGATAAGTTAAACGGAATGTTTGCTTTTTCTATTTATGATAGTATTTCTAATAAAATATTTTCCGCAAGAGATAGACTAGGTGTCAAACCATTTTATTATAGTTGGAAAGATTCTCGATTTGAAATTTGTAGTCAATTAAGACCTTTAATAACTAAAAATAGTAAAGTTTCAGAAGAAGCAATTTCGATTTATCTTGATTGTGGTTATGTGCCAAGTCCTTATAGTATAATTGAGGGAATTTATAAATTACCTCCAGGAAATTATATGGAAATAGATTTGGTAAATGGAACAAAAACAATAACTGAATTTTGGAACTTAAAGCCAGTTGAGTATAGAGACATTAGTTATGAACAGGCTAAAGAAGAATTACATAAATTGCTTGTTGATGCTGTAAAAATAAGATTAGAGTCAGACGTACCCTTAGGAACATTTTTATCTGGAGGTATCGATTCTGCTTTGGTGTCTAGTATCGCTGCAAAAGTATCACAATCTAAAATTAATACATTTACAATTGGTTTTGAGGATCCTAAATATGATGAAAGTAAAGTCGCTAAACAATTTGCAGAAATTATAGGTTCTAATCATATTGAAACTATTTGCGGACCAAACGATGCTCTCGAAATGTTGCCTGAATTAATCAAAGTTTACGATGAACCTTTTGCTGATAGTTCTGCTTTACCATCGTTATTACTCAACAAAGTAACAAAAAAGTATGCGACAGTTGCGCTTTCAGGAGATGGTGGAGATGAAAGTTTTTTAGGGTACACAAACTATGATTTGCTTAAAAAATTCAAAAAAATAGAAAAAATACCTTTTTTTATTAGAAAGATATTTGCTATTATACCTTTGCATTTTTTTGTTGGAGGTAAATCTGAAACAATTAAATCAATATTAACAACTCAAAATGCTGAGGAATTTGGTTGGAAAATATTTACAGGATTTGATACACTTCAGAAAAAGAAAATTGAACAGTGGGAAAGAAACTATTCTAGTTTTAAAATTTTAGCTTCAGATTCATATCAGCAAATGGCCGATTTGAATATTAAGTTGTGGCTAGAAAATGATAGTAATGTAAAAGTAGATAGAGCAAGTATGGCATCCCAAGTCGAGGTTCGAAGCCCTTTTTTAGATTATAGAATAATAGAGTTAGCAAGAAGTTTACCAGTTGATTTTAGATACAAAGATGGAGTTAAGAAAAAAATGGTTAGAGATATTCTGAAAGAATATATTCCCGAAGAGGTGTTTAACCAGCCTAAACGAGGTTTCGCTGTCCCTTTAGGAAGTTGGATTCGAGAAAATTTAAAAGAAGAAGTTTTGTCAGAACTTAATGACGAATTTTTAAAATGCGTTCCTAATTTAGATGTTTTAAAATTTAAGAAACAACTTAAAGCCCATTTTGATTCAAATTTAGATTATTCAAACTCAATTTGGAAATTGTTTTTATTAGCCAAGTGGTACAAAGAATTTAAAATTTAGACAAATATGCTAGGTAGAATTTTAAATCTTTATAAAAAAATTTTCTGGTCTGATGAAAAATTTGCCAGAAGTATAGGAGTAAAAATAGGGAGGAATTGTAGTATAGTAACTAGAAATTTTGGCTCAGAACCTTATTTAATTTCAATTGGAGATAATGTTCAGATTACTAATGATGTTAGATTCGCTACACATGGAGCTGGATGGGTTTTAAGAAAAAAATATCCAAAATTTGATTGTTTTGGAAAGATTAGAATTGGAAACAATGTTTATATTGGAAATTGTGTTTTAATAATGCCAGGTGTAACCGTTGGTGATAATGTTATAATTGGAGCAGGTTCGGTAGTTACAAAAAGTATTCCTGAGAACACTGTTGTTGCGGGTAATCCAGCTAAAATTTTAAGTACAATCGAAGAATATGAAAATAAAATGATTTCTTTGAATCTTGATACCAAACAAATGAATTATCAAGAAAAGAAAGAATATTTGTTAAAGCTAGACGAAGAAAAATTTATAAGAAAATAATTATGAGAAAAAAAATTTATTCATTTTTAATAATATTATTATTAGGTATATCAAATGCTTTTAGTCAACATCAACATTTTATATCACCTTCTGGGAATGATACTTTAGGAGATGGAAGTATTGATAATCCTTGGAAGACTTTAAATAAATTAAAATGCAATCTTCATCCAGGTGATATAGGTTATATAAGGGGGGGGATTTATTATGAATATGTAACTTTTGATCAATTTCAAGGAACTGAAGTATCTCCAATTGTTGTTCAAGCATATAATAATGAAGTGGTAATCATTGACGGTTCGGATGTAAATGTAGATCCTTATAATGTTTCACAAAGAAATGATCATCTCGTAAAAATTGCATCAAGTTATTTTACACTAAAGAATGTTGAAATCAGGTATAGTCCTTCGGCTTCAGTTGCAATTTTTAATCATCATGTGACACTTGATAAGCTTCATGTTCATAATGGGTATGCGACAGGAATAGCATGTGAAAGTTCATCTTATGTTACTGTTCAGAATTGTATTGTACATGATTTTTTTGATTGGAAGTGCGATGGTAGTGGAAGTTATATAGGTGGGGAAAATGCTAATGGAATTGCCTTTGATACCAATAATGTTGTAGGAGTTGGTAATCATAAAATTTTAAATAATGTTGTTTACAATTGCAGTGATGATGGAATTGATACTTGGAAAACGGTTAATAATTTAATACGAGGAAATATATGTTATGATAATGGATATGTTAATTTAGGGAATCCAAATATTATAAGTTCCTTGCAAGATTGCTACAAAAATATTCAGAATGGAACTTTTTCAAATTTTGATGGTGATGGACGCGGGTTCAAGGTTGGTGGCGGAAATGGCTCTGGATACAATACTGTGATTAATAATGTTTCATATCATAATAAAACAGCAGGATTTGATGGTAATTCAGGAACTAATAATAAGTTTTATAATAATACTTCATATAATAATATTGTTGGGTTTACTTTGTTAGCACAAAACGATATTTTAAGAAATAATTTAGCAATTAATTGCAATACTAACTTTGAATATGCTAATCCTACAGTTGTTCCAAGTTTAACAAATAATTCTAATAATAGCTGGAATTTAGGTATCGTAGATCCATATTTTATAAATACTGATCTTTCTATGCCAATGAATTTTAATTTAAATCCTTGTAGCTCAGCTATAGATAAAGGGACTAATGTTGGAATTCCATATAAATGTAAAAGACCGGATTTAGGAGCTTTAGAATCAAATTATTGTCCAATAAATTGTATAGAATCATTAACTAAGACATCCTCAGTTGAACCAACAAATAGTTATGATTATTTTGATTTGCTTAATGTTAGATATTCTGAGAAAGAAATTGTTTTTAAAATTGATAATAAAGGTTTCAAATCAGAAGATAGAATTTTAAAAATCTTTAGTTTTACTGGAGAAGAGATTAAATCTATTATAATAAATTCCTCGGAAGCAATAATTCCAAAAGATGATTTAAAAAGAGGAATTTATATATATCAGGTTTTGAGTAATAATGAAATAACTAATAGAGGTAAGTTTGTCATTCAATAGAAATTAGATTGTATTTAATAGCCCAATTAATATTATTACTTTTTACCATTGTTTATTATGTGGTTTCACCTATAGCTAGTAAGGATATAGGTCAGATTTCTATTGCATTAGTTGTGGCCTATATAAGTTTAGCTTTACATTTTTTAAATTATCGAAAAGACTTGTTAGGTAAATACTATTTAAAACATTCTAATTTAGCCATTCTAGGGGTTTATGTAGTTCATTTTCAGTTGTATACAGACTATGTTTTTGATAATATAGATAGAAATGACTCATTTATTTGGGTTTATGAAAGTGTTATTGTAAAAGGTGCTTTTTTCTCAACAATAGGATTAATATGCTTTTTCATAGGTTATAAGTTATTTGGTAATAGTGTAAAAAGCAGGGAAATAAAAATAGTGAAAAATGAAGCAACTACTAAGATTATGCTTTTTTTAGCTGTTATTTCATTGCTTTTGTATTTTGCAACGGTTAATCCGTTATACTTGGCTGGTTTTTATGGTGTTGAGGAAAAAGGTAATATAGCTACCTATGCCTCTTTGTTTTTTGAAATGCTAATTTTTGGTATTGTAATTCAAAATACTAGGAATATGGTAACGTCACAAAATATTCCTGTTTCTGTATTAGACTATATTAAAAAGCAAGGTTATATTTTAGTAGCTCTTTTAGTAGTTTATTTTATAAGTGTCCTTTTTAGCGGTGATAGAGGACCAATTATTACATTGGGCTTGTGTTATGTGGGAAGTTATTATTATGTAACAAAAAGGACTATTAGTTTAAAAGTTGTGTTAGTCTCAATTTTTGCATTGGCTACCGTAATTACACTTTTAGGGGAAGCACGTAATTTTGAAAAAAAATTAAGTCTGTCTGAAAAAATTTCTAAAGCTTTTGATGAAGAAAAAGAAGGGAAAGAAAAAGTTTCGTTTTTACCACAAACCCAAGAATTAGCTAACTCAGTTAGAGCATTAAATATTACATTAGGTTATGTTCCGGAACGACATGATTATTTGTATGGGCATTACCAAATTCAAGAAATTTTAGGTTGTATTCCTTTCGTTTCTATAGTTACACCGTTATTTTTTGGGGATCAACATATAAAATATATTACATCTGCTAATTTTGTTACTTGGATAAACCAAGGGGATTATCCATATATGGGAGATGGAACCACTTGTATGGCAGATTTTTATTTTGATTTTGGTTTAGTTGGGATTATAGTTGGTATGTTTCTTTTTGGATATTTCATGAGGTATTGTGATTTAAAGTTTTATACTTCGGGTAAGATTCAACTTTTTTCTCATATCCTTATTGTTGTGTATTTATGTCAAGCCTTATATATATCTAGATCCTCATTTATTTCAGAGTTGAAATTTGTAGTGTGGGTGTATATGTTGTTATGGATAAATAAAAGGTTTTTAAGTAAGATATAATTGAAAATAATAAGGCTCATATTTATAATTAGCGTTTTGTTGTTTTTCCAAGAGCAATATTTTTTTCCGTGTTTAATAAAAAAAGGAATTTTTTTATATCATTTTTTCGGAGCAGTTGCAATTTTAGGAACTTTTTATAAAGCATTTTCTTTAATTAAGGAGCAATTTTTTACTAGTAAAGTTTTTCAATCGATATTATTATTTCTGTTTGTAATATTACTTGTGACATTATTTTCATCAAATGTTTTAGAGTCTATAAAATACTGGTTTGTGATAATGTATGGAGTGTGTTTTTTAATTTCATTTTATATAAGCTTTAGGGATGTCAAAGTTAAAACGATATTGTTGTTAACTAGCACTTCCTTATTTATTTCAAGTTTAGTTGGTTTTTATGATTTCATAGCACTATACTTTGGATGGATTACATTTAATAGATATCCAGATTTTAATAAAGTGGTTTCAGGTTTTTTGTATTTTGGCAATACAGCAGATTACGTCCATTTAATGCTTAGTCTAATACTACCTTTTTTATTCTCAAAGTTTCATCTGCAACTTTCTAAAAACGAAATTTTGTTTTTAAGTTTGAGTTCGCTTCTTGGAATCTGTATGCTCATAGGTACAACAAGAGTTTCAGTGATAATAAGTTTTTTGGTAAGTGTGATATTATTGGTTGTTTTGAATTTCCGATTTATGACAAAAAAGAAACTAATGTATTTTTTTATGATTAATGTTGGTTTTTTAAGCACTTTTTTCTTGATGTTTCCAAGTATTGTATCCTCAATTAGAAATAGAGTTGAGTTAAGAATATTGCAGAGAAAACCAAATGACTTAGCAGGAAATTTTTTTATTGAAAATATTGAAAAATCATTACAAATTTTTAAAAAATACCCCCTTACAGGAATTGGTTTGGGACAATCTCAAATAAATGTTACAAATCAAATTTTTAATGTGCATGGGACATATTTTAGATTGTTAGCAGAAACGGGGATATTAGGATGTTTATCATTTATTTTAGTTGTTTTTAGTGTCTTTTATTTTATTTTTAAGAAGATTCCAAAACAGAATAAAAAAGAATCTTTTTTTTATCAATTTTTGCCCTTTATGATAGGAATTTTTATAAGTTCAGTTTATAATATTCATTTTTTTAGAGTCGAGTTTTGGTTTTTTTTAGCTGTAGTTTTTTTATTAAATGATGGTCTAACTAAAGAAAATTTAGAAGAGAAAAAGGCGGGTTTATGAAAAAAATACTTTTAGTTATACCAACCTTGCAACAAGGAGGTGCCGAAAGGGTTATTACGGAATTAGCAAATGAATGGGCGAGATTAGGACATATGGTCAGCCTAGTAACGTTAATAAAAAGTGATGTTTTTTATGATTTGCACCCCAACGTGAATTTAATTCAGCTCGAATTTGATAATCGTACTAAAAAGATTTTAGATTTTTTTAAATTATTATTTAATTTAAGAAAACAGATAAAAACATTAAATCCTGATTTTGTATTGTCTTTTTTAGATAGATACAATATTCTTACATTGGTCGCAACTCGTTTTTTAGATATAGATGTTTTTGTTTCTGATAGAGCTAATCCATATGAATATGTTCCAAAACCTGTTGTTGTTGGACGATTTTTGTTTTATAGATTTGCAAAAGGCATTATTGCACAAACAAGTTTAGCTAAAGATTTTTTAACCAAAAAATTAAATCATTCAAATATTCAAGTAATCCCTAATCCAGTAAAAGCTATTCATAAATCAAAGAATATAGTTAGGGAAAATATTATTTTGAATGTTGGTAGGTTAGTTAGAGAAAAAGGGCAACATTACCTTATTGAAATGATGTCTAAACTTAATATAGATAATTGGAAGTTAGTTATTTTAGGCGATGGTCCTTTAAGAGAAAGTTTAGAAAAACAAATTGTGGATTTAAGTGTTCAGGATAGAGTGATTTTGCAAGGAACTGTTACTAACGTAGAAGAATGGTTGCATAAATCATCTATTTTTGCATTCTCGTCTGTTTCAGAAGGTTTTCCAAATGCTTTAGTAGAAGCAATGGCAGCAGGTTTGCCTTGTGTTAGTTTTGATTGTGATGCAGGGCCTAGAGATATTATAGACGATGGTAAGAATGCATTTTTAATACCGTTAGGGGATATAGATGCTTTTACAAGTGCAGTTCAAAAATGTATTCAGGATCAAAGTATAAGAGAACAATTATCCTTTCAAGCATCAATAATTGGAGAAGAACTCAATGTTGTGTCGATAGCGGGAAAATATTTACAGTTTTGTATTGGAAAATAAATTTTTAATATGTTAAAATCAATTAATTCGATTAATTTTGGCATTGGTTCGAGAATTTTGTAGTCAATGATAAGAATAGGGATAGACGCAACAAATGTTGGCGGTGGAGGGGGAATTACTCATTTGAAAGAGATAATTTCACACTATGATAAAAATAAATTTGAAGATAAAATTGAGTCAATAACAATTTTTGCTTCAAAAAAAGTGCTTGATTCCGTTCCAGAATTATCAAATTTAAATAAGATTACTTTCCCAGAATTAAATAAAGGATTACTCTCAAGAGTGATTTTTCAACTGACTAAATACGATAAGTATATTTATAAAACTTGCGATGTTTTACTATCGATTACTGGTGACTATGTTGGTAAATTTAAACCTGTAGTAGGAATGTCTAGAAATATGTTACTTTATGAAAGAGACATTTGGAAAGAAATAAAGCAACCAAAAGAAGTAATTCGGTTCTGGTTAAATTTTCAAAAGCAAAAAAAATCATTTGCTAACTCAAAAGGAATAATTTTTATTTCACAATATGCACAAAATTATGTGAGTAAACAATTAAATTTAACAGGTAAAGATATTTCAATTATTCACCACGGTGTGTCTAATCGTTTTGCAGGAGAAGTAAAAAAGCATAAAAATATTTCAGAATATTCTTTAGAAAATCCATACAAACTTTTATATGTTTCACCCGTACACGTTTATAAGCATCAATGGAATGTAATTGAAGCTGTTGGATTACTTCGTAAAAAAGGTTTTCCAATTGAATTACAACTGATTGGAAATATAATTTTTAAGCCTTCCGGTGATAAATTAAAGAAAGCTATCCAAGAGGTTGATTCAAAACAAGAATTTATAAAATATTTTGGCTATGTAGATTACAATGAAATTGATATGTTTTACAAACAAGCTGATGGACTAATTTTTGCATCAACTTGTGAAAATATGCCTAATACATTAATCGAGTGTATGTCATCTGGTGTGGCTATAGCTTGTAGTGATAAGCAACCAATGCCTGAATTTTTAAAGGAAAACGGATATTATTTCAATTCATATGATGTGAATTCAATTTGTGAAGCAATTAAAAAGATGATTACACATCCAAAAGAAAATGATATTTTAGCATTAAAAAATTTAGAAGAAGCTAAAAAATATAATTGGTCGGAAACTTCAAGAAAAACCTTTGAGTTTTTGGTAAATACATATAGTCAAAGTTAAATGTGTGGAATAATTGGAACTACTGATGTAAGCAAATCTTCAAAAAACTTTGAAGAGGCCTTTAAGACTATTTTTCATAGAGGTCCTGATAATCATAACTATATTAAAACCGAAAATTTTATTTTTGGACATGCACGTCTGGCGATTATCGATTTGGATGAAAGATCTAATCAACCTTTTGTTTATGAATTTAATAGCGAAAAAATTACTATTGTTTTTAATGGAGAAATCTATAATTTCCTTGAACTAAAAAAAATATTAGAAGAGAAGAATTATATATTCAAAACCACTTCAGATACTGAAGTTGTTTGTGCTTCTTTTCTTGAGTGGGGTATTGAGTGTTTTGATTATTTTGAAGGAATGTGGGCACTTGGACTGTATAATCATAAAAACAATCAATTTTTACTGAGTCGTGATAGAGTAGGAAAAAAACCTTTGTACTATACATTTGAAAATAATCACGTTAGTTTTTCATCAAGTATATGGGGTGTTTCAAAACTCGAAAATAAAAAAGCAATTTCATCACAAGGATTACAATTATATTTCGCATTAGGTTTTACTCCTGATAACTATTCAGTTCTAGAAGGAATTCACAAACTTGAGCCTGGAAAAACATTGCTCTTTGATAGAACAAAAACTTCAGTAGAACTTCTAAATACTAGAATTTCAGTTTTTAAAAAACTAGATAGTAAAAACTATTCGATTAATGAGTTAATCTACAAATCAGTTCAAAAAAGAATCATAAGCGATGTTCCCATAGCAACACTAATGAGTGGCGGAGTTGATAGCACAATAGTAACCAAGTTAACTAAAGAAAATCAGTCAAAAGCAAAGACTTATTTTGTTGATTTTGAAGACAAAAAGATGAGTGAGTTTTTTTGGGCTGATTATTTATCTAAAAGAAATAAAATTAATTTAAATAGAGTCTTTCTTCAAGACAAAGAGTTAGATGTTGCTTTTCAACAGTATGCAGAAGTTTATGAAGAGCCCTTTGCAGATTACAGTGGGATTCCATCTATAGCTATATTTAAAAAAGTAGCTCAGGAGTTTAAAGTAGTTTTGACTGGTGACGGAGGTGATGAACTCTTTTATGGTTATCCTCATTATTTTAAAAAGTGGCTATTGAGATTGTTATTGAAAACTAATAAGATTTTTAATTTGTCAAGGTTTACAGGAGATGCTGTTAAACAAATTATAAATGGCTCACAAGATGAATTCGAAGGTAATTATCTTAAAAATCACGCGATAGTCGCACCATTTGCTTTTGATTATATTAATAACAGATTTAATACTGTGATTAAAAAGGAAAAATCTTTTTTGAAAGGAATAATCCAATATGATCGAGAATTTAATAATTTGCCAGAAAAGTATTTAGTTAAAACTGATAGAGCATCAATGTTTTCCGGGATAGAAGTAAGATCTCCCTTTTTAGATGAAGTTTTATTAGAAAAGGTAAGAACAAAACCTGTATTTTTATTATTTACCCCTTTTATTTCGAAACTTTATTTGAAATTATTGTATTTTCGATGCTTTGGATTAAAGTATTTTTTATCGAAAAAAAGTGGTTTTACACCTCCTGTTGAAACTCTTAGAAATCAATATTTTAAAGAGAGTGATTATGAGGTTTTGAAAGAAAAGTTACAAGATGTTGATCAGATTTTTTATAAAGAGATACAAAATTTGACTTATCAAAATTTATTAAAAGATAAAATATTGTTTGATCGTTTTTTCTTTTTTAATATTTGGTTTCAAAAAACATATTTAAAAAATAGTTAGCAATAGATATGCAACAAATAAAGGATAAAGTTTTACTTATTACAGGAGGGACAGGTTCATTTGGTACCGCCGTTTTAAACCGCTTTTTAGAAACGGATCATTTTAAAGAAATTCGTATCTTTTCTCGTGATGAGAAAAAGCAAGATGATATGCGTAATCAGTATAAAAATTCAAAATTGAAATTTTATATTGGGGACGTTCGTAATTACAATAGTATTGATAGGGCAATGCATAATGTTGATTATGTTTTTCACGCTGCTGCTTTAAAGCAAGTTCCTTCATGTGAATTTTTTCCTATGGAAGCAGTTCAAACGAATGTAATAGGTACGCAAAATGTGATTGATTCTGCTGTAAGACATAATGTGCAAAAAGTAATTTGTTTGAGTACAGATAAAGCAGCTTATCCTATTAATGCTATGGGAATTTCTAAAGCAATGATGGAAAAAGTAGCTGTTGCTGCCTCTCGAAATCTTGATAATACTACTGTTTGTTTAACAAGGTATGGAAATGTGATGGCATCTCGTGGTTCTGTAATCCCTTTGTTTTTAAAACAAATAAAAGAAGGACAACCTTTAACAATCACAGATCCTTCTATGACACGCTTTTTAATGTCTTTAGAAGAAGCAGTAGAATTAGTTCTTTTTGCTTTTGAGCATGGTAATCCAGGTGATTTATTTGTAAATAAAGCACCAGCAGGAACTATAGGCGATTTAGCACAAGCTTTAAAAGAAATGTGTAATGCCACTAATGAAATTAAAATTATAGGTACACGTCACGGTGAAAAGTTGTATGAGACATTATGTACGCGTGAAGAAATGTTAAAAGCTGAAGATATGGGTGAATTTTATCGTATTCCAGCAGATAATCGTGATTTGAACTATGCTCAGTATTTCTCAGAAGGAAATGAAGATGTTTCTAAAATTGAAGATTACCACTCTCATAATACAGAACAAAAAGACGTGGAAGGGATGAAGCAGTTATTGTTGAAATTGCCAGTCATTAGAAAAGAGGTTTTAGGTGAAGAAAATAATTCAAATTATCCTGAGTAATGTTTCCTACTGTAATAAAGGGAGGTTTTCATCAAGACGATAGAGGAAAGCTTCAGTTTAATAATGACTTCAATGCTATAGAAATAAAGCGAGTATATTTTATTCAAAACAAAGATACTTTTTTTGAAAGAGGCTGGCAAGGTCATAAAATAGAACAGAGATGGTTTACTGCTGTTTCAGGTAAATTTTTGATTAATGTAATTGCAATTGAAAATTGTGAAGAACCAAATGATAATTCAAATATGGTTTCTTTTGAAATAAGTGCAGAAAGTTTTGATGTATTGCATATTCCTAGTGGATATATAACTTGTATCAGAGCACTAGAGCACGATTCTAAGTTATTAGTAATGTCAGATTATTTACTTGGTGAGACTAATGACGAGGTAAGGTTTCCATTAGAAAGATTTGCGAGAAAATAAAGTTGTTTATAAAAATGAAAAAGTTAAAAGTAGCCACAATTATAGGGACAAGACCAGAAATTATTCGTTTAGCCGAATGTATAAAATTATGTGATCAGTTTTTTGATCATATCTTAATTCATACAGGTCAAAACTATGATTATGAACTAAATGAAATATTTTTTGAAGATTTAAATCTTCGTAAACCCGATGTTTTTTTAAATGTTGCAGGTAATCATTTGGGAGAAACAATCGGAAATGTTATTGCTAAATCTTTTGAAATTTTGTCAAAAGAAATGCCTGATGCTATTTTAGTGTTAGGAGATACAAACAGTGTTTTAAGTACTATTGCTGCAAAACGTTTGAAAATTCCTATTTTTCATATGGAAGCAGGTAATAGGTGTTTTGATCAAAACGTGCCAGAGGAAATTAATCGCAAAATTTCAGATCATATTTCTGATATTAATTTGACCTATACTGAAAACAGTAGAAGATACCTTTTAAGTGAAGGTTTCAGAAAAGATCATGTGTTTGTAACTGGATCACCACTTTTAGAAGTATTAGAAAAATATAAAAATAAGATTGATAGTTCAGATGTGGTTTCCCGACTTGGATTACAACAAGGTAAATATATTGTAGTAAGCGCACACCGTGAGGAGAATATCGATATAAAAAATCATTTTGAAATTTTATCAGCATCTTTAAACGTGGTAGCAGAAAAATATCAGATGCCTATTATTTTCTCAACACACCCTCGTACTAAAAAAAGAATAGAAGCAAATAATATTACTTTTCACCCATTAATACAAAATGTTCCACCATTAGGATTTTTTGATTATGTGAATCTACAACAAAATTCATTTATCGTTTTATCTGATAGCGGTACTATTTCGGAAGAGTCTGCAATGATGAAATTTCCAGCGGTTAGTATTAGAACTAGTACTGAAAGACCTGAAGCTGTTGATTGGGGTACGATTGTATTAGGGGGTATTAACACAGATAGTATGCTGAATTCTATTGAAATAGCTAAAGGATTATCTTTAACAGATGATGCACAATTACCTTTTGAATATACGATAAAAAATACTTCAGCAAGAGTAATTAGAGCTATTCAAAGTTATACGCCAATAGTTAATAAAGTAATTTGGGATAAATAAGATGAAGAAAGTTTTAGTTATAGGTATTAAGGGAATGGCTGGACATTTAATTTTTCAAAAATTGCAGCATTTGGAAAATTATGAAGTCTATGGAATTGCTCGTAACATAACTAAATCAAAAAATACTTTTGATTTAGATGTGAGTGATACATCTAAATTGTCAGAAATTATATTGAAAAATGATTTTGATGCTGTTGTGAATTGTATTGGAATTCTTAATAAAGTTGCTGAAGATAACCCTGATAAGGCAATTTGGTTTAATTCATACTTCCCACACTACCTTGAAAGTTTAACAAAAAAAATAAAAACTAAAGTTATTCATATAAGTACTGATTGTGTTTTTTCAGGGAAGAAAGGTGGATATACTGAAAAAGATATAAGGGACGGAATTGGGTTTTATGCACAATCAAAAGCCTTGGGTGAAATTGTTAATAATAAGGATGTAACCTTAAGGACTTCAATTATTGGTCCAGAAGTTAATACTAACGGAATTGGACTTTTTCATTGGTTTATGACTCAGGAAAATACACAAGTGCTTAAAGGTTATACAAATGCTTTTTGGTCTGGTATTACAACTTTTGAATTAGTAAAAGTTGTGCATTGGGCGATACACAACTCAGTAACTGGAATAAAACAAATTTCAAGAGAAAAGATTGATAAGTATAATTTGTTGTTACTATTCAACGAGATTTTTAAAAATAATGAAATGCAAATCATTCCAGATGATTATTATAAAGTTGATAAAAGTTTAGTGAGTTCAAGAATAGATTGTATTTATGAGGTTCCAACTTATAAACAAATGCTTATCGAAATGAAAGAATGGATTTTGAATAATCAATATGAATATCAGATTAAATGAAAATTTTAATCATATCTCAATATTTTTGGCCAGAAAATTTTAAAATTAATGATCTAGCTCTTGGACTCAAAGAGAAAGGTCACGAGGTAACTGTGCTTACAGGTACTCCAAATTATCCAAAAGGAACTTTTTTTGATGGATTTAGCTTTTGGAAAAAGAATGATTCTGAATGGAATGGGGTAAAAGTGTATAGAAGTAAGCTTATTCCAAGAGGTAATAATTCACTTCAGTTAATGCTCAATTATGTATCATTTCCATTTTTTGCTAGTTTTCGTTGTTTCTTTATTAAAGAAAAGTTTGATAAAATATTAGTTTATGAACCGTCTCCAATAACTGTTGGTTTACCAGCCATTGTAATGGGTAAAATAAAAAGAATACCATATTTTTTTTGGGTACAAGATTTATGGCCAGAGAGTTTAACAGCAGCGGGTGGTGTCAAAAACAAATTTATCTTAAACTTTTTTGATAGAATTACTAAGTTGATTTATAATAAATCAGAAAAAGTTTTAGTGCAATCAGAGGGGTTTAAAAACTATATTTTAAATCAAGGAATTTCTGAAAATAAAATTATTTTTTATCCTAATTCAACCGAAACTTTTTATAAGCCTATGCCTCAAGATAAACAGTATCTAAGTTTGTTACCTGAAGGCTTTAAAATAATCTTTGCGGGAAATCTAGGAGAAGCTCAAAGTTTAAATACTCTTATTGAAGCGGCTAGAATTGTTAGTGAGCAAGAAATCGATGTGAAATGGGTCTTTTTAGGAGATGGAAGAATGAAGGGGAATTTAGAAGAACAAATAAAAAAGAATAAACTCGAAAATCAAGTTTTCTTATTAGGAGCATTTCCTTCTGAACAAATGCCTAATTTTTTTGCTTGTGCTGACGGATTAATTGTCTCTTTAAAGAAAGATAAAATATTTTCTTTAACAATACCCTCAAAAGTTCAATCTTATATGGCGTGCGAAAAGCCTATTTTAGCTTCTCTTGATGGAGAAGGAGCTAGAATTGTTGAAATTTCTAATAGTGGCTTTACTTCATCAGCGGAAAATGCATTAGATTTAGCAAAAAACGTTGTTGAGTTGTATAATTTGTCAGAAGAAGAACGAAACACTTTAGGTAAAAATGCTGGAGATTACTTTAGAAAAGAATTTGAACGTGAGTTATTGTTAAATAGATTGATTTCAATTTTAAACAATGAATAAAAAAGTTATCATAACAGGTGCAAATGGGTTTGTTGGAAGTAATCTATCTGTTTATTTGGAAAAAAATCAAATAGATATTCAAAAACTTTCCCTAAGAAATAGTTGGGAAGAAAAGATTGACAGAAATGTACAAGCTATTATACATTTAGCAGGTAAAGCACACGATACTAAAAATACTAGTGAAACTTCAGAATATTTTAAAATAAATACAGATTTAACCCAAAAACTCTTTGATATTTTTTTAAACTCTGATTGTAAAGATTTTTTTTATTTTAGTAGTGTTAAAGCGGTTGCTGATGAGGTGCCAAATGTTTTGTTGGAAAATGTTGTGCCAACTCCAAAAACACCATATGGCGAATCTAAATTGAAAGCTGAAGAATATATCTTGAGTAAAACTTTACCCTTAGGAAAAAGAGTTTTTATTGTTAGACCTTGTATGATTCACGGTCCAGGTAATAAAGGGAATTTGAATTTGTTGTATAAAGTGGTAAGAAAAGGAATACCTTATCCATTAGCAGCTTATAAAAATGAGCGTTCTTTTTTGAGTATAGATAACCTTAATTTTTTGATTTATCAAATGTTGTCAAAATCTGAAATCCCTTCGGGCATTTATAATTTTGCCGATGATGATTTTGTTTCAACAAATGATTTGATTCAGATAATTGGAAAAGCCATTGGTAAGAAATCTCGACTTTGGAATATACCAAAAAGTTTGATTAATATGATGGCAAAATGTGGAGATATTTTTAAATTACCTTTAAATACTGAAAGATTAACTAAGTTAACAGAAAATTATAAAGTTTCTAATCAAAAAGTAAAAAAGGAATTAGGTATTAATAAATTACCAGTTTCTGCTGAAGAAGGATTGATGATTACAATAAAAAGTTTTGAGAAATAATGTCATATCTTTTAATAATAATATTGTTTTTTGTGCTTTTGTTGTTCTATTTTAGAGTAGCAGATAAGTATAATATTATAGATAAACCGAATCATAGAAGTGCACATACCTATATTACACTTCGTGGTGGAGGAATTGTCTTTTGGTTTGCAGGCTTGGTTTGTTTTGTGCAATATTTTCAAGAAACAAAATTTTTCTTTGCAGGGTTGACTATTGTGAGTCTAATTAGTTTTTGGGATGATATACAAAGTTTGTCTAACAAAATTAGATTATTGGCACATTTTATAGCTATATCTTTAGTGTTTTATGATCTTAATCTTTTTGAATTTTTACCTTTTTATGTAGTTGTTTTAGCTTACATTTTCTTTATAGGGACAATAAACGCCTATAATTTTATGGATGGTATAAATGGGATAACAGGGCTTTATACTATTTCAGTATTTGGTTCATTATGGTATGTGAATAAATATGTTGTGTCATTTGTAGATCCAGATTTTGTTATCTATCCAGTTTTAGCAAGCATTGTTTTTTTATTTTTCAATTATAGAAAGAAAGCAAAATGTTTTGCTGGAGATATCGGAAGTATTGGTATAGCTTTTTGGATTGTCTATACTTTGCTGATGTTGATGCTTGCTACTCATTCTTTTATTTGGATTCTTTTTTTAGTAGTTTATGGGGCTGATGCAGGTTGTACAATTGCGCATCGAATTTATTTAAGAGAAAATATTTTTGAAGCTCATAGACATCATTATTACCAAATACTGTCAAATAATTATAAAATTGACCATAGGGTAGTTTCGTTGGCTTACTTTGTACTTCAATTACTTTGTTCTTTTTTGGTAATACAATTTTATGAGTCCAATCAGATTATACTATTTTTATCAATAGTGACTGTTTTAGTTATGATTTATTTGACTAAATTTTATCTATTAAAAAAGTTAAAAGGAAAAAATGTTTAAAAAACGCATCTATCTTTCTCAATCTTATCTTTCAGGCAAGGAAGAAGAATTTGTTTTGAATTCTTCTAATTGGATTGATGTAAAAGGAGAGAATGTTGATGGATTTGAATCAGATTTACAGGATTATTTAGGAAAAGGAGTGAATGTGACAGCCTTGAATTCAGGTACTAGCGCTCTCCATTTAGCGCTTATTTTATTGGGTGTTCAAGTTGGTGATGAAGTAATTTGTCAGAGTATGACTTTTTCGGCTTCAGCTAACCCAATAGTATATTTGGGAGCTATACCTGTCTTCGTTGATAGTGAGCCTGATACGTGGAATATTTCTCCAGAGTTTTTGGAAGAAGCTATAATTAGTAGGATTTCTAAAGGCAAGAAACCAAAAGCAATAATTGCAGTTCATTTATACGGGATGCCTTATAAACACGACGAAATTAAAGCCATATCTTGTAAATATGATATTCCAATTATAGAAGATGCAGCGGAAGCATTGGGTAGCTTATATAAAAATGAAAAATGCGGAACATTAGGTGATGTATCCATCTTGTCTTTTAATGGTAATAAAATTATTACTAGTTCGGGAGGGGGAGCATTAATTGCAAAAAATAAAAGCTTTAAGGAAAGAGCAGTTTTTTTAGCTACTCAAGCTAGAGAAGATGCGCCTCATTACCAGCATAAAGAAATAGGTTATAATTACAGAATGAATAATATTAATGCAGGAATAGGTAGAGGACAGATGTGTGCTCTTGAAGAAAGGATAAGAATAAAAAGAGATTTAAAAATTTTTTATTCTGAAATTTTAGAGAAGTATGGTATAAAAGTGCATTCTGAATTTAATTCTGACTTTTTTTCGAATCATTGGCTTTCAACAATTGTTTTAAATTCTTTTGAAGAAAGAGAAAATTTGCGAAATCTTTTTGAGAAGAATAATATTGAGAGTAGACCTTTGTGGAAACCAATGCATTTGCAACCAGTTTTTTCACATTGTCCTTTTTTTGGAGAAGATATTTCTAAAAAACTTTTTGAAAAAGGATTGTGTTTGCCGTCTAGTACAAATTTGGATAATGAAGAAAAATATAGAATAAGTGCTGTTTTTCACCAATTTTTTAGTATTTTGCGCACTGATTAGAGAGTGGTGAAATTGAGTAATACTACAAGAAATAGTTTGAAAACAATTGTTCTGCAAGTATTATCAACAAATAATAGGTTTAGTTTTAATCTAAAAAGTTTAGGTTATTTACCAAGATGGGTTATATTGTTGATAGATATGTTTGCGGTCGCATTTTCTATGTCGGTAACTTTTTATCTGTTTAGAGGGATTGGCTTAGATTATTTCAAAGGTTCAGATTATTCAATCAAAATAGTAGTTTATTTTGCTATAAATATTTTTTTCTTTTGGTGGTTTAAAACATATTCAGGGATTATTAGGCATTCATCATTTATTGATGCTATTAAGATTATGTTTTCACAAACTGGAACTTTAATAGTTTTGTTAGTTATTGATTTTGTAAATACTTTTTTTGTTAAGAAAGATTTCTATGTCACCACTGCATTGCTAATCAATGTTATTTTTTCTTTCTGCTTTTTATTTTTTTATAGAGTTGTAGTCAAACAATTTTTTGAAAACTTTTTAAAAGAAACTCGTTCAGGAAACTTGGTTAATGCATTGATTTATGGAGCAGATGCAAACTCTATTTCAATAACAAATGCTTTAAAAGCGGAAACTCCATCAAGATTTAAATTATTAGGTTTTATAGATAAATTTCATTTTAGTGGATCAAAGCGTATTTTAGATTTACCTATAATTAGTCAGAAGAAAAAAATCTCAGTAATTATGAGAGCTATGAATGCTCAAGCGCTAATAATTGCAGATAAAAGTTTGACTAAAGATGAACAATTAGCAATTGTTGATGAGTGTTTAGAGGCAAATCTTAAAGTTTATACTGTTCCTCTTATTACTAATTGGGAAAATCAAGATGAAATTTCAAAAAAGATTAAGAGTTTTCAAATTGAAGATTTGTTAGATAGAAAACCTATTGTTTTAGATAATAAAAAAATATCTGAACAAATTTCAGACAAAACAATTCTAATTACTGGAGCAGCTGGGTCTATAGGAAGTGAGATAGTTAGACAAGTGGTAACATTTAGTCCAGCAAGAATAATTATACTTGATCAAGCTGAAACCCCATTACATGATTTAACATTAGAAATTCAGAAATTAGTATCAGAAACAGAAGTTGTTTCGATTATAGCTGATGTTAGAGATAAGGTTGGTTTGCAAAAAGTTTTTGAATTCTATTGTCCATCATTGGTGTATCATGCTGCAGCATATAAACACGTTCCTCTAATGGAGGAAAATCCTTCGCAAGCAGTATTTGTTAATGTGTTAGGTACCAAGAATTTGGCAGACCTATCAATTGAATATGGAGTTGATAAGTTTGTAATGGTGTCTACTGATAAAGCTGTAAATCCTAGTAATGTGATGGGAGCTAGTAAACGCATCGCCGAAAAATATGTGCAAAGTTTATATTTTGAGGAATTAAAAACGAATGCTTATACAACAAAGTTTATCACAACACGTTTTGGTAATGTATTAGGTTCAAATGGATCTGTGGTTCCTTTATTTAGTAAACAAATACAAGAAGGGGGACCTGTTACTATTACACATGAAGAAATTATAAGGTATTTTATGACTATACCAGAAGCTTGTCAGTTAGTATTAGAAGCTGGAGCTATGGGTAATGGAGGAGAGATTTATATTTTTGATATGGGTAAACCTGTAAAAATATATGATTTAGCAAAGAAAATGATAAAATTAGCAGGGTACATACCAGATAGGGATATTAAAATAAAAGTAATAGGTTTACGTCCAGGTGAAAAATTATTTGAAGAATTGTTAAATGATAATTCTAAAACGCTCCCGACTCACCATGAAAAAATAATGATTGCTCAAGAAATTATAGATATTAATAACAATGTGAAAAGGAAAATAGATGAATTGATCTTTACTTCGCAACAATATGATAATACTTCTATCGTTTCAAAAATGAAACAAATAGTTCCTGAGTTTAAGAGTATGAACTCAACTTTTGAATACTTAGACAAATCTTTAAAAGCATAAAATGAAATACCTCAAATCTTTCCTACTTTTAGGTGTATTATTATTTTTATCAAATTGTACAACAAGTAAAAAAATTTCTTATTATCAGGATATTGATTCTTCTAATGTTTCTGGAAGTTCATTGAATTATGAAACATTGATTCAGTCTGATGATTTGTTGTTAATTGTAGTTTCATCTTTAGATGCTGAAGCTGCAATGCCTTTTAATTTAGAGACATATATTT
Organism: Limnohabitans sp.; assembly: GCA_030053945.1. GTDB lineage: Bacteria > Bacteroidota > Bacteroidia > Flavobacteriales > Flavobacteriaceae > Flavobacterium. Next base: position 73,823 of record JASGCW010000003.1, read on the forward strand.
CGCCTCCAGTTACGGGGCAAGCTTTTGCAGGGCAAAGACAAATGCAAATGTATTTAGTGGATAAAGCAGGAAATATTGAGTTTCCAGTTTTAGGGACTATAAATGTTGGAGGGCAGCCTAAAAATTTAGTTTTAAGTTCTTTAAAAGAGCGTTTAAAAAAATATCTTAAAGATCCTATTATAAATATGAGGATTATGAACTTTAAAGTTTCTGTTCAAGGAGAAGTAAATCGTCCTGGAGTGGTTACTTCAACAGCAGAGCGATTAACATTGCCAGAAGCTTTGAGTTTAGCGGGTGATTTAACAATTTACGGAAAAAGAAATAATATTATCTTGGTTAGAGAAAATCAAGGTAAAAAAGAAGTGAAAAGAATCGATTTGACAAAATCCGACTTTATTAATTCTCCTTATTATTATCTTATGCAAAATGATTTGATTTATGTAGAGCCGAATAAAGCTAAAGCAAGTTCTTCTACCTTCAATCAAAATATACCTGTGTGGATTTCTTTGTCGTCGGTTATACTATCTTTAGTTTTATTGTTTAAAAAGTAATGATTGAAATGCAAAATAATATATATACAGAAGATGTTGTAGATAATGGGTTTAAAATAAGAGAAACTATCTTAAGTTATCTAAAATATTGGAAATGGTTCTTGTTTTCAATTTTAGTTTTTTCAATTTTAGCTAAAATTTATTTAAGATATTCAGTTCCTCAATATAAAGCTGCTACTACAATTCTTATTAAAGATGAACAGTCTGGAAACTTAGCATCTGAGTTGACTGCATTTCAAGATTTGGGACTTTTTTCAGGATCTAAAAACAATATAGATGATGAAATAGAAATTTTAAAGTCCCGAAGTTTAATTGAAAAAGCTGTTAAAAGAGGTAATTTTAATATTAATTATATTTCAGAAGGTAGAATAAAATCTTCCGATGTCTATGGTTCCTTTCCTATTGAAGTGAAATTTTTACAGAAAGACGAAAGGTTTTATGCTAAAGATACAATTCTTAATTTTAATATTTTATCAGAAAATAAGTTTGAGTTATACAATCAAAAAAATGAATTGATAGGTATATACAATTTTAATGCAACGATAAATTCACAAAAATTAGGTCCTTTCCTTGTTTCAAAAAAAGTAATATATAATAGGGAAGGTGAGATTCAAAAAATAAATGTAGGAAAGATAATTGTTCAAGTTTCTTCATTAAAAGGAACAGCAGATTCGTTCAAATTTAGATTAGCTGTTGCAACATTAACTAAATTTTCTAATGTTGTTGAGTTATCAATGGTGGATCAGGTAAGTAAAAAAGCCGAAGATTTTTTAAATACTCTAGTTCAAGTTTATAATGAAGATGCAATCACTGATAAAAATTTAATTTCTGAGAAAACTGCAAAATTTATAAATGAAAGGCTTGATATAATAACTGAAGAGCTTCAAGGTGTAGAAATTACAGCAGAAAATTACAAGCGCAACAATAAGATTACTGATTTGCCTACAGAGGCAGAATTGAATCTTAAAAATGCTAGTCAATATAAAACAGAACAAGCGAGTGTAGGAACACAGCTTAAAGTTGTTGATGTTATGCTGGATTATATCAAGAATACCAAAGGAGATGATATAATTCCTGCTAACATTATTCCTTCAGATAATAATTCAAGTGTTGCTATTTCAGAATATAATAATCTAATCATTGAGCGAAATAGATTGTTGAAAAGCTCGACTGAGTCGAATCCTATTGTTGTTAGAATGGATGAAAAGATTTCGGTACTTAAGACTACAATCAAAGAGAGTTTGAACAGGCTAAGGAGTTCTATAGTGTTGAAAAATAATTCTGTTAGCGCAGAAGGTGGTGTCATATCGAATAGAATTTCCAAATTACCTAGGCAAGAAAGAGAGTTTAGGAATATTTTTAGACAGCAACAAATTAAAGAAGAATTGTATCTTTATTTGTTTAAAAAGCGTGAAGAGACTGCTATTTCATTAGCTGGAACAGCTCCAATATGTAAGGTTGTTGATGAGGCATATTCTTCGGCAGCTCCTGTTTCACCAAAAAGGTCTTTAATTTTATTAATGGCATTAGCATTAGGTTTTATTATCCCTTTTTCTATTATTTATTTAATTAAATTACTCGATAACAAAGTTAAAAATCGCCAAGATGTTGAAAAATTAGGAATACCTTTTTTAGGTGATGTGCCTCATTCAGATACAAATAATGAATTAATACAACCGGATAGTAGAACAAGTTCTGCTGAGGCTATTCGTATCATTAGAACAAATCTTGAATTTGTTTTAAATAGCGTTGATGCTAATAAGGCAAAAACTATTTTCGTTACTTCAACAATTCCAGGTGAAGGAAAAACTTTTATTGCGGTAAATCTTGCAGCTACAATAGCTATTTCTGGGAAAAAAGTGCTTCTCATAGGTATGGATGTTCGAAATCCAAAATTAAGTGAGTATATTGATGTCCCTTATAAAGGATTGACAAATTTTCTTTCTGAAAAAGAAGGTGAAATTAGTAAATATATTATTAAAAAGGATGATTACGAGCATTTTGATATCTTACCAGCAGGAGTTATTCCTCCTAATCCAGCAGAATTATTAATGAGTAGTAAGGTTGAAAAAATGTTTGACTATCTCAAAGACCATTACGATTATATAGTTGTTGATACAGCTCCAATTAGTTTGGTTACTGATACTCTACTTATAGCAAAAAATGCTGATACTTTTGTTTATGTAGTAAGAGCTAATCATTTAGAAAAGCAAATGTTGATTACTCCAGAGATATTATATAAGGAAAAGAAAATTCCAAATATGTCAATAGTTTTAAACGATACAAGTACTGAAAATGGTTATGGCTATGGATATTCTTATACTAAGCGAGTAACGTTTGTACCTTGGTATAAAAAAGTCTTTAATCTTTTGTTTAGTAAAAAATAAAATAAGAAAACCTCCATATTTTTGGAGGTTTTTTCTTATTTAAAGAATTGATTTTTTTCTATTACTTCAATAATTTTTTTTGAATCTTTAATTTGAATTTGTTTTTCAAACGAATCAATATGCTTTTGGTGATGTACATCAGACCCAACAAAATCTATTAAATTACTGGCTAAAAGCTTTTCTGCTGTCGCAGTAACAGATTTTCCATAATATCCAACACTTGAAAGAAGATTAAGTTGAAACAAGCAGCCAGCATTTTTTAACTTTTCGTATTCTGAAAATTTATTGTGGTAAAAAGTGTACCTTTCAGGGTGAGCTAAAATGGGCTTATATCCTTCAACCTGTAATTCGAATAAAATATCACGAAGGTGTATTGGGGGATTCAAATAAGACATTTCTACAAGAACATAATTGTCTTTTAAAGTTAATATTTCTTTTTTCTTAACTAGCTCTAAAAAATGGTCGTCTAATAAATATTCTGAAGCGGCTTTTAAATCACATTCAATATTGTTCTTAGCTAATTCTGATTTAACTTCTTGCTCTCTCTGTTCTATGCTTGATTTAGTATTGTCCCAAAAACCACTAAAAGTATGTGGAGTGGTAATAAATTTAGAAAAACCAATTGACTTTAGTTGGTTGATAAGGTTTTTAGTATCATCAAAAGTTTGAGCACCATCATCAATTCCAAATAGAAGATGGGAGTGAATGTCTATGTAGTTTGTTGGTATTAAGTCTTTTAATAACGGACTTTTTTTTCTAAAGAAAATCAAAATATCAAATTTTATGTTTTTGCATTGCAAAAGTATTACATTAATGTATTTTTCGCTTATTTTTGAAGATTCTTTTTTATATATTTATTGAGATTAATTTTAAAATATAATCGGGTTGATAAAAAAATACGAAAGCGATTGGGTTCTTGAAATAAATCCTAAAAGAAATTTTTTAGAATTTAATATCAAAGAGATTTGGAGATATAGAGATTTACTGTTTTTATTTGTTAAAAGAGATATTATAACCTATTATAAGCAGACTATTTTAGGTCCTATATGGTTTTTAATACAACCATTAATTACATCAATAATTCAGTTTGTAATATTTAGTCAAATTGCAAATATTCCTTCAGATGAAGTACCATATTTTTTATTTGTATTAGCCGGAAATGTCCTTTGGTTTTATTTTTCAGATTGTTTTAAAGCAACCTCTGAAGTGTTTAAAACAAACCAAAATCTTTTTGGAAAAGTCTATTTCCCAAGAATGATAATGCCACTATCAATAGTTTTTTCTAATTTACTAAAGTTCGCTATTCAATTTGTTTTTTTTATAATAGTTCTAATTTACTACATTTATATAGGTAATAGCTCAGTTGCTCCTAATTGGTATATTGTCTTTACTCCTTTTTTAATGTTAGTAATGATGATTTTTTCTTTAGGTTTAGGAATGATTATTACTTCATTGACTACAAAATATAGGGACTTAACTTTTGTGATTTCATTTGGAATTAGTTTGTATATGTATATTACACCTATTGTATATCCAACAACCTTGGCATTACAAAAAATGCCTGAAAAATTACATTATTTAATATACGCTAACCCTCTGACAAGCATATTTGACTTTTTTAAGTATGCTTATTTAGGTTCAGGGCAAATTAATTTTTCAGGAGTTATTTATTCCTTTTTCTTTTCAATTTTTATATTCTTTTGCGGGCTTTTAATTTTTAATAAAACAGAAAAGAATTTTATTGATGTTATTTAATTATGGGAGATGTTATATTAAAAGTTGAAAATGTTTCTAAACAGTATCGTTTAGGACAAGTGGGGACAGGAACAATATCTCATGATTTAAATAGATGGTGGGCAAAGATTAGAGGTAAAGAAGATCCATATTTAAAGATTGGTGAAACAAATGATAGGACTATCAAAGGTAATTCGGAATATGTATGGGCTTTAAAAGATATAAATTTTGAAGTTAATAGAGGTGAAGTTTTAGGTATTATAGGTAAAAATGGTGCAGGAAAATCAACTTTATTAAAAATCCTTTCTCGAGTAACTTCGCCAACAACAGGTTCGATAAAATCAAAAGGAAGAATAGCGTCTTTACTTGAGGTTGGAACTGGTTTTCATCCTGAAATGACTGGTCGTGAAAATATATATCTTAACGGCGCTATTTTAGGAATGACAAAAAAAGAGATAACTTCTAAAATAAATGAAATTATTGAATTTTCAGGTTGTGAAAGATATATAGATACACCTGTAAAAAGGTACAGTAGCGGTATGACAGTTCGATTAGCTTTTGCTGTTGCGGCACATCTAGATCCTGAAATTTTAGTAGTAGATGAAGTACTTGCTGTAGGCGATGCCGAGTTTCAGAAAAAAGCAATAGGTAAAATGCAAGATATTTCTAAAGGGCAAGGTCGTACTGTTTTGTTTGTTAGTCATAATATGGCTGCCGTTAAAAGTTTGTGTACTAGAGGTATGGTTCTTGAGAACGGATATGTAACCTTTGCAGGGGATATAGATAAAGCGCTAGAAATATATGAAAACCTTGATTTTGTAGAATTTAATTCAAAATTTAAAGGAGATAAATTTATCAAAGAAGTAATTCTTAATGAAGGGAAAGGACAAATTAAATATTTGTCTGAGTTTAAACTTGAAGTTGAATTTGAAACTATAGAACCAGTTAAAAATTTAGTTTTAGGAGTAGTTATAAAAGATATAAATGAAACTAAATTGATTGGAATTAATAATAAACTTTATAAAGTTAAGCTCAATGAGGAATCAATAAATAAGGGAAGAATCATTTTAAAGATTAATGAGTTTAAATTGTTACCAGGGATGTATAAGATAGATGTTTTTCTTGGAGATTCATTAAATGATGTAGAGGTGTTACAGGATTGTATTAACTTTACTGTAGTAGAAGATTTTCAAGTTGATGTTGTAAATGATTTAGATTTTAGAATTAATAAAGTTTTCCATAATAAGGTAAGTTGGGCATTAAATAAATAATCATACTAATGAGTATAAAAAAAATAGTTAAGAATTTTTTAAAAAAGAAAAAGATTCAGTCGGAAGAGGAGTATTATGAGGAATTATTTACTAAAAATACAAAATGGAATACAGCAGACCCCAATGTTGAAGAATCCCTTAGATGGGAAATAATCAAGAAACTTGTTGGGGTTGCAAAAAAGGATTGTAATTCAGATCATTTCAAAATTCTTGATTTAGGTAGTGGAAGAGGATGGTTAACAAATTTGCTTGCAAATTATGGAGAAGTAAGCGGTATTGAACCTGTTAAACCAGTGGTTGAATATGCAAAAAAAATGTTTCCAAATATAAATTTTCAATGTGGTTCAACAAAAGATTTGTTAATATTAAATAATTCTCCAAAGTTTGATTTAATAGTTTCTTCGGAAGTTATTGAACATATTCCTGATGTGAATAAAGAAGAATTCATTAAAGATATAAATCTATTACTAAATCAAAAGGGTTTTTTGATTTTGACAACACCAAGACAAGAAGCACAAAAGGAATGGATTAAATATATAAATCCTAACCAACCTATAGAAGAATGGATTTCTGAAAATACATTAAAAGAAATAGTAGAAAAGCAATCTTTTAAAGCTATTGAACTACAAAGATTTTCTGTAAAACCGAATGAAAATGCCCCTGAGATAGAAATCTATCAAGTTTGGTTATTCCAAAAATTATAATATGAGTTTGGTATCAATAATAATTCCCTGTTACAATCAAGCAAATTTTTTAGAAGAGAGTTTGCAATCTGTTTTAGAACAAAACTATAAAGATTGGGAATGTATTATTGTTAACGATGGTAGTATAGATAATACTGAAGATGTCGCAAAAAAGTGGATAGATAAGGATAAAAGATTCAAGTATTTTTTCAAACAAAACGGTGGGCTTAGTAGTGCCCGAAATTATGGAGTTTCAAAATCTAACGGAGACTTTATCCAGTTTTTGGATTCTGACGATTTATTAAATTCAGAAAAATTAGATTTATCTATACAAAAAGTAAATTTTAATTCTGAATATAGTGTTGTAATATCTAATTTTAAAATGTTTGAAGATGATATTTCAAAAGCACAACATCCTTATTGTAAGTTATTTTTGGAACTATTTGAATTAGATTCAATTTTAAATAAATGGGATTTTGATTTTTCTATACCTATACATTGTGGTTTTTTTTCCAGAAAAATTTTTGATACTTGTACATTCGATGAAGATTTGAAAGCAAAAGAAGATTGGCACTTTTGGATTCAATTATTCCATAAAAAATTAAATGTGAATTTTATTGATTTGCCATTAGCATTTTATAGAATGCATCCAAATAGTATGACAAAATCACCAGCAATAATGATTGAAAATCATTCAAGAGTTCTGAATAAGATAAAAGAGATAACTACTCCTGAAGAATATGAAAATTTGTTATTAAATAGGTCGATACAATATTATAATAAGGTAAATAATTTAAATTTAAAAATAGTTCAACTTAAAAACTCAAATAGTTATTTGGGAGGATTATTTTTTAAGAAAATAATCTCTAAATTAGGGATGTTATCATTTAGTAGAAGTATTTTCAAAATAATAATTAAAAAATTTAAAAAATAATAATAATGCTAGCCATTGTAATTCCTTTTTATAAAATAAGTTTTATTGAAGAGACTTTTCAATCGCTTGCTAATCAGACCAACAAAAATTTTAAAGTTTATATAGGTGATGACGCGAGTCCAGAAGATGTATCGGTGATTTTAGCTAAATATCGAGGATTTTTTGACTTTAATTATTTTAGATTTTCAGAAAATTTAGGGGGGAAATCATTAGTTCAGCAATGGGAGCGATGTATAGAACTAGTTAAGGATGAAAAATGGTTAATGATTCTAGGGGATGATGATGTATTAGACGAAAATTGTGTTGAGTTATTTTATAATAATTTATCTGAAATAGAAGAAGGAAATATTAATGTTGTTAGATATTCTACAGTGGTAATTGATAAGTCTAGAAATGAAATATCTAAAATTCACATACATCCAAAATTCGAATTGTCGATAGATTTTTTGATGCGTAAATTTCAAGGAGGGACGAGAAGTTCACTTAGTGAGTATATTTTTAAATTAGAAGATTTAAAAAGAATAAAGTTTAAAGACATTCCTTTAGCTTGGTATAGTGATTTGTTGGCAGTTTTAGAAGTTTCTAATTTTTCAACAATTTTTACTATAAATGATGCAAAAGTTTATTTTAGATGGAGTGGTGAAAATATTACTAGCAAAACAGATAATATGGTTCTGAAAAATATAGGAACTTTTCAGTTTTATTATTATTTGGTTAATAATTGTAGCCAATTTATTTCTCAATATCAAGAAAGTAGAATATTAGATCATCTAGAAAAAACTTTTTTAGACAATAAAAGAAATAAAACGTTTTGGAAGAATTTTACAAAATTATATTTCAAGCGAGGATTGTTTAGTAGATATGGTAAATTTATAATTAAAGTAATCAAATCAGTAATTAAGTAATAGAATGAAATTTTTAATAATAGAGCAAGATTTAAGAATTTCTGGGAGTAGTCAGGGTATTATATCAAGATCGTTTTTATCCAAACTTCGTACATCATTTCCAGATTCAAGAATTGATGTAGTGTATTTAAAGCAAAGCGAGAGTAATGATCAACTAGAACTTTTACCCGTAGATGACATACAAGAGAAATTACTGAATTTAAAGTATCCTTTTTTTACTAAATTAATCAATAGATTGTATTGGAGAATTTTTCACGTTTCTTTAATTGATGAATTTGTACATAAGCAGTATGCAAATGAAATATCACAAATTAATTTTGAGAAATATGATCATATTTTTATTCGTTCAGGTGGTTTAAAACATGAAATGCTTTTAGCTTCAGAAGGTTTACCTATTCTTAGAAAAGGTATAATAAATTTTCACGAACCTTTTCCCACTTTTTGGTGTTCAGGAGCAAATGATTCATTGCAGAATTTGGATTTGTTTCGTATAAAAAAGATGTTAAAAGTTGTAGAGCAATCTAAGACTTGTATGGCAACTAGATTTCTTGCAAAGGATATGCAGTTTTTATATGGAACAAGAAAATATTTTTATTCTTTGCCACACCAGTTTTGTAATAAAGTATTTGATTTTTCTGATACAAAACAAGTTCGACCAAATACAAAAAAGATAACAATTGCTTATCACGGAGCATTACAATTTGGTAGAGATATTGATAATTTATTAATAGCATATAAGGAATTGGTGAATGAAAATCAATGGATAAAAGAAAATTCGGAATTTGTATTACGTTTAAAAAGTAATGAAATTTATAGAATTGAAAAAGAATATAAAGATTTCCAAAATATAGTTCCGCTACATGGACTTAATTTTTCAAATTCGTATTATGAGCAAGCTGCAGCTGATTTAAATATAATTTTAGAAAATGGACCTGTTTATTGTAGTGTTTTAGTTGGTAAAGCTCCTATGTTGGCATTGATTAATAAACCAATATTAACCATTTCACCAATTGAAAGTGAAATAAGAGAGGTTGTTAAGAATGATATGTATATAGCTACTTGTGGGAATAAAGAAGAAATAAAAAGTAAATTAGAAAATCTTATTTTAGCTATCAAGGAAGAAAAAAAATTGCCTAGTGTTTTTAGTGATTATTTTAGTGATGAAAACTTTAAAAGAGATATTGAAAATATTATTTATCAAAAGAAATCAATTTATTAATTTTTAAAATTGTGTTGGATTCTAAAATTAAAATTTCAATTCTAATATCGACAAAAAACAGGTCGGAAGAACTTAAAATTACGTTAGATAGTCTTAAAGATTTTTTTTTAAAAGATTATATAGAGGTAGTTGTTTATGATGATGGTTCATCTGATAATACCTATGATTTGGTTAAAAATAATTATCCGATGGTTAAGTTGTTACATAACGAAAAATCAAAAGGATATATTTATTGCAGAAATAAAATGCTAAATGAGTCAGTAGCAGATTATGCAATTTCTTTAGATGATGATGCAAATTTTTTGAGTGATAACATTGATCAAATCATAATAAATCATTTTCAAGAATTCCCGAAATGTGCAGTTATAGCTACTCGAATTTTTTGGGGAAAGGACCAACCTAATTCAATTATTTCAAATGCGAAAGTTCAAAGAGTAAAGAGTTATGTTGGATGCGGACATGTTTGGAATTTAAAAACTTGGAAAACAATCCCAAATTATCCTGAGTGGTTCGTTTTTTATGGTGAAGAAGATTTTGCGTCCTACCAATTGTTTAAAAACGGTTTAGAAATTCATTATGTGCCTGACATTTTAGTGCATCATAGAGTAGAAGTTAAGTCTCGGAAAGCAAATGCAGATTATATTCAAAGAACAAGAAGATCACTTCGTTCAGGATGGTATTTAATTTTAATGTTTTATCCTATTTTAAAAATTCCAAGAATTATGATGTATTCTCTTTGGATGCAGATTAAGAATAAAGTGTTAAAAGGAGATTTTAAAGCCAGTATTGGAATCCTTAAGGCAATAATAGATTTATTTTTGAATAGCTTGGAATGGATTAAAAATAGGAATGGATTTTCGAACGAAGAATTTAAAAGATATTCAGAATTAACAGATGCAAAAATTTATTGGAAGCCTGAAAAATAACTAAAACAATATAATATAGAAAAATGGATAATAAAAGAATTTACATATTAGACAGTTTTAGAGCTATTGCTATATTGTTAGTTATGGTTTTTCATTATTTTTCTCGTTGGACTTCATTATATCCTTATGGAAAGAAATATGATTTTTTTTCCTATGGAAAAATGGGAGTACATTTCTTTTTTGTAATTAGCGGATTTGTTATTCTATATACTTTAGAATGCACACCTAATTTTATAATATTTTGGAAAAAAAGAATGTTAAGGTTGTTTCCATCTATGTTAATAGCTTCTACCATTACTTTTTTAATCTTTATATTATTTGATAACGGATTGTTGTTTCCAAATAGTCACTCTATAAAAAATATTTTTGTGAGTTCTACTTTTATTCAACCAGATTTGTTATCCTCGTTAACAGGGAGGAAGTTTGAATTTGACTATATAAGTGGATCCTATTGGAGTTTGTGGCTTGAAATACAGTTTTATGCTTTTGCGAGTTTACTTTTCTATTGGACAAAAAAGAATTTTAATGCTGTTTTTTTTATTGTAACTTTTTTAATACTACTTATAAGTCTTATAGTTTTTAATGTTGATTCAGAAAATTTTATAGTAAGAATTATTAAGTCGCTTTGTAAAACATTTAATCTTTTTGAAGCATTACCATTTTTTAGTTTTGGTATTTTATTTTATTTGTTTTATAAAAATAAAACTTCAAATTTAGCTATTCCTATTTGGCAGAAAATAAATTTTGTCCTTTTGCTTATTTTTCAAGGATATATTTATAAGAATGAACCTCAAAAAATGTTGTTTGTGTTAGGCTTTTTATTTATGTTTTTTCTTCTCATTAATCAATCTAAAAGTTTAGCATTTTTGGAGAATAAATTTTTAATAAAGATTGGAGTAGCATCTTATTTTTTATATTTAATTCATGAAAACATAGGTGTGTTACTAATAAATAAACTTGGAGGGTATTTTAGCCCTATTGAGTTTGTTTGGCCATTGTTTATTATAGGTGCATTAACGATGATAAGTATATTCTATACATATAAAGTTGATAAAAGAATTAATACTTTTCTTAAAAAATATATTGAATGAAAACAATCGTTATTATACCAGCACGAGGGGGCTCTAAACGATTGCCTAATAAAAATATTCTAGATTTAGGAGGGATACCTCTCCTTGCTCATAGCATAAATTATGCAAAAAATAATTTAGAAATTATAGATGATATCTATGTTTCTACAGATGATTTTGAGATTCAAAAAAAAGCCCTAGAATTTGGAGCAAAAGTGATTCTTAGACCTAAGGAAATCTCAGGAGATTTAGAGCCTACTGTTACTGCTTTAAAGCATATTCTAGAAAATTGTGAGGAACAGATTGAAAATGTTGTTTTGTTACAACCTACAAATCCTTTGCGACCTGAAGGGCTATTAAAAGAGGCTTTTCAAAAATTTCTGGATTTAAAATGTGATAGCTTATTTACGGTTTCAAGGAATCATCAAAAGTTTGGTACAATACAAGACGAAAAATTTCATCCATACAACTATACTTTTGGTCAGCGTAGTCAGGATTTGGAACCACTTTTTTTTGAAAACGGATTGTTATACATTACTAAGTCAAAATTAATTTTTGAGGATAAAATAATTAGTCAAGATGCATATCCTATGGTTGTAAATCATATTTTTACTAACATAGATATAGACACACAAGATGATTTTGAATATGCCCAATACATAATACAAAAAAAATACGGAGATGAGATTTAAAAAATTTGTTGAAGAAAATTATAAAAGATTTTGTTTTCTAGAAGGTAGTGACTACATAGCAAGTGAATTTGCATTAGAAACCATTCTGAAAATAATTTTAAAGTTTAACGTACATTCTATTTTAGAAGTTGGTCTAGGTATTGGTTCAATTTCAGATACAGTTTTAAAGTTTGCTAATAAAAAAGCATATAAAATTGAATATTTTGGTACTGAAAGCAATGAATTTTGTTTGAAAAAATTGCCTGAAAATGTTGAACATTTCTCTCAAATACAATTGTATTCCGAACTAAAATATATTGAAAATAAAAAATTTGATTTTATAATAGTTGATGGATATGATAATAAGATTTCAGATGTTGAAAAATTTTGTGATTCTAGAGCCATAATATTTATTGAAGGAGATAGAAGCGAACAAACCAAGTCTGTTTTAAGTATATTTCCTAAATCATTGTATGTTAATATTGCTACTTTAAAAAAGAATAAGCCTTATGCACATGGGATTTGTGAAGAAACACATTATGTAGGAGGAGGGCGATTAATTTTTACTAATCCAAATTTTAGTATGAAGTTGTTTTGGTTTTTAGAAAAAGTAAATACTTTCATAATATATTTTATTAGAAAAACTAGGATTTACTTTGCAAAGAAGAATTAATAAATCATAAAGAATAAAATTAGGTTAATTTTTAATTAAAAGCATATAAATGAAACCATATATAGAAATAGCTGGAAGGAAAATAGGTCAAGACTATCCACCATTAGTAATTGCAGAAATAGGCATAAATCACGAAGGTTCTTTGCAAGTAGCTAAGGAAATGGTTGATGCGGCTCATAGCGCGGGGGTAGAAGTAGTGAAGCATCAAACACATATTGTAGAGGACGAAATGAGTGGTGCAGCAAAAAAAGTAATTCCTGGAAATGCAACTGTTTCAATCTACGAAATAATGGAACGTTGCGCTTTAAATGAAGATGAAGAGCTTGAATTGAAAAACTATGTGGAAAGTAAAGGAATGATTTTTATTTCGACGCCATTTTCGAGAGCGGCTGCAGAAAGACTTAAAAAGTTCGATATTCCTGCATACAAAATTGGTTCAGGTGAGTGTAATAATTATCCGTTGCTAGAACATATTGCTAGTTTTGGTAAACCTGTTATTTTGAGTACAGGTATGAATACTATAGAAAGCATTCAAAAAGCTGTGGCTATTTTTGATAAATATAATGTTCCAGTTGCACTTTTGCATACTACGAATTTATATCCTACACCAATTCATTTAGTTAGGTTTGGAGCAATGGTGGAAATGCATAATGCCTTCCCCAATAAAGTTTTTGGATTAAGTGATCATACTTTAAATAATAATGCTTGTTTAGGAGCGGTTGCACTTGGAGCATCTATTTTGGAGCGACACTTCACAGACCATATGAATAGAACAGGACCAGATATTGTTTGCAGTATGGATGAGCAGGCTTGTAAAGAATTGATTCAGAATAGTGCCGAAATGGCTCAGATGAGAGGAGGTTCTAAAAAACCAGCTTTTGAAGAACAAGTTACTATAGATTTCGCTTTCGCAACTGTATGTGCTATTGCCGATATAAAGAAAGGTGAACTTTTTACAAAAGATAATATTTGGGTGAAAAGACCAGGGACTGGAAAAATTTTAGCCGAAAATTTTAATGATATTTTGGGTAAAGTTGCTACAAGAGATATAAATAATGACGAACAATTAACTTGGGAGGATATTAATTAATGAAGAAAATTCTTTTTCTTACAGGTACTCGAGCCGATTTTGGTAAAATAAAATCATTGATTCAAATTTTAGAAAAGAATGAAAAATTTGAAGTTTATGTATTTATAACAGGAATGCATTTACAAGAAAAATACGGTTCTACCTATTTAGAAATTGAACGTTGTGGGTTTTCGAATATGCATAAATTTGAAAATTTTACTCACGAAACTACGATGGATTTAACTTTAGCTAAAACAATTGAAGGCCTTTCTTCTTTTGTAAAAGATTGCAATCCTGATTTGATAGTTATTCATGGAGATAGAGTAGAAGCTTTAGCGGGAGCAATTGTAGGTTCACTCAATAATATTCTAGTCGCCCATATAGAAGGCGGAGAAGTTTCGGGAACAATAGATGAGTTAATTCGACATTCCACCAGTAAAATGAGTCATATCCATTTTGTTTCAAATGAATTAGCAAAAAAGAGATTGATTCAGATGGGGGAATTACAAGAATCTGTTTTTACTATTGGATCTCCTGATGTAGATATAATGTTCTCAAACGATTTGCCAAGTTTAGTTGTCGTTAAAGAGTATTATGAAATAAACTTTGATGAATATGCTGTTGTAATGTTTCACCCAGTGACTACCGAAGCAGGATATATAAAGGAGTACGCAGCTAATTTTGTTAAAGCCTTGCTAGAGGATGATTCTAATTTTGTGGTTATTTATCCAAATAATGATTTAGGTAGCGAAGCTATATTAGAAGAATATAAAAAGTTTGAAAATAATATTCGATTCAGGGTTTTTCCTTCGCTTCGATTTGAATATTTTTTGACTTTGCTTAAAAATGCTCAATTTGTTATAGGCAATAGCAGTGCTGGTGTTCGAGAAGCTCCATATTATGGAATCCCAGTTATAAATATTGGTACTCGTCAACAAAATAGAGTGAGTAATACAGATATAATTAATGTGGATTATGATAAAGATGAAATTATGATTGCACTTCAAAACATCAAGTCAAAAAAAATAAAATATAAAAAAGAAGATTTTGGAGTGGGAAACAGCGCCGAATTATTTTTACAATCATTAGAAAACAACGATATTTGGAAATTAAATCAGCAAAAACAATTTAGAGACAATTTATGATAAATTTTATAAAATCTAAGCTTACACCTTTTCAAAAAACAAAAATCAAATTGTTTTTTATAAATATATATGCTTTTTTTAGATCTAATAATTTAAACAAATTAGCTAGACTTTATAAAACCGATAAATACGGACATCATTTTTATACTCCTCATTATCAGAATCACTTTAAAAAGTTCAAGTTTAGAAGAATCAATCTATTAGAGATTGGAGTTGGAGGATATGACGACCCTTATATTGGAGGGCATTCATTAAGAATGTGGAAATCTTATTTTCCATTTGCCAAGATTTTTTCGCTAGATATTTTTGATAAATCACCTTTAGAAGAAAGAAGAATTAAAATTTTTAAAGGAAGTCAAGTAGAAGAGGACTTCTTGGAGAAAGTTTGTAATCAAATAGGAAAGTTGGATTTAATAATCGATGATGGTAGTCATATTAATGAACACGTAATTAAAACATTTTTGTATTTGTTTCCAAAACTTGAGATTGGTGGATATTATGTTATCGAAGACACTCAAACTTCTTATTGGGAAGAAGAATATGGAGGTTCATCAACAGATTTTAATAGACAAGATACCATCTACGGTTTTTTTAAAGCTAAAATAGATTCGCTTAATAATGAAGAATTTATTATTCCTGGATATGAGAAGAATTATTTTGATAAGCATATTGTAGCAATGCACTTTTATCATAATATGATTTTTATAGAAAAAGGATTAAATAATGAGTTATCAAACTTGGTTAGAAATAATCAGTTTCGAAATAAATGATTACTTTTTTAAACCTAGGTAAGAAAGGTAATTTAGGAAACCAGCTTTTTCAAATAGCTTCTACTATTGGAATAGCTGAGTCTTATGGGCATAAATTTTGTTTTCCATATTGGCAATATTCTAAATACTTTGCATACGATTTTCCAATATTAGCGGAAACAGAATGGGAAGTTATACAAGAAAAACAATTTAACTTCTACAGCTGGAAGTTAGGAAAAAAAAATTATTCTTTAAACGGCTGGTTGCAATCAGAAAAATATTTTCAAAATATAGCTATAAAAAGTATTTTTAAATTTAAAGATGATTTTTTATTAAGTGTCGAAAACAAAGCACGGAATTTATTGTCAGAAAATCCTATAGTTATTTCTGTTCGAAGAGGAGATTTTGTTTGTAGTCCTTATTATTATCAGCTTACATATAAATATTATTTAGCCGCCTTATGTGATTTTTTTCCTGATTTTGAGAAAAGGAAACTTTTGTTTATCAGTGATGATATTCAATATTGTAAAAGACAATTTTCAAATTTGAAGAATGCAGTTTTTTTAGAAAATTATTCGCCTATGGAGCAATTGTGTTTATGCTCAAAGTTTGAAGATTATATAATAAGCAATTCAACATTTTCTTGGTGGGTAGCCTGGCTAGGAGAAAAACCATCAAGCAAAATTATTAGACCAATTAAAAACTTTGACGGGCCTTTTGTTGAAAAATATAATGAAATTGACTATTTTCCATCAAGATGGATTAAATTCGATTATTTGAATTATAAGTTGCCTTTAAAATATTATAAAATAATTATTTATGGAGAGTTTAACAATCTAAGAGATAAGTTGATTTATAATAAACAGCAGTTCATAATTAATTTAAAGAAGCAGATTAAGAGATTGATATCAAAATGAAAAGAATAGGTGTTGTTATTACAGATGGGGTTGGATTTAGAAACTTTATTTTAAGTGACTTTATAAATGAATCTAAAAAGACCTTTGAGGAAGTTATTATTTTTTCTTGCCTTCCTCAATCTGCTTATGATGGGCATAATTTAGATTGTAAAATAATTGAATTAGATGTTTTTCAAGAAAAATTTCCTACTTGGTTCTTTAGAAAGGCTAAGGAGGTAGCGCATTTGCAATTGCACAAAAAAAATAATTTTGGAATTCAAGATAATCTAAAAACGAATTTTACTAGCTCAAAAAGTGTTAGAGGTTTTGCGACACGTTTTATCTATAAATTAACTCATTTATTTCATTCTGAAAACTTTATTTTAAAATTAAATAGATTACAACAAATTACTTTCAAATCTAAGCCTGTAACACAAACTTATAGTGATTTGTTGTCTACGCATAAAGTTGATTTATTGTTTTTTACACATCAACGACCGCCTTATATCGCACCACTTATTTATGCGGCAGAAAAAAAGAAAATTCAAACAGCAACTTTCATTTTTAGTTGGGATAATCTTGCTTCAAAAGGACGGATGGCTGGTAATTTTAATCATTATTTGGTGTGGAGTGATTTGATGAAATCAGAGTTGTTGCATTTTTATCAATCTATTCGAGAAAATCAAATTACAGTGGTAGGAACTCCTCAATTTGAGCCTTATGTTTTGGGTAGATATAAAACAGATAAAGCAGATTTTTTTAAGAAATTCAATTTTAAAAATGATTTGCCAGTTGTTTATTTTAGTTGTGGAGATGTGGCTACGAGTCCTAACGATCAAGTTTATATAGATACTATTGCTAGAGCTATTCTAAACAACAAACTGGTAACAGAAGTAAATTTTGTGGTGAGAACATCACCAGCAGAAGAGCCAAAGAGGTTTGAAGAATTAGCTTTAAAATATCCTTTTATCCAATGGAATTTTCCACAATGGATTCAAACTCGTTCAAATCATCAAGAATCTTGGTCACAACGCATTCCTACTGTAGAAGATGTTTTAGACTTAAAAGCATTATTACAGTATTCTGATGTTAATATTAATATGCTCTCAACAATGAGTTTAGATTTTATGCAGTTTGATAAACCTGTTATAAATACAGTTTTTGGTAATGGTACTAACGGATTAGCTAACGATCAACGATTTTTGAAATATGCTCATATTGAAAAAGTAATTGAAAGTAAGGCTGTTACTTTGGCTAAAAATGAAGAGGAATTGATAAACGCTATTAATGTGTCTTTAAAGAGTCCTATGGCTCAAAAAAAGGAGCGAGAACTATTGATAGCTCTAGAGATAAGTAAATCTATAGAAGGAACAAGTGAAAGACTTGCGAAAAGTTTATTAGAAATCACAGGATAAACTTTTAATATCGATATTTTATTTTAAATTTAGATTTTAAATTCAATTTATGCTTAATTCGTCTGTAGAAATATCTTTTGTAAGTCCAGTTTATAAGGCAGAAAACATACTTCCTAAATTAGTTGAAGAAATTCAAAAGACAGTATCTCAACTTAATGTTACTTACGAAATAGTTCTTGTTGACGACAGAAGCCCTGATGGGAGTTGGGAAGTTATGCAGAAGTTATCTCAACAGTTTAAAGAAGTTAAAAGCGTCAGATTAAGCAAGAATTTTGGTCAGCATCCCACTATAATGGCTGGTTTATCTCAAGCAAAAGGGAATTGGGTTGTTGTTATGGATTGTGATTTGCAAGATCAACCAAAAGAAGTTATAAAGTTATATCAAAAAACAAAAGAAGGATTTGATGTGGTTTTTGCTAGACGTCATAATCGTCAGGATAGCTTTTATAAAAAAATGACTTCTAAAGTGTTTTCTGTAATTTATGGTTATTTTACGGACACAAAATATGATAATACTATTGCTAATTTTGGAATTTATAGTTCAAAAGTTATTCAAGGAGTTTTAAATATGAATGACTATATAAAATCTTTTCCTTTGTTTGTCAAATGGGTTGGTTTTAAATCGACTGCAATAGATGTTGAGCATTCAGAAAGATTTGAGGGGGAAACTACATACACGTTAAAAAAATTACTGAGTTTAGCTTTTAATACCATAATCTCTTTTTCAAACAAACCATTAAAGCTATTTGTAAAATTCGGATTAACAATTTCTTTTTTATCATTTTTGTTTGGTTTATTTACTCTTTATCAAGCATTAATAGGCGAAATACAAGTGCTTGGATATAGTACAATAGTGGTTTCAATTTGGTTTTTGTCAGGAGTTATCATTACAACTATAGGAGTTTCAGGGATTTATGTAGGTAAAATTTTTGATCAAACAAAAAACAGACCTCCTTTTGTTATTGACAAAGTTTTAAATTAAAATCCCTATTCTAATGACAAATAATTTTATTCAGATACTCGATTGGGATTCCAAATTTTTTAATTTAAAGATTGGAACAGTTGACGCTTCTTCAAAAAGTGAAGAAAAATCAATAGAAATAAAAGGCGATTTTGACTTAATCTATGCAAAGTTTGAACATAATTTTGATTTAGTAATTGTTGGTTATGATAAAAAATTTGAAGAGCAAAAAGTTGTTTTCGGTAAACAATTGAAGCCTTTGGAAATAGATGAAACCAAGAATGTATTTAGTTTTAATCCTGCAAATACAGAAAAATATATTTTAGATTTATATCAACTAGCTTTTGAAAGTGGCAAATTTAGTAGGTTCAAATTAGATGACGGATTTACTCAAAATCAGTTCGAGGATTTATATAAAAAATGGGTTCATAATTCTATTAATAAAGCATTTGCAGATGATGTTTTGGTATATCAAATAGAGGATAAAATCGTAGGTTTTGTAACTTATAGAGTTCATACTGATTTTGCGACTATTGGTTTAATAGCTACTCATCCTGAATTTCAAGGACAAGGAATTGGGAAACAGTTGATTAAAGAAGTTGAACAGAAGTTGATAAATACAAATTGTTTTGAACTTCGAATTCCTACCCAAGAAAGTAATTTGCAAGCTTGTAATTTTTACAGTAAACAAGGTTACCAGATAATTGAAAGTACAACCATAAAACACTATTGGAAAATATGATTCCCTTTAATAAACCATACTTAACAGGAAATGAGACTAAATATATTGAAGAAGCTGTAAAATCTGGAAAGATATCAGGTAATGGAATATTTACTCAAAAATGCCAGACTTTTTTTGAAGAAAAATATGGTTTTAAGAAAGTATTGCTTACAACTTCTTGTACAGATGCACTCGAAATGTGTGCAATGCTTGCTAATATTCAGCCAGGTGATGAGGTCATAGTTCCGAGTTATACTTTTGTATCTACTGCATTGCCATTTGTACGACAAGGTGCTAAAGTCGTATTCGCAGATTCTTGTGAGGATAATCCTAATATAGATGCAACAAAAATTGAGGCTCTGATTACTGCCAAGACAAAAGCAATTGTTCCAGTTCATTATGCAGGTATCGCTTGTGATATGGATGCAATTATGGACATTGCAGATAAATACAATCTTATTGTAATTGAAGATGCTGCACAAGCCATTGATTCTTTTTATAAAGGAAGACCTTTAGGGGCAATTGGACATTTAGCTGCTTTTTCATTCCACGAGACAAAAAATATTATTGCAGGCGAAGGTGGAATGTTAACCATAAACGATGAAAGATTTATTCACCGCGCAGAGATTATTTGGGAGAAAGGAACTAATAGAGCTGAGTTTTTTAGAGGTGAAGTAAATAAATATGGTTGGGTTGACACAGGATCTTCATTTTTGCCATCTGAGGTAATTGCTGCATTTCTTTGGGCTCAAATCGAAAATCTTGACGCTATACAAAGGAAAAGATTAGAGCATTGGATGTATTATTATAACAACTTAAAAGATTGGAGTAATAAGCATAATATTCAACTTATTAAAACTGAAGATTATGCTACAAATAATGCTCATATGTTTTATATAGTTTGTGAATCTATAGAGCAACGAACAAAACTTATAGCCCATTTAAAGGAAAATGGTGTTCACGCTGTTTTTCATTACATTAGTTTACATTCTAGTCCTTTTTATCAAGATAAACACGACGGAAGAACATTGAAAAATAGCGATAGATTTACAGATTGCTTACTTCGTTTGCCTATGTTTTATGAATTAGATGTTGAGAATGTTGTAAATGTGCTAACAAGCTTTTAGAATGAAATGGATAAATTTTAATAATAAAAGCTATCAGATTTTTATCTATTATTTAGGGATTTTTCTTTATCTATTTTTCTTTACGCTTAATACTAATTATGTAGAAGGTGATGATGCGTCAACTATTTTATATCATCTGTGTGGAAGAGATAGTACTATACAGTTACCTTATGCTCCATATAATTCAGGTTTCGATTTTATATTGAATTTTTTGCCTATTGATGAGGTTATTCTTAGGAATTTTTCAGTATATATTTCTTTTATATTTGGCTTTATAGTTTTATTTCTTTCGTTTTTTTTATTGAAATTGATATTAGAAAAAAAGAATAAAAAAATTAATTATTTGTTTTTTTATTTATTGCCATTTATAATTCCTGATTTTATTTTTCATAGTTTAATAGTAAATCCAACGAATATAAGTTTTGCTTTTGCTTTGTTGTCTTTAATCCTGTTTTTGAGAGATAATCAAAATAAGTATTACCTTTTTTTGTCTATTGTTTTGATGGCGATTGCTATACCATTTAGATGGTCAATGTTGTTGTTTTACCCATTGTTTATTTCTATATCTTTATTAATATACAACAGTAAAAAAGATATAAACTTACTCTTAAAAAAAGCTTTATTTCATCATTTTGCTTCTTTTTTAATAGGACTGTTTTTTATATTTATAACAGGATATAGTCTAAATGATGTTTACCAAATTATACTTTGGGGTAATAGTTATATGGAAAGCAAAGAAGTATCTGTTTTATCCTTGTTAGCAACAGGCTCAGCGTTTATAACTCCTTCTGTTGGGTTATTAGTTTTTTTGGCATTGATACCGATTATAAAAAAAGGAAAATTTAAGAATTTGAGATACTATTTTTTATTGTTTCCATTTTTACCTTATTTGTTTTTAGGATTTACACCTAGTTTTAAATTTTTAATAACATTAATTCCAGTTTTGTTGTTAGTTATGTACATTGGCTTTGATTATGTTAATCAGAATAAAGTAATGTCAATTGTTGTTTTTTCATCCATTCTCTTTGTGTGGATAGCAGGTGTAAAACTTGATGTAAGCGGTTCATTATATGGAGATGGTTTTGGTTTTAAAAAAAATATGCAAAAGTTAAGTCAAACTATTAACGAAAAGAACACAGATAGTAGAATTAAAATTAAATCTATTAATCCTGCTTTAGATGGAGGTTTTTATATGCCAATGTTAGAAGGACCTAGACCTTTATATGGTTATTTTTATGTGTTATTTGGAGGACTTTGGAAAAAGAATATTGAAGACTTTGCTAATATTCGAAATATAATTGTTAGAAAAGTAACATCAGATTCAAAGGTTTATTATCTTCAGGATAGGAAAACAGCATTCGTTCAAAGTGATTTTTTCAGATTTGGTTTAAAAGCAAATACAAATTTTTTCGAAAAAGGAAAGATTTGTTATCGTAAGTTTTACAAAGATTCTAAGATAGTAACACTAAATGTTGTTCCTAATGATGTTTCAAAATCAGATTTTGTTATTCAGAAAATGAAAGAGAATAAAAAAGTGATTTTTAGGAGTTCATATCCTAGTTTGATTTTAAGTGTTTACAATAGTTGTGATAATGTGATTATTTTAGATCCATTTACAATTACAAATATTCAAAATATAGAGCAATGATGTTAAAAAAGTACTTTACTAATAAGGTAGTGAGCCTTGTCCTTTTTTCTCTTTTCTTAGTATTGAATTTGAAGTATATTGTTGAGTGTTTTTTTACAGTATTCTTAAATTCTGGTTTTAATGCGGATGAATATTATATGAAGATTTTGTATAGTATTTCAGATTTTTCATTTGAGAGATTTTCATCAACTCCGTCTCAACCCTATGTTTTTTTGTCGTCAGTAGTTAATTTCTTTTTGGATGATAATAAAATGGCTACTCGTTTTGTTTCACTTTTCTCCTGTTTTGTTTTACTAGTTTATTTGTTTAGAAAAACTAATTTAACTAACGATAGTACATTAGAAAAAATATTTCAGTTTGTGTTTTTATTTTGTTTGACATTGATAGGATCGCAGTGTTTTGTGGGAACTTCAGATTTTTTTCAATGGGTATTAATTATAATTAGTTTTCAAATTATTTTAAAAACATTCGATTTGAATAATAAAAGTAGTCTTTTTCAAATTTTAACAGGAGGAATGTTATTAGGGTTAGCTATCTGTGTTAGACCAACGACTTTAGTCATTTTGTTTACTTTTATTATTTCTCTGATTTTGTTTTATAAAGGGCATTTCTTTAGAAATAAATCTATTTATTTAATGGGTATAGTTTCGATTGTAGTTGTTTGCTTAGTGAATTTGTATCCTTTAACGACGCAGCAGCAATTAGTTTTAGATGCTAAAGAAATACCTAAGAGTACAGGTACAAGTTGGTTTGAGATGAATTATTTGATGGCAAAAAAATGGGATGCGAACGAAATTCCAAGGACCCAATGGCTTTCACATTTAGATGTTATTAAATTTAAAAAAGAAAATCCAGAAGCTTTTATTCCTAAAAATTACTTGGATTTATTAGTACACGAACCTAAGTTATATTCTAAGCAAATGATTAGAATGTTTGCTATGGCAAACTATTCTAATTTTAGATATATGTTTCTTTTTTTTCCTTTACTATTTCTGATATTTATAAATAGAAATACTATAATTTTTAAACAGAGAATTCAACAGTTTTTAGAAGATGATAGACTTATAGATTTTAAGAATCATAAAGTTATTTTGTTGACTCATTTTTTGAGTATTATTTCGTTTTCATTTTTAGCAATTAAACTTTTTGAAACACGTTGGGTTTTTCCAACAATGATACTTTGTCTAGTTTATTCGTTGCAATATCTAAACTACTTTAAAAAAGAAGTTCGTTTTTTAGTGTATAATATTTCCTTTATTTTAGGAATCTTGTTTTTTATAAAAAATAGTATTTGATGATTTTAGTCGTTATTTTATTTTTATTTGCCATAATTAAGACTTCAGGTTACACAATTGCTTGGGGATTGTTACCTTTTATAATCTACAATTATAAGAGTATTTTTCAATTACAAGTTGATTTTAAAAAGGTATTGTCTTATCTGACAATTTTTGTGATTATTTTTATTTTAAACTTTTTAGCGGTTTATGATTTTCAAGAAGGAATTGTAGAAATTCCTCACGCAGATTATCATTTTTATCTTAAAATTGCTCATTTTTTTAATCAAACTGGAATTGAAAACAATTTTGCTGCAAAAACAATTTTGTTTCCAGAATTGAATTTTGCTACTCCATACCGTTATTTCGATACTTGGTTGTTATCATTGATGCTAATGGTTTTTCCATTTAAAGGGTTAGTTACTTTGCGGTTAATCTATATACCATTTTTATTCTTTATTTCAAGTGTAGCTGTTTATGAAAGTTGTAAGAATATTTCAAATGAAATCATAAAGATTATTATATCAGTTTTATTTGTTTTCTTGTTTGGTGATTATCTGTCTGAAATAATAATGGGAACAATAGAAGCATCTGTTGTTTCAGCACCTAAGTTAGCAATCTTCTTTGCTGTATTTGTGTATTTTATCACTTCTCAGATGGATTCTGAAAAACGAGCAAAATCAATTTTATACTTAGCTATTTTGCCAATTCTTATTCAAACGGCATTTCCAATTTATATTTTTATTTCAGGGTATATTATATATAACTGGAAAGAATACTTTTTTAACCAAAAGAAAATTCTTTTAGTGATTGGAATATCAATTTTGTATTTTGCTGTTTTTTATGGTTATAATGCCTACCTGAGTAAACAGGTTTTTGAAATGCAACAAATGAATACAGTAACATCGTTTGGACAATATGTACATCGTATAGGTTCTATTTCATTTAAATTGTTTTGCTCAAAATTAATTTGTGTTATTCTGCCAGCGTTTTCAGTTTTACTATTGGTTTTAACAAAGTTCATTGATTTAAAGTTATTTTTAAGAGGGTTAATTTTGATAGGAGGAATAATATTGAGTGGGGTTTTAGTATTTGCTTTTTTCCCTTCTTCACCTAATAGTTTCCAGTTTATGACAAATTTTACTTATCCTGTAGTGATAAGTTTTCTTTTTTGTATGTGGATTTTTGGTTTAACTACTTATGACAATAAAAATAATAATATTCAGATTTTAGTATATTGCTGTCTGGGTATTTTTGGAGCAGTCAATCTTTTTCAGACTAAAGGTTTTTTTAATTCTTTAGGAGTTTATGATAATTTGAGCGATAGGTCTTTTGTACAAGATACAGAAGTGTTGCTGAAAGATACTTCAAACACAATTGGATTAACTCTTTGGAACAATGCTAATGGTGGGAGAAATATTACAGAACATTTTGATCAATACGGATGTCTTTTTCTTATGCAATATCAACCTAATTTTGATGTGGTTTGTTTATCAGCAAAAGAACTGGATGATGCATCAAGTAATAAAATATCAAAATATTATAGTGCTATAGCAACTTTTCAGAGATTATATAAAGTTTCTGATAAAGATTTAAAGGAAAAGTTTTATTCTTTTTACAAGTTTGGTTTTTTAATAACAGATTTCACTTTCAATCAGCTACCTGAATTTATTAAAAAGGATGTCAAAGGAAGTACGTTTGATAAAAAATCTAAAGTTTATTTTTATAAATTAAATTAAATATTTTGAAAAAAATAGCTGTTTTATGTAATTATAAATTGATGCCCAACAGAGTTGGAGGGATGGACTATTTTTATTGGTTGTTTGATGCTGAGTGTAAAAAACTAAATTATCAACTGACATGGTTCTTTCCTAATGTTGAAAATTTTGATAAATATGCAGCGTTAAATATACTTTGTCCAAAAGAGAATCAATCTATTGAAGCTTTTTTTATTGACTATTGTAATCAGAATAATTTGATTTATGATGTTGTTATCACTCATTTCCTAGAATTATGTACTTCTTTTTTTAAAAATTGTAAACCTTATTCAAAAAATATTATTGCCGTTGACCATAATCCAAGACCATTGAATGGTTATCCTTTCAAAAAAAGAATGATCAAAAAGATAAAAGGATATTTATACAGTCAATATATAGATTTGATAGTTGGTGTTTCTCAATACACAAAAAACGAGATTATAAAAGATTTTGGACAAATAGTTTCTAAAAAAACAATAGTTGTTTATAATGGAATTTTAACCTCAAATTATAAGAAAAGGGAAGAGCGAGCACAAACAAAACCAAAATTTCTAGTTGTATCTCATTTGAGAGAAAGTAAAGGTATTCAAGATTTGATTGAAGCAGTGAACTTATTACCAGAACAAATTAAAAAAGAACTTAAGATAGATTTGTATGGTGAAGGACCCTATGAAAATGTATTAAGAAAGAATGTCAAAAAAAATGCATTAGAAACAGTTTTTAATTTTAAAGGAAGCGTTTCAAATTTGTATGATATTTATGCGCAATATGATTATCTATTGCAGCCAACTCATATGGAGTGTTTTAGTCTTTCTATATTGGAGAGCTTGTGCTCAAATGTGCCTGTGATTACGACAAATGTAGGAGGAAATGAAGAAGCGGTTATTAATAATAAAAATGGTTATATCTTTCCTGCAAAAAGTAGTATCCAATTATCAGAAATTATCAGAAGTGTATTCGAAGGAAAAACAAGCATTCAAGAGGATACCTCAGTATTGATAAAAACTAATTTTACTATTCAGAAAATGGTTCAAAATTATATTGATTTAGTATGAAAATAGCTTTCCTTACTCCCGAATACCCGCATAAACTCACAGGTAGTTCTGGTGGCATTGGAACCAGTATAAAGAACTTAACTAAAGGTCTTCTTGCGCTAGGTCACGAATGCAGAGTTCTGGTTTATAATCAAAATTCTGATGGGAATTTTCTAGACGAAGGAGTTGTTATTCAACAAATAAAAAATGTAAAGGTAAAAGGACTCTCTTGGTATTTAACTAGAAAGAAGTTAGAGAGAATTATAAATGAATTGTATTCAAATAATGAGTTAGATATTGTCGAAGCTCCAGACTGGACTGGAATTATATCCTTTATTAAACCCAAAAAATGTCCCGTTGTTATTCGTTTAAATGGTAGTGATACTTATTTCTGTCATTTGGATAATAGACCTGTGAAATGGAAAAATAAGTTTCACGAAAAAAGAGCTTTGCAACTAGCAGACGGGCATATTACAGTGAGTCAATTTACTGCTTATTTGACGAATAGACTTTTTAACCAAAATTTTGAATATACTGTTATTCCTAATAGTATAGATGCGTCAAATTTTGAATATAAATTGGAAGATTTAGAAGATAACAAGCAAATTTTATATTTTGGTTCACTCATCAGAAAAAAGGGGCTATTGGAATTACCTTATATTTTTAATGAAGTTTATAAAAAGGATAGGGATGCTAAATTAGTTATTATAGGAAGAGATGTGCCTGATATAATTTCAGGAAATTCATCTACTTGGGAAATGATGAAATCACTATTTGATGAAGAAGCTTTTAAAAATGTGACTTATTTGGGTGAAAAGCCATATAGTGAAATTAAAGAGTTTATAGCTAAAGCTAATGTATGTGTTTTTCCTTCTTTTGCCGAAGCACTTCCAGTATCGTGGTTAGAAGCAATGGCTATGCAAAAAGCAATTGTAGTTTCAAATATTGGTTGGGCAAATGAAATGATTAGTGATGCAAATAACGGCTATACTTCAGATCCTAAAGATCATTTAGATTTTGCTGAAAAAGTTGTGAAGTTAATTTCACCATCAGATTTTACTAAAAAAATGGGGGAAGATGCAAGAAAAACTATACTATCTAAATTTGATATTCCTATTGTAGCTCAGCAAAGTGTAGATTTTTATCAAAGTATAATTACAAATAAAAATAGTGTGAGATAGTTTATGGATGTAAGAGAGTTGTTTGTTGTTTTTTATTCAAATGATAAAATTGTTGAGGTTTTGAATTGGAATTCCAAGGAGAAAATTTCAGTTTCGGAAAAAAACCTAAGCTCTTGTTTATTCAAATTATCAGCTTTATTTCCTAAAGCCTATATTGGTTGGTGTCATATTGATGTGAAGGAAAATGCTAACTTTGATAATGTAGAAGCTTTTTTTAAAGCAAAAAATACTTTATTGTCCTATAATCCGTACACTTCTTTTCTGTCAAGTAAAATTGGGTATGTAGATGAATCCATATTTGTTAACTGCAATAAAAAAGTAAAATATCCAACTTGGCAAGCAGAATCATTAATTGGGGTGACAACCTCAGAAGTTTTATGTAGTATAAACAAAAGGATAAAACCAGAAATAAATTTTAGATACTTTTTAGTTTCATTTTCTAAACTAGCCATTACTGAAGGGCTTTTTTGCTATTCTGAGCCAAATTTGTTGAAGAATGTAAAATTGATTCAGAATAAGGAGAACAAACATTCTAATTATACATTATTTCGATTTGTAAGTCAACATTATAAAAAGAGATGGTTGTTTTTATTGATGCTGAATTTTTTCTTTTATGAGAGAAGAGTTCTTTTCTTGCCATTACTATACAGCCTTTTTTTTAGAACTAGATTAGGTAAAGTATTCGATTTTAAAAATGAAGAATCGACTAGTGCTGGAGAGATAAAAAATAAATTAGATGTAATTATTCCAACTATAGGAAGAGAAAAATTTCTTTTGGATTTTTTGATGGATTTAGAAGGACAAACACATAAGCCTACAAAAGTTATTATTGTTGAACAAAATCTTGAAGAAAATTCAGTTTCAAGTTTAGATTTTTTAGTTGATAGAAAGTGGGGTTTTCAAATCAAACATATTTTTACACATCAGGCGGGTGCCTGTAATGCCAGAAATCTTGCTTTGAAAGAAGTAGAAAACGATTGGGTGTTTTTTGCAGACGATGATATTAGAATAGATTCTAATTTTATTGAAGAAGCATTTGTTCAATTAGCAAAAAATCAAGTTGAGGCAATTACTTTTGGTTGCTATCAAAAAAATCAAGCAAGGATTTATTCAAAAACATTTCAATGGACAGGTTTTGGTTCTGGGTGTAGTTTTGTAAAGTCAGAAAGAGTTAAGAAGATAAATTTTAATCTAGCCTACGAATTTGGTTTTGGAGAAGATGGCGATTTTGGTATGCAGTTAAGAAATGATGGGGTAGATGTGTTGTATTGCCCAACTCCTGAGATTTTGCATCTTAAAGCTCCAGTTGGAGGTTTTAGAACTAAACCAGCAGTATTGTGGAAGGAAGAATTGATTCAGCCTAAACCCTCACCAACAGTTATGGTTTATAATTTACTTCATTTAAGCAAAGAACAGCAGTTAGGTTATAAAACTATTTTATTTTTTAAATTTTATAGAAATCAAAAAATAAAGAATCCAATTAAATATTATTTTTCTTTATCTAAACAATGGGATAAAAGTATTTTTTGGGCAAAAACATTACTAAGTAAAGTATGATTTTTACATTAATTATATGTACCTATAAAAGGGCAAAATCAATTGTAGATTTGTTAGATTCTGTTGGGAAGCAAACTTTGTATCCAACAGAGATTTTGGTTATTGATGGTTCCCCAGATAATGAAACTAACGAAATTTTAGCAAAAAGAAATTTTAAAGGTATTAAGTATTTTCAAGTTTCTGAAAAAGATCGAGGACTTACAAAGCAAAGAAATTACGGAATATCTAAAGTGAGGGAAGATGCTGAGGTAATTTCTTTCTTAGATGATGATACCATACTAGATCCTAATTATTTTGAAGAATTGGTAAAAACATTTCAAGGAGATGAAAATATTACGGGTGTTGGCGGAGTAGCTATAAATGAAAATGGGTGGATTGAAAACAAGGAAAATAAATTTTACAATCCCAAACGTTTCTATCATTTTGAAGGATATGTTTATAAGGAAGGTCTTAGAAATGTTTTACGAAATTATCTAGGCTTGCAATCTAATCTTGGTCCAGGAAAGATGCCTTTGTTTTCTCACGGACGCACTTGTGGTTTTCCGTTAAATGGTAAAACCTACGAAGTAGATTTATTAATAGGGATGTCCTTTGCTTTTAGAAAAAAAGTATTTGAATCTATACAATTTTCTAAATATTTTGAGGGCTATGGTTTGTATGAAGATGCAGATTTTAGCATAAGAGCTCAAAAGTTTGGTAAGAATGTGATTAATACTAAAGTTCAATTGCATCATTTTCACGCTCCAGGGGGAAGACCTAATTTGTATCAATACGGCAAAATGGTAGTTCGTAATGGCTGGTATGTATGGCGGGTTAAAAACCCTCAACCTGAAATTATTCATAGAATTAAATGGCATTCTATAACTTTATTGTTACTTTTATTAAGATTTAGTAATACTTTTACAAGCTCGAATTCTAAACAAGGATTTACAGAATCTATGGGAAGATTCGTGGGATGGTTAAGTTTACTGATGAAAAAACCAAAATTTGAATGAAAACAACTCAAGAAATACTTGAAACAAATAAAAAACAAGCAGAGTTTTATAATCACTTTAAGCAAAATTATTTTACAAAACTTTGGGCAAAATTCAGAAATGGAATTTTAAACAAAACACGGAAAAATATTGGAGTGATTGATCAAACTTATGATTTGCATAAGGTATGGTTTGGCGATTTGTCACAGAAAAAAGTCTTGGATTTAGGTTGTTTTTCAGGGAATACTTTGTCATTATATCTTGCACAAAATGCTAAAGAATATGTAGGCATTGATTTGAGTGATATTGCCATTGCAAAATTGAACGAAAGATTAAAAGATCTACCAACTGCAAAAGCACTTGCTGTCGATTTTTTATCAAATGATTTTGCGGAAAGGAATTTTGATTTGATTTATGCGTATGGAGTTTTGCATCATTTCCCTAATATGGAAATTTTATTAAAAAGATTGGATGAGATAATGGCGCCAAATGCAACGTTGATAAGTTATGATCCTTTACAAACTAGCTTTCCTGTTAAGATTGTTAGAGCGTTGTATCGTCCTTTTCAATCTGATGCTGATTGGGAATGGCCATTCACAAAAAATACCGTAAGACAGATTCGTAATTCTTTCAATGTATCCGAAACGAGAGGTATATTAGGGAAATCAAAATGGGTTTTCTTAGTGAATTTTTTACCCATATCTGAAGATAAGAAAATAAAAATAGGTCAAAAATGGCATAATTCAGATTGGGAAAAATCTGCAATCTCAGATAAGGTATTGTTTAGTTGTATGCATTTGACTATGTTTATGAAAAAGAAATAATGCTTTCATTTTTAATTGTAACACACGTTCCACATATACAAGTAGGTGGTCAATATTTTGCTTATGCACCTTATGTGCGTGAGATGAATATTTGGCTAAAATATGTAGATAAAGTTATTGTTGTGGCTCCTAAAAGCAATAATCAGGTTACAAAAATTGAAGAGTCTTACAATCATCCGAATGTAGAATTCATTCAATTAGAATCATTTAATATTTTGAATTTTAGTTCAATTATAAAAAGCCTTTTTTCTATCCCGAAAAATTTAATTACAATCCTTAAAGCAATAAAAAAAGCAAATCATATACATCTTCGTTGTCCTGGAAATGTTGGGTTACTTGGAGTGATGGCACAGGTGTTTTATCCGTCGAAAACTAAAACGGCTAAATATGCAGGAAATTGGGATCCTGATGCAAAAACTCCATTTAGTTATAAACTCCAAAAAAATATTTTAGAAAATACTTTTTTAACTAGAAATATGCAGGTTTTGGTTTATGGAAATTGGCAAAATTCGACTAAAAATATAAAGTCTTTTTTTACTGCAACCTATAGAGATTTAGATATAATTCCTTTTCAGCCGAAGGGTTTAAAAGGGAAAATAAAATTTTTGTTCGCAGGGATGCTCACTGAGGGCAAGCAACCTTTATACGCATTGCAATTAGTAGAGAAGTTAAAAAATGAAGGAAAAGATGTTGAACTTTCTTTTTTTGGAGATGGAGTGCAAAGAGCAGTTTTAGAGGAGTATATTAAATTAAATAAGCTTGAAAATTTTGTTTACTTGAAAGGGAATCAAAATCTCGAGACATTAAAAGAAGCCTATCAAGAAAGTCATTTTGTAGTTTTGCCTTCATTGAGTGAAGGTTGGCCAAAAGTTATTGCAGAAGGGATGTTTTGGGGTTGCGTGCCCATAGCATCAAAAGTTTCTTGTGTGCCAAATATGTTAAATAATGAAGAAAGAGGTGTTTTGTTAGATTTTGATTTAGATAAAGATTGTCAAAAACTTTTTGATTTGCTTCAAGATGAAAGTGTTTATCAAAAAAAGCAATTGGAAGCTGTAAATTGGTCAAGAAAATATACAACAGATTACTTTGAACAAGAAATTAAGCAACTTCTAATTCAATGAGAGTACTTCAGGTAATAGATTCTTTAAACCCAGGAGGAGCAGAGCGTATGGCTGTTAATTATGCTAATGCTCTTACTAAACATATTGAATTTTCTGGTATTGTAGTTACTAGAAAGACTGGTGAGTTGTCGGGAAATATTGAATCTGATGTTCCTGTTTTTTATTTGAATAGAAAAGGAATTTTTGATTATACTGCAATTTTAAATTTTAAAAGGATAATCAAAGAAAATAAAATTGATGTTTTACATGCTCACGGTACATCCTTTTTTATAGCCTTTATGATGAAATTACTGTTTTGGAAACTTAAAATTGTTTTTCATGAGCATTATGGAGGCAGAACTGATCAATCCTTTTTAAAAAATATCCCTTTATTGTTTTCTTGTATTTTTTTTGATACTATTATTGTTATAAATAGGGAAGTAGAAGAATGGTATCATAAAAAGGGTGTGAAAAAGGCTTCTTTTTTTCCAAATTTTGCAAAATTAAATGATGATGGTTTAAAAGAAACAGTTTTGAATGGATTACCAGGCAAGCGGATTGTTTGTTTGGCTAATTTGAAATTTCCAAAGAATCATCTTGTTTTAATAAAAGCTTTTGCTAAACTTGAAGACGAAATTAAATCGGAATGGTCTCTGCATCTTGTAGGGAAAAATTACAATGATAATTATTCGTATGAAATTATTCGGTATATTAGCGATTTAGGTTTAGAAAAATCTGTTTATATTTATGATTCTAGATTCGATATTGAAAATATCTTATCACAAGCATCTATAGGTGTATTGTGTTCTAGTTTTGAAGGTTTTCCTGTGACTTTGTTAGAGTATGGATTAGCGAAATTAGCAGTGATTTCTTCTAAGGTAGGTTATTGTAAAGAAATTATTCAAAACGAGGTGACAGGTTTACTTTTTGCCCCAAATCAAATTGATGAGTTAGCATTTAACATTAAAAAACTGATGAATGATAATGATTTAAGGAAAAGTTTGTCTGTTAATTTAAATGATTTGGTTCTGACTAATTATTCGGAAGAAGTAGTAATCAAAAAATTGATTAATTTGTATCTGAAGTAATGCAAAAAAAGTATCTTACATATATCGGATTAGTACTCATTCATGTTGTATTAGGTTTTTTAATTTTTTTGAATTCAAAAATTTCTATTCCTTATCAATATGCTATCCTATCATTAGGACTTCTGATATTACTTTATTCTCAGGATAAAGAAAATCAAGTGTTATATATTT
Source organism: Limnohabitans sp. (assembly GCA_030053945.1). Classification (GTDB taxonomy): domain Bacteria; phylum Bacteroidota; class Bacteroidia; order Flavobacteriales; family Flavobacteriaceae; genus Flavobacterium. The sequence continues at coordinate 107,538 of JASGCW010000003.1, forward strand.
GTGGATATGTAGTAGGTAGTGAAGTATTATTAAGGATGACTGGAGGTGCTTTAGGGTATGAAATAGCTAAATATTCCATAACTATTTTTATGCTTATAGGGATTTATTTTTCTGGATTTTCAAAAAACTCGATTCCTTATTGGATTTTTTTATTCTTACTACTCCCAGGTGTTATTTATGCAACAGAAGTCTTAAACCTTGAATCAAGCATAAGAAAATCTTTAGGATTTAATATCTCAGGACCAATTTGTTTAGGTGTTTCTTCTGTGTATTGTTACCAAAGGAAAATTTCACTTAAACAAATAGAGAACATACTTTTATCAATTCTGTTACCTATAATCACGACTGTGACTTATATGTTTTTTTATACCCCAAATATTCGTACCGTAGTTACAGATACTAATTCTAATTTTGAAACTTCCGGAGGATTTGGTCCTAATCAAGTATCAACTATTTTAGGGCTTGGACTTTTTTTGATTTTCATTAGAGTGATTTTTTATTCCAAATCAAAAAAAATAATGATATTGAATGTTGTTTTGTTAATGTTTATTGCTTTTAGAGGCATTGTTACTTTTTCTAGAGGAGGAATGATTTGTTCAGTAATTATGATTGTTCTTTTGCTGATTGTTCTTTTTAGAGTGACTAAAAGCTCAGCCAAAGTCAAAATTATATGGACAATAATTGGTTCATTTATAGCATTTGTTTTGATATGGGGTTATAGTTCATTTCAAACCAATGGACTTATTGATAAGAGATACTCGAATCAAGATGCAGCAGGAAGAATAAAGCAAAGTAGGCTTTCTGGAAGAGAAGAAATTATGGAAAACGAAATCAAAATCTTTTTAGAGAATCCACTTTTTGGTGTTGGTGTAGGAAAAGCTAAAGAAGATAGGGTTAACGATTTAGGTACATCTATTGCTTCACATAGTGAGATAACTAGAACATTAGCTGAGCATGGGACATTAGGGGTAGCATCATTACTAATATTGTTAATTACACCTTTAGCTCTCTATATTAATAATAGATATCATATTTATTTACTATCATTTTATGTTTTTTGGTTACTAACCATTAACCATGCTGCTATGCGATTAGCTGCGCCAGCATTTGTATATGCCCTAACACTTTTGTATGTTTACGGTGTTGAGAAACCTAAAGAAATTGTAAACAATAATAATGCAGCATAATAAAAAAATACATTTTGAAATTTCTGAAAGGAAAATTTTATTACGGGTTATAGATATTTTCTCGGTGTTATTTTTGTTGTATTTATTGAGTCAGTTTTTAGAATTTGATTATTTTAAAATTTCGAAGGATAATTTTGTTTGGACATTTATTTTATCAAGTTATTTGATGTTTTTCGGAACTATATTTGAAATGTATAACCTTCAAGTAGCTAGTAATCAATTTCAGATTACAAAAAGCGTTCTCTTAGCAGGCTCTACAACGGTACTTTTCTATTTACTAACACCTTTTTTTACACCTTTTTTGCCACAAAAGAGATATGAAATTATGTTATTTTATTTAGCGGTTATTTTAGCTCTTTTATCTTGGAGAATATTATATGTGATGTTTTTTGCATCTACCAGATTTGTTAAGAATGCTATTCTTGTTTGTGATTTGAATGATTTGCAGGAGTTAATAGGTAGTTTGCAAAAAGCTGATCCACATTTTAAGATTTTGGGATATATTGATATAGAAAGTGATTCGTTAGAAGTGTTTTACTTGAAAAAGAAAAGAGAAATAGACTCAACATTGATTGATAATTTTTTAAATAATTCATCTATATCAGAAATAGTTATTGCTTCACACAATACTCAAGGACTTACTGTAGAGTTGCATAATAAACTAATAAAGTTATTAGAGGGAGGAATTATAATAAGAGAATATACACAAGTATATGAAAGCTTGACTCAACGGATACCAGTACAATATATTTCGAGAGATTTTTACAGATATTTCCCTTTTTCAAGGAGTAATAATAATAAGTTATACCTTTTGGTAGTTCGTTTTTTTGAAATACTGTTAGCATTAATAGGGCTTTTTATTGGTTTAATGATTCTTCCTTTTATTTTTTTAGGAAACTTAATTGGAAACAGAGGGCCATTATTTTATACTCAGGAGCGGGTAGGGAAAAATGGTGTCAATTTTAAAATATACAAATTGAGGTCTATGATAGTAGATGCTGAGAAAAATGGAGCCGTTTTTGCATCGACAAACGATAATAGAGTAACTTTTTTTGGAAAATTTTTAAGAAAATCTAGGCTAGACGAAGTGCCGCAATTTATTAATGTTCTTATAGGAGATATGGGAATTATAGGACCTAGACCTGAAAGACCAATTTTTGTTGATAAGATAGCTGAAATTATGCCTTTTTATGAGACACGTCATATTATTAAACCTGGTCTTACAGGTTGGGCACAGGTAAATTATTCTTATGGAGAAAATCTTGAAGATAGTCTTATAAAATTGCAGTATGATTTATATTATATTAAACATAGAAGTGTTTTTTTAGATTTGAGTATTGCAGTAAAAACACTAAGTACAATTTTGTTTTACAGGGGACAGTAACATTATTTCTTTATATAAAGCCTAAATAATTGAATACTTGTAGTCAAAATTATAGGCATTACTATAATTAAATGTGCTTTGTTAAACATATATAAAACATAGCAAGCAATAAGAAGTAAACTTATCAAACTTATTTTTTTAACCCAAATTGTCTTGTTTTTTATAAGGAAATATACTAAAGCTAAATACAGTGGACTAAAAAGAAGAACATTGTAATTCCATAAAACTTCTCTATGTAAAGAATAGAAACCAACTAAACAAAAAAACATCCCTATTAATCCAAAAAGACTAAAATATATTACATTAGACCATCTTTTATTTATAATAACAAAAACAGAAAGAATTACTATTAATGAATAAATACTGTCAAAAAAATGAAATGGTTCATCTACTTTTGGAGCAATAAAAGAATTTATTGGTTTTTCTGCCAATAATTTTCCTTGATGTTTAGTGTTTTTTAAAACCTCCATCAAATCTAAAGGAAGAAATAATACAGAAGCCTGTTCGTCTGGTCGATGTCCAAAAATAATATTAATGCCTAGATTTAGGTAAAAATGATTTTTTTGATAATCGAAAAGTATATCGCGATAACTATCTTCTTTATGTAATGTGTTTTTTATGGGACTATCTTTAAGTACCGAATTAACAATGTCAATTACTTTTGTGGTGCAATTTCTATCTATAAATTTATAGGTGTAAAATTTGTCTTCTGTAAATACAGAGTTATTTAGTTTATTGAATAACTCTTGCTTTTCAGTTAGCGATAGATTTAATTCTTGTTCGTAATAAGAGCGATTTTCTTCCTTATAACCATATTCAAAATCACTATATGGGTACACAGCAGCATAATATTGTAAATCACCTTTTACAAATTTTAAGAGAAAATTTTCTGTTCTAAAATCAAACATTCCATAGTTGTAAACTACATCAATATTTGTAGTTAGATCTTTAACACGTAAAGCGGTATGTCCATAAAGGGTATGGACTTCAGTAGAAATATCTACTGTGACTATACTAAATTTTGTGCTTTCTGAAATCGAAGGAATTTGACTTAAACCAAATAATGACTCAGATAAAAAGATTAGAAGAAATAATTTTTTAAGCATTCCAAATTTCTATTTAAAAATAGATAAATCCACTTTTACTGAAAAAACATTAGAATATAAAGCAGCACTTTGGTTTCCTAAATCGGTCAATGCATAGTCTATAGAAATTCCTTTGTAATGAAAACCAAGACCTAGATTAGGTTGGAAACCAACAGTTTTAGATCCATCTATTTGTAAAGTATTTTGAAAATTTCCAACACCTGTACGTAAAAATGCTAAATTGTTGTATCCTAGTTCAAAACCAACTGCGGGAGATATACTTAAGGCTTTGCTAGAAACAATATCGTTTGTTCTTTCAAATTGCATATTGAAATTAGTGGAAGCTAATAAACTTAAATTGTTTTTAAATTCAAATTTTCTTGCTATCCCTAATTGGACTTTTGGCAAAGTGATTTCTGTACTTTCAGGTAAGTCCTGATTTTGTAAAGGAGTTTGTGTTTGTGCATCCTTAATTTTTTGGAATTCAGCCTCATTTATATTCCAAATATTGTAGGTAGTGGTAATATCTCGAAACATAGCTCCGAATTGCCATTTTTTATAATTGTATTGTGCTCCTAAATCAAAACCAAACCCCCATGAAGTTGCGAATTTTCCAATAATCCTTCTAATTACTTTGGCATTTGCACCATATTGCAGACCTTCAATTTTTGTTTTGCGGGCATAAGAAAAAGTCACACCATAATCAGCTGCCGAAAAAGTACTAATACGATTGTAGTTTATTTGGCCATTAGCATCAATTAATTCGGTAGTATTAAGGATGTTATCTACTCCAAAACGAATAATTGAAGCTCCCCAGGCACTTGTAGAATCAATTTTTTGTGCATAAGCTAAATAATCATATTGAGCAATATTTGCAAAATAGCTGGCGTGCATAAAGGATGCCTCACTGTTTTTTATTTTTAAAATTCCAGAAGGATTCCAATAGGTCGAATTAACATCTCCTGTGTGAGAAGTCATAGCATTTGCCATTCCAAAAGCGCGTGCATCAACTCCAATGTTCATAAACTCGTTAGAATATTTACGAACTGTTTGTGCATTTACCCCAGTAACTGTAAGAATAAATATGCAGAATAAAATCTTTTTCAAATCAAATAAATTTTAATACAAATATTAAATAAAAATCTGATATAATAAACTCAACAACTTATAAAGTTATTGTGTTACATTTGCTTTTTAAAAAATAAAATTGGTATTGCTAATGGAAATCAAAAAACATATTCCTAATATAATTACTCTTATTAATCTGCTATGTGGGTGTGTTGCACTTGTTTTTGTAGCTCAAAAAGAATTTGAAATGTCATTCTTTTTTGTATGCTTGGGTATTTTCTTTGATTTTTTTGATGGATTTTTTGCTAGACTTTTCAAAGTTTCTGGTCCTTTAGGAGTTCAATTAGATTCATTAGCAGATATGGTTACTAGCGGAGTAGTACCAGGTTATACTATGTTTCAGCTAATGATGAATGCTTATGGGGAAGAAGCAGTAAATTTTAATACTTGTGATTCTGTTGCTTGTTTTGTGCCTTTTTTAGGTTTTGTAATTACTTTAGGTGCCTGTTTTAGACTAGCAAATTTTAATATAGATACTCGACAAACCGATTCTTTTATTGGGTTGCCAACTCCAGCAAATACTTTGTTTGTGATTAGTTTACCTTTGGTTTTAAATTATTCTGGAATTGATTTTATTGCTTCTAACTTGCAATGTATTAGAGTGCTTTTAATAATTACTTTTTTAAGTGCTTATGTTATGAATGCAGAAATCCCATTATTTTCATTAAAAATTAAAAATTTTTCTTTTCAGAAAAATGCACTTCAGATTTTCTTTTTGATAGTTTCATTAATTTTATTGTTAGTGTTTCGATATTTGGGAGTTTGTTTGATAATTATTTTTTATGTATTACTTTCCGTAATTCAGAATTTCTTTTTAAAAAAAGAATAGATGGCATCAAGGGGTAAAACTCAAAAAGGAAATAGTAAAATTCAAACTGGCAGAAATAAGAAAGCAGCTAATAAAACATCTTTTTTTTCCAGCTCATTATTTTTTAAACTAATAATGATTATGTTGGTTTGTGTTTTTTTGTACAGCCAAAAAAAGATTTTTGCTCGCTATTTAGGATTTACGACAGATAAAATTATTTATACAGAAGCACGCTCTATGCCTATAGATAAGGTTTTAGATGCTCATATTGAAAAGTCATTTGGAATTGATGTTTCTGAATATCAGGATAAAATTGATTGGGATGAAGTTAAAGAAATTGAAGGAGGTTATCCTATTGAATTTGTTTTTTTAAGAGCTTCAGTTGGGAACGAAAGAGCAGATAAAAAATTCAAAAAATATTGGAAAAAAGCTAAGGAAAAGAAATTTATTTGTGGAGCATATCATTATTACAGACCCAATGAAAATTCTTTAGAACAAGCTCAAAATTTTATACAACAAGTTACTCTTGTAGAAGGAGATTTCCCACCAGTTTTAGATATAGAAAAATTGCCTAAAACACAATCGATAGAAAGACTTAAGGTAGGATTGCATCGTTGGTTAGAAGCAGTAGAAAAGCATTATGGAGTAAAACCAATAATTTATAGTAGTGAAAGCTATTATGAAGATTTTCTAAAAGACGATTTTGAAGACTATCCTTTCTGGATTGCAAATTACACTGCTTTTTATAAAGATATAGACGATGAATGGGCTATCTGGCAACTCTCTGAAAATGGAAAAGTAAAAGGAATTCAAAGCCCTGTAGATATAAATATTTATAATGGGACTTCTGTTTCTTTGAAAGATTTATTGGTAAAGTAGTTGATTGTCAATTGGTTGTATTGATGTCGTTAGAATGTCGTATTTAAAACTTCTTGATTTTTTTGTGCTTTTTAGATTAGCCATTATTCTTGCAGTACAATTTTGAATTATGAATCAACCAGAATTAGGAAAAAAAGTTTTAGAGCTTAGGCTTTCAAAAGGACTCACACAAAGTGAGCTGGCAGAATTATGTAATGTTAGTTTAAGAACAATTCAGCGTATTGAATTAGCAGAAGTAACTCCGAGAAGTTTTACAGTAAAAACCATTTTTTCAGTTCTGGAGTATGATTTTTATAATTCAAAATCTACACTTGTAATAGAAAAGACGTCATCCGTTGCAAGTTGGTTAAAAGATTTATTTAATTTAAAGAAAAACACAATGAAAAAATTATCAGTATTATCTATTTTTTTAATTGTACTAGCTGTGCTTTTTACAAAGAATGAAAGTCAAGCACAAAGTATAAATGGTTGGTTTAAGACAGGGAGTAAGTCAAAAAGTTATGAAACTGGGCTAAATAGTTCTAAAAGTAAGACAGGAAAAAAATGTGCTTATATTAAGTCTATCGAAGATAATATTCAAGGTTTTGGAACATTGATGCAGCATTGCGATGCAAAATTGTATTTAGGCAAAAGAGTAAAAATGACTGGATACATAAAAACTGAAAATGTTGTAAATTGGTCAGGAATGTGGCTACGAGTAGATTCAAAATTTGGAGGGAAGTATCTAAGTTTTGATAATATGCATGATCGTCCACTAAAAGGAGATACAGATTGGACTAAATGTGAAATAATTTTAAACGTACCCAAAGAGAGTAGTACTTTAAATTATGGTGTATTGCTTAATGGTACTGGTGAAGTATATTTTGATAGAATTTCTATTGAAATTCTGGGAGATATGACAGATGATACAACCGAAAAAAAATTACCTGAAAAACCTACAAATGTGGATTTTGAGGAGTAGTTTAATTTTGTAGGCTCATTCATAATTAAATAAAACCTTGTATATCAGCAAAATATAGATTATA